>CANQDS010000010.1 GCA_947593655.1 uncultured Lachnospiraceae bacterium | reverse complement strand
ATTTTGTATAGCATCCATAACTCTCGATAAAATCAAGTATTCTTCAGTATAAACTTATTCTTCATGAAACAACCCTGGCAAAACGGTTACAGCCATTCGGCAGAATTTGTTACCTTTTAACAGCAGCCGGCCTCCAATGCTTCCACAACCTTTGGAAACTCCATAAAATGAGACGCCTTGACCAAAACAGTGTCCTCCGGGCGCACATAGGCCAGCAGCGCCTTCGTCATCGCGCCCCGGTCCTGGTAATAGTAGATCTCCCCGTCCGGATTGACGGCTTTTGCCGCCTTGACATATTCCGCCGCCAGCACGCCGCTGCAGAACAGCGCGGTGATCTTCTGTTTTCCCGCGTATTCCCCTACTTCGTAATGCAGTTTCTGTTCCTCTCCGCCCAGTTCGCCCATATCGCCAAGGACGGCAATGCTCCTGCCCTGCGCATGAGCCAGCAGTTCCAGCGATGCTTTCATGGAAACCGGATTCGCATTGTAGCAGTCGTCGATCACCGTCATTCCCCGTATTTTTAGGAAATTCGCGCGCCCTGCGATCGTGCGCGCCTTCGCGATCCCCGCGGCGATCTCATCCAGAGCCAGTCCCAGCTGAAGGCCGACAGCCGTCGCTGCAAGCGCATTATAGACGTTATGATCGCCCGGTATATGGATCTGCGTCTCAAAATTCCCTTTCGGCGTATGAACCACGATCCGCGTTCCGTCAAAGCCCAGATTCTCGACTTCCTCGATATAGACCGAAAGGCCTTCCCTCGCATGGAGCCCGTAGAACACCGCCGGTTTCCCGTTGACGATCTTCTGCGTACAGAGTTTGTCGTCATCGCCGTTTAAGATAACGGTTCCGCCGTCTTTCATATGTTCAAAACATTCCGTCTTTGCCTTTAAGATCCCATCCCTCGTGCCAAGGTTTTCCAGATGGCAGAGCCCGATATTCGTGATCACGCAGATATCCGGATAGGCGATCTGCGCCAGCCGGTGCATCTCTCCGAAATCGGAAATCCCCATCTCCAGCACCGCGGCCTGATGCTCCCGCTTCATCTCGAAAACGGTCAGCGAAAGGCCGATCCGGTTATTCAGATTTCCTGCGGTCTTATGCACGGAGTATTTCTCGGACAGAACGGATGCGATCATCTCTTTGGTGCTGGTCTTTCCCACACTCCCGGTGATCCCGACCACCTTGATATCAAGGCGCCTGCGGTAAAAAGCCGCCAGCTTCTGCATCGCCTCGACCGATGAGGCGACGCGGATATACGGCCCCGCCGGATCTTTTAATTCTTTCTCGGAAAGAACCGCAAGCGCCCCCTGTTCAAACACCTGCGGGATAAAATCATGCCCGTCCACCCGTTCGCCCAGAATCGGAACAAAAAGGCAGCCCGGACGGATCTTCCGGCTGTCCGAAACCACCCCGGTAACCTGTTCCTGTTTCCGGTCGCTGCTTCCGATATAAGTTCCTTCACATGCCTGCGCAATATTTTCTAACGTCAGATCTGTCATCCGCTCATCCATTTTCCCTGTTTCTCCTTACTTTACCTGATATTTTTTCATGGAAATCGAAATGATCCGTTCGCACAGCTTTGGAAAACTCATTCCGACAGCCGCCGCCTCCTGCGGAAGCAGGCTTGTCGGAGTCATTCCCGGAAGCGTATTGACCTCCAGACAGAACATCTCCCCATCTTCCTTCAAAAGGAAATCCGCGCGGGAATAGGTATCCAGTCCCAGCGCTTCCGCCGCCGCTTCTGCATATTTCTGCATCTGCCCGAACAGTTCCTCCGGCAGATCGGCCGGACAGGTTTCCACCGTGCAGCCGGCTTTATATTTGTTCCGGTAATCATAGAAACCCTCCAGTGGAGCGATCTCAATGACCGGAAACGCCTTTCCTTCCAGAACGGCGACGGAAAACTCGCGCCCTTCGATATATTCCTCTATGAGCAGTTCGTTTTCCCAGCGGAAGCCTTCTTCCAATGCTCTGGCAAAATCCTCATCCTTCCTTACCACAGTAACGCCGATGCTCGAACCGCCGCAGCACGGTTTCACAATGCACGGAAGCGTTAAGCCCAGTTCCTCTGCACTACCGCAGCGCTGTTCCTTTGTGATGCAGACGCCGTGCGGCGTCGGGATGTTGTGTGCGTCAAAAAAACGCTTGGTAATCTCTTTATTCATCGCAAGCGCGCTTCCTAAGTAATCGCTTCCCGTATAGCGGATCCCGAACAGATCAAACGCCGCCTGCAGTTTCCCGTTCTCTCCGTTTTCCCCGTGCAGCGCCATAAAAACAATATCCGCCATCTGGCAGAGCCGGATCACATTCGGCCCGAAAAAACAATCCGACTGATCTTTGCGCGAGGCTTTGACCTTCGCAAGATCCGGCGCAGTCTCCGGTATGCTCTCCACCTTAACGCTGATCTCCTCTGCGCGCTCGAAAATCCCTTCCAGATCTTCTTCCCTGTCGCTGTATCCCATAAAAACATCCAGAAGAATCACCCTGTGCCCGTTTCCCCGGAGTGCTCCGGCAACCATGCCGCCCGTCTGAAACGACACGTCGCGCTCCGTACTCAGTCCTCCTGCCAACACTACGATATCCATTTTCCCTGCCCCTTTTCTGTTTTTTACACTTTCATAACCATTATATTAAACCATTTCCTGTCATGAAACAAGAACCCGGCGGATTTTCATACATTTTTCATACTTTGCTGCCGTTCGCAGGCTCATTTGTAAATTTGCCTCGCTGTTCTTATTTCTGCCGCGGTCTTCGCGCATCCGGTCAAGGCATCCACGCCCCAAACAGCTTCCGCCAGAATTTCCAGTCCCAAAAAAGGAACCGGCCTCCGCCGGTTCCTTTGATTGGGTTCTCTTATTTAATTGTGTTATTACTCGCGTTATTACTTACTATTACTATTTCGTAATCTAATACGGTCTGCTCGCGCTACATTTGTTCCGCAATCTGAGCATTACGGAGTACTGTAACCATACGCGTAAACAACAGCCGCCCAAGCTCATTTCTTGTGGCAAGCCTGCTGCCATACGCATAAATCTTTTCCTCCATCTGTCGGTAATCATTCAAATCTGTTTCAAATAAAATCTCCCACAGGATCAGCACCTGTTCACCGGAGAGTCCTTCCACAATTTCTTCACAAACGGTCTTCCAATTCCCGCTTTGAAACGATTCCCTGATCTTATCCCCATTTACTTGTTCTTTTTGTATCTTTCCATCTCCTCCTGACTTTGAATGAGAACCCCTGAGCCTTCAGATAACTCCCCAAACATTACCTGATAAGCCCAACATATACCTCAGCAGTCCCCAAGTCAAGACGCGAATCGCGTTTTCACAAATCGTTTCCATTCACGCGGTTTATCCCCGGCATCTTTGCCCGGTTATATGATTTTAGTTTCTGTCTCCCGTGCTTAACATTCCGGCTCGATCAGGCCGTAAGTATTGCCCTTCCTTCTGTAAACCACATTCACTTCATCCGTCTCCGCGTTGCGGAATACAAAGAAATCATGCCCGGACAATTCCATCTGTACGCAGGCATCTTCCGGATACATCGGCTTCATCCCGAAACGCTTGGTTCTTACGATCCGCACTTCCTCTTCATCCGTCTCCGTATCGATAAATTCCTGCTGGAAATAATCAGCCGCCGACTGCTTCTTTGCGATCAGTTTCGTGCGGTATTTCTTCAGCTGGCGCTCTATCACTTCTTCCACAAGGTCAATGGATACATACATATCGCTGCTCACCTGCTCGGAACGGATGATATGTCCTTTGACCGGAATCGTAACCTCAATCTTCTGGCGTTCCTTCTCAACGCTGAGCGTAACAAAGACATCCGTGTCAGAGGTAAAATATTTCTCCAGCTTCCCAAGCTTGTCCTCTACTGCCGCCTTCAGCCCATCCGTCAGGTCAATGTTTCTTCCCGTGATCGTAATTCTCATGCTGTCCAACCCCTTTACTGTAATATTCGGACCGAACGGAACCGTTTCCCTTCTGTCCTAAACAAATTATAACATATGTTCCGGAAAAGGCAATTATTTTGTGCAATATTATTAATTTGGAAAATTTTTTGCTGTTTTTTTGTGTAATTAGCACAATTCTTCCAAACGGGTGGAAAGCTCCTCCCACACTTCCATATCCGCCGAGATTTCCTCCTCCAGCGCATCGATCGCCTCCTGGATTTCCGTCAGCTTCGAATAGCTGGAGCGGTACTCCGGCCGGAGCAGTTCCGCCTTTAACTCTTCCAGACGCTCCTCTTTCTGCGCAAGCGCCTCTTCCGCGCGCTGTACTTTCTTCTCGAGGCGCGAACGCTCTTTGCCCGGATTGTTGTATTCCTTCTTCACGGAAACGGACGTTCCGTTCTGGCTGATCGCCCCGCCGAAAACCGGAGCCGTCCGATAGGCAGGCTCCTCTCCGGCCGCCTCTTCATCCAGTTTCTTCTGGTAATCCTCAAACCCGAACGGATACAAACGGGCTGCGCCGTCCTCAAACACCAGAAGCTGATCCGCCACCTGTTTGACAAAATAGCGGTCGTGGGACACAAAAAGAAGCGTCCCTTTATATTCTTTCAGCATGGATTCGAGCGTTTCCTTGCCGACGATATCCATATGGTTGGTCGGCTCGTCCAAGATCAGCACATTCGGCCTGCGCTTTAGGATCTTGCAGAGCGAAAGGCGCACCTTTTCGCCCCCGGAGAGCATGGAGATCCGCTTAAACACATCCTCTCCGCTGAACAGAAACGCCCCGAGCGCGCTCCGCGCCTCCGTTTCCGTCAGGTTCGGAAATTCATCCCAGTAATCTTCGAGCACCGTTTTCCCGCTCTGATACATCGCCATCTGCTGATCGAAATATCCGATCCGGACATTCGTGCCGAAGCGGTATTCGCCGGACAGCGGCTCCACTTTTCCGACCAGCGTCTTTAAAAGCGTCGATTTTCCCAGTCCGTTGCCGCCTAAGATGCCGAGTTTCTGGCCTTTTTTGATATCCAGCGAAATCTCGGACAGCGGATGGTCATAGCCGATCTTGAGGGCGGATACGAGCAGCACATCGTTCCCGCTCTCTTTTTCCGGCTGGAAATTCGCGTGAAACGTCCGCAGATCGTAGCGGTCCGGCGCTTCGATCAGTTCCATGCGCTCGATCATTTTCTGCTTGGAACGCGCCATAGCGACTTTGGTCGGTTTCCCCTTGAAACGATCCACCATGCGCTGCAGGCGCTCGATCTCCTTCTGCTGCGCCAGATAGTCTTTTTTCTGCTTCTCGTAATTTTCCCGCTTCCGGATCGTAAAATTCGTGTAATTCCCCGGATAGCGCCGAAGCTCCCCGTACTCGATCTCATAGACCACGTCCGCGATATGATCCAGAAACATCCGGTCATGGGATACGACGACGACCGCCTTCGGATAATTTTTCAGATAACCCTCCAGCCATTCGACCGTCGTGATGTCCAGATGGTTGGTCGGCTCGTCTAAAAGCAGGATATCCGGCCGACTGAGCAGCAGCTTGATAAATGCGATCTTCGTCTGCTGCCCTCCGGAAAAATCCCGGAGCGGTTTCTTCCGCTCCTCTTCGGAAAAACCGAATTTGCGGATCAGAACTTCGTATTCTTTTTCAAAATAATAGCCGCCGTCCGCCTGAAACGCCTCTTCCATCGCCGTATAGCGCTGGACTTTCTCCTCGGAATAATCCGTTTCCAGCGCTTTGGCCGCCGCTTCCAGTTCGGCTTTCCGCTGCTCCATCGGCGCAAAGACGCGGCGGATCTCCTGCTCCAGCGTAACAGACGGATCTTCGAACGCGATCTGTTTTAAATAGCCGATCTCCGGTTTCCCGGAAGAAGCGATCCACACATCTTCGTCGCCGTCGTTCTTTTCCGGTTCCACTTCCCCGGCGATCAGCTTTAACAGCGTTGTTTTCCCGCAGCCGTTCCGCCCGACGACGGCGATCTTTTCGGTATTGCGGATCTCAAAATTAATACTGTGTAAAATGACGTTGTCTGCATACGACACAGCGCCATTGCAAATCTGATATAACATAACAATCTCCAGATACGGCTCTTACTCCTGCACGCGCCCCAGCAGATTGTTGATAAACTGCTGCGCCGTCCGGCCGGAAATCCCGCCGTGGTTCAACTCCCATTTGTTTGCCTGCGCACAGAGCTCTTCTTCGGGCATGGAAATCCCCGCCCGCTTTGCAAGCTCCGTCACGATATGAAAATACTCCTTCTGGTTCGGCTTGGAATAGCTGATCGTCACGCCGAACCGGTTGACCAAAGACAGCTTCTCCTCGACCGTATCGGAATGGTGCTTGTCGTTGCTGTTGTCCTGGTCGTTCCGGTCGCTCCAGCTCTCCCGGATCAGATGTCTGCGGTTGGAAGTCGCATAGATTAAGATATTTTCCGGCTTCGTCTCCACACCGCCTTCAATGACCGCTTTCAGATATTTATACTCGATCTCAAACTCCTCAAACGAGAGGTCGTCCATATAAATAATGAACTTATAGTTGCGGTTCTTGATCATGGAGATCACCGCGGACAGATAGCGGAACTGATGCTTATAGATCTCGATCATCCGAAGCCCGTCCTCATAATAGCGGTTCACGATCGCCTTGATGCTGGTGGACTTCCCGGTTCCGCTGTCGCCGAACAGCAGCACGTTATTGGCTTTCCTGCCCCGGACAAACGCTTCGGTATTGTCGATCAGTTTCTGCTTCTGGATCTCATAACCGACCAGGTCGTCCAAAAGGACAAGCTCCATATTGTTGATCGGGCAAAATACGATGCCGCCCTGCGGCTGCTCCTCGATCCGGAAGGCTTTGTTTAAGCCGAACATCCCGACTCCGTAATCCCGGTAAAATCCCGTTACCGCGTCAAAAAATTCTTTCTCATCCGCCGCTTCTTCCAGCCGGCGGCTCAGCGCCTGCACCTTCTCGCTGACATTCCGGTTATACATGAAATCCTTTTTGTGGATCGCGCGGTAATCCGACAGCACGGAGAAGCAGCGGATCCCCAGATCCCGCTCGACCGGCCCGAAATCGTAATCAAACAGCCGTTTGAAGATCCGGAAATCATTTTCGACCAGCTCATTTACGCTCCCGTCCTTCGCGCCCGTTTTCTCACAGGTGATGCTGAACGGATTTTCGCTCATCATCAGAAAAAACGTCAGATAATTGTGCCACAGATTCCCGTCGAATCCGTAATCGGTCGCCGTTTCCAGCAGACGCTTCACCTGCGTATAGATGCCGCTGACGAGCTCCATCCGGTCATATCCGCCCGCCTCATAGCGCCGGAACAATTCCCCCATCTGAAACAGGATCCCTTCCCTGTCCAGATCTCCATACATCAATAACTGCGATATTTCCTGATACATGACATCATCCCCCGCATTTTTGCTTCATTTTTTTCACTGACATTAATAATGCCTATCTTCCCGGAAAAAGTCAATGGATGACCGAAATTTTTTAACTTCATTTAAGGCTTCTTTTCTATTATACTGTTATCTGGGCGGAGCACCGCCCGTATCATCTGCAAAAAAAGGAGAAAAGATCATGCGTTTATTGCTTGCCGAAGACGAGCAGGAGCTTTCCCGCGCCCTCGTCGCCTTATTAAAACACAACCACTATTCCGTAGACGCCGTTTTCAACGGACAGGACGCTCTGGATTATCTGGAAACGGAGAATTACGACGGAGCCATTCTGGATATCATGATGCCGAAAATGGACGGCCTTACCGTATTAAAGAAGATCCGCGCTTCCGGCAATTCCGTGCCGGTTCTGCTTCTGACCGCCAAATCCGAGATCGATGACCGCGTCAACGGACTCGACAGCGGCGCAGACGACTATCTGACCAAACCGTTTGCCATGAAAGAGCTTTTAGCGCGCATCCGCGCCATGACGCGCCGCCAGACCGAAACGACCGATTCCATCCTCCGGTTCGGGAACCTTTCCCTGGACCGCACGACGTTCCAGCTTGCTTCCCCGAAGGCCTCCTGCCGTCTGGGAAACAAAGAATTCCAGATGATGGAAATGCTGATGATCCGCCCCGGACAGGTCATTTCCGCCGATCAGTTCATGGATAAGATCTGGGGCTTCGACAGCGAAGCGGAGCAGAACGTCGTATGGACCTATCTTTCCTATCTCCGGAAAAAACTGACCATGCTCGGCGCATCGGTATCCATCAAAGCAACCCGCGGACTCGGCTATTCACTGGAGGAAGATCATGATTAAGACGCTGCAGAGAAAATTTATCGCGATCGCCATGTGCTCCGTCGTTTTTGTGCTGGCGGTCATCATCGGAAGCATTAATATCATTAATTACGCCAATATCAACCGGACGGCGGACGCCCGTCTGGAGATCCTCGCCCAGAACGGCGGCGTCTTTCCGGGCGGCTTCCGGCAGGACGCTGCGTTTACCCATGTGGTTCCCCCGGACGGGGAAACCGGCACGCTGCCGCCTCAGAAAGAGCTGGATCCGGACCGGAATTTCCGCGCGGGCATATCGGCGGAAACCCCGTTCGACACCCGCTATTTTACCGTCACGCTGGATTCGGACGGAAACGCCACGGCGGTCAACACCGGAAATATCGCCGAGGTCAGTGAAACCGACGCTTCCTCATACGCGCAGGCGCTTTATGAGAAGGGCAAAACGTCCGGTTATCTGGATCATTACAAGTACTGCGCCGTTCCCGCCGACGATTCCGCAAGCGGCGGCACCATGTACATTTTCTTAAACTGCGAACGGGAACTGAATACGTTTTCCTCTTTCCTGTTTGCGAGCATCGCCATCAGCCTGACCGGTATCCTTCTGGTCTTTCTGCTCGTCGTGGTCTTTTCGCGGATCATCGTCCGGCCGGTGGCGGAGAGCCTTGAAAAACAGAAGCGCTTTATCACAGACGCAGGACACGAACTGAAAACCCCGCTGACCGTGATCGACGCCAATACGGAGGTTCTGGAGATGGAGCAGGGGGAAAACGAATGGACCGAGAGCATCCACCGCCAGACGCGCCGCCTTGCGGAGCTGACGGAAAAACTTGTTTTCCTGTCGCGCATGGACGAAGAATCCGCAAAACTGACGATGCTTGATTTTTCCCTTTCCGATGCGGTCGAAGAAGCCGCGCAGCCGTTTTCGGCCGTCGCCGCCGCACAGCGGAAAACCTTCCTGTGCAGCATTGAACCGAACATCAGCTTCTGCGGCGACGAATCCATGATCCGCCGGCTCGTTTCGCTGCTGCTGGACAACGCCATGAAATATTCCCCGGAAAACGGCACAATCCGTCTGACGCTTGCCGCCAGCGGGAAAAACCGGATCCTTACCGTATGGAACACCGCAGAAGGACTCTCTCCGGGGCGCCAGGACATTCTTTTCGAGCGCTTCTACCGCCCGGACAGTTCCCGCAACTCCGCGGCCGGCGGCCACGGGATCGGGCTTTCCGTGGCAAAAGCGATCGTTACGGCGCACAAGGGAAAGATCACGGCGAAGAGCAGCGACGGAAATTCTATTTTATTTACCGTAACTTTGTAACTTTAAAGTTCGTTTAAGGTTCCCCTGTTAAACTGCACTCATAAAACAACAGGGTGCCTCCCAAAAAAGCGGGAAAAACCCTGCAGGATCAATCAGGAGGAATCAACAATGAGCGACCAGATGATTTTTAAACGATATGAACTGAAATACCTGCTGACGCGTGCGCAGCGGGATTTCATCCAAAAGGAAATGGAACCGTATATGGTTCCGGATCCTCACGGCAAAAGCACGATCCAGAGCCTTTACTTCGACACCCCGGACCATCTGCTGGTCCGCCGCTCTATGGAGCATCCGCTTTATAAAGAGAAGCTGCGGCTCCGGAGCTACGGCGTCGCGGACGGCGGCACCACGGTGTTTGTGGAACTGAAAAAGAAATACGATTCCGTCGTATACAAGCGGCGTGTCGGGATGACGGAAAAAGAAGCGGAACAGTACCTGTTTCAGGAAAAACCGGTCTTAAACACCCAGATCATCCACGAGATCGACTACACCCGCAGGCGCTACGGAGATCTCGCCCCGGCGATGCTGCTTTCCTATCAGCGGGAAGCGTTTTACGGGAAGGAAGATCCCGATTTCCGGATGACGTTCGATGAGAACATTCTCTGGAGGACGGAAAACCTCTCCCTGCGCAGCGGCATTTACGGCACGCCGCTCCTTGACAATGGTCAGGTACTGATGGAAATCAAGACAAAAGACGCGATCCCGCTCTGGCTGGCCTCTCTGCTGAGCGAAGAACATATTTACAAAACATCTTTTTCCAAGTACGGGACCGCTTACCAGACACAATACAACACCGAAAGAAACGGAGGGATCTGTCATTATGCTTAACACATTATTTCAGGGAATTTTTAACACCGGAACATCCGCGGTCTCCATTCCGCAGTTTTTGCTCTGCATCGCGGTATCGCTGGTCATCGGCATCTTTTTTGCATGGGTATACAGCTTTAAAACGCACACCACGCAGAGTTTTGTGATCACGCTAGCACTCCTGCCCGCCATCGTCTGCGTCGTCATTATGATGGTCAACGGCAATATCGGCGCGGGCGTCGCCGTGGCGGGCACGTTCAGCCTTGTGCGCTTCCGCTCCGTACCGGGCACCGCAAAAGAGATCGGAATGATCTTTCTGGCTATGGGCGCAGGACTGGTAACGGGCATGGGATTTCTAGGCTACGCCGTTTTATTTTCCCTGCTGCTGGGGCTTGCCATGCTCCTCTTTACCGCGGCCGGGTTCGGTATCCCGAAGCATCCGATGACCGAAAAAACGTTGCACATTACGATACCGGAAGATCTCAATTACAGCGAATTATTTGACGATCTGCTCAAAAAATACACCGTATCGTATGAGATGGTATCCGTGAAAACCACGAATATGGGAAGTCTCTTTAAATTAAATTACAATATAATTTTAAAAGATATTACGAAAGAAAAAGAATTGATCGATGAACTGCGGTGCCGGAACGGAAATCTGGAGATCAGCATCGCAAGACAGGAGGCAAACGCTTATGAGTTATAAAAATAGAAATAAAAAGATGAAAAACAGCCTGTTTCTGGCATCCGCCCTGCTGGCGGCCTCGCTCTGCGGCTGCAGCGCCGGTTCCGCCGCAAATCCATCCGCCGATTCCGGCTCCAACAGCTCTTCCGCTCAAAACACTTCCGTGGAAACGGTTGATGCGGCCAGCATGTTTACCGACCGGGACCTCGACGCCGGTTATGACGAAAACAGCGCGGTATCGATCCGCTTAAGCGATCAGGCGACGGAATGCGATTCCGCTTCCGTCACGGTAGACGGCAATACGGTTACGATCACCGAAGAAGGCACCTACCTTCTTTCCGGCGAATTATCCGAAGGACAGATCGTGGTCAATACGGACAAAACGGAAAAAGTGCAGCTCGTGCTGGACAATGCATCGGTAACGAACAGCACCAGCGCCGCGGTCTATATCCTTCAGGCGGATAAGGTGTTTCTGACGCTGGCTCCCGATTCCAAAAATACGCTTTCCACAACGGGCGAATTTGAAGCGATCGACGAAAACAATATTGACGCCGCCGTATTTTCCAAAGAAGACCTCACCATAAACGGCAGCGGCTCCTTAAACGTTTCCTGCTCATACGGCCACGGGATCGTATCGAAAGACGATCTGGTGATCGCGGGCGGAACGTATCAGATCACGGCCGCATCCCATACCGTTTCCGGAAAAGACAGCATCCGGATCGCAGACGGGACGCTGGATCTGTCCGCCGGGAAAGACGCCCTTCACTCTGACGGGATCTTCTATCTTGCGGACGGAACGATCACCGTAAGCACCTGTCAGGAGGGAATCGAAGGCCAGACGATCGTTATGGACGGCGGCAGCGCCGCGATCTGCGCAAGCGACGACGGGCTGAATGCTTCCAATGCATCGGCTTCCGCTTCCAATGATCCGTTTGCCGCAGACGACAGCTGCACGATCACGATCAACGGCGGACAGCTTACGATCACCGCAGACGGCGACGGCATCGATTCCAACGGCAGCCTTCTGATCAACGGCGGCGAGATCTATGTGGCAGGACCGGAAAACGACGGAAACAGCGCCCTGGACTATGCGGGAAGCGGCACGATAAACGGCGGCGTCTTTCTTGCCACCGGTTACAGTGGCATGGCGCAGAATTTCGGCAGCAGTTCCACGCAGGGAAGCATCCTGACCGCCTTATCCGGCTCCTCATCGGAAACCGTGCGTCTGCTGGATGCCGACGGAAACGAACTTCTTTCCTTTGATCCGGGACGTTCCTACAACTGCGTGGTAGTCAGCTGCCCGCAGATCACAGAAGACGGAACCTATACGATTTCCGCCGGTTCCGATTCCGTTTCCGTCACCATGTCCGGACTGATCTATAATTCCGCCGGAAACGGCATGAATAACGGCGGCATGGGCGGCGGTATGAAGAACGGTGACATGGGCGGCAGCATGGGCAGCGGCGATATGGAAAACGGCGGCCGCAGCCGCGGCGGTATGAGAGGCGGTTTCCCGGACGGAGAACTTCCGTCCGGTGATATGGGAACTCCTCCTTCCGGCGATTCGGACTCGGCTCCGTCCGGCGGCATGGGTACTCCGCCTTCCGGCGATTCGGACTCGGCTCCGTCCGGCGGCATGGGTACTCCGCCTTCCGGTGATTCAGGCTCCGCTCCGTCCGGCGGCATGGGTACTCCGCCTTCCGGCGATTCGGGTTCGGCTCCGTCCGGCAGTTCCGGAAGCAGTTCACAGCCGGCCGATTCGCTTTAAAGAAATCGGGGCTGTCGCAGTAAGGATTCAGCAGGATCTTGTTGCTTTTGCTGGTGTTCCTTCGTGCGGCAGCCCCGTTTTTGTTATTTTCTGCATTCTTTTCGAAAATATTGATTCCGGGGACAACGTACATTATAATAAGGGTAAAAGAAATTACAACGGAAAGAAAGGTTTACACTTATGCCTACGATCAAAGACATCGCCAACCGGCTCGGAGTATCCGTCAGCACGGTATCCAAAGGGCTGAACGGAGCCAGCGACATCAGCGAGGAACTGCGCCAGCTCGTCCTCGACACCGCGGTAGAAATGGGATACAGCACCAAGCGCTCCCGCAAAGAGGAGCACCGCAAACTCTGCCTGATGATCGAAAACATGGAATATCTTACCACCAGCGATTTCGGATACGATATCGTACTGGGATTTAAGCAGAACGCGTTCCGCTACAAATGGGACGTAACTGTACTGCCGATGACGCCGGAACTTCAATTAGAGGAAAAATACGACACTTTTTTATTGAAACACGGGTACTGCGGGGCTTTTCTGGTCGGCTTTGCGCTGCACGACGAATGGATGCGCCAGCTTGCGAATACGACCATGCCGACCGTGCTTCTCGACAATTTTATTTCCTGCAACCCGAACGTGTGCTGCGTCGGCACCGACAGCTATGAAGGGATCGATATGGTCGTCCGCCATCTCCATGCCCTCGGCCACCAGAAAATCGCGTTTCTGAACGGTTCTTTGTATTCTCTGGTTTCCGACCAGCGGCAGGAGGCATTCGAAAGCGCTATGGAGCGCGGGGGGCTCCCTGTCCGTAAAAAACTGATGGCTTACGGGCACTATGTTCCGGAAAGCGCAAAATACCATGTACCGGGATTTCTGGCCGCCGGGGCGACCGCAATCATCTGCGGCAACGACCTGATCGCGATGGGCGTCCTGAAGGAATGCCGTTCCCGCGGGCTGCGCGTGCCGGAAGATATCAGCGTCGTCGGTTTTGACGATATTCCTCCGGCGGAGACGACGTTCCCGCCGCTTACGACGATCCGTCAGGAGCGGAACGAGCTGGGTCGGTGCGGCTATGTCATGCTCAATTCCCTGATCAACCATATTCCGATCAGCAAGACTTTGATGCGGCCGCAGCTGATCGAGCGCGGCTCGACGGCAAAGGTACGCGCGACCGGTTGATTTTTTATCTGCAAAAAAGAAGGGGTTTTTATGAAACGGAAAATTTTACCGCTGTTTGCCATGCTTACGATTCTCTGCGCTGCGGCCGGCTGTGCGCAGACGAAGCACCCTTTGTTCTCGGACAGTTTTTCCGAAACGGCACCGGAACTAGAACCGCGGCCGTCGTCCCCTCAGTTCTGGGAGGACGCCGCCCCCGTATCCGGCTGCGGGAACTTATACGAGCTGCACAGCAGTCTTTTTGACGGCCGTCCTTACAACGATCTGGCCGCTTTCGGCGGCAATATCCTTTTTATCGGTCAGGCTTATTACAGCGATCATGCGTTTGACGAACCGGATGCTATCTATGCGGACGGAAAGGAACTGGAATATCAGTATTCGTTCGAACTTTACGATCCGTGGCGGAATTCGTTCATCGCCGAGCTCCCGCCGGAGGAAATCCAATGCGACGATTATCAGGTGGCCGGCGACCGGCTCCTTTTGATCGATTCCGCAGAAGAAGAGCTTTCTTTGTACGATGGGCAGCTTCAATTCATCGGCTCCTACGATATTTCCGGATTAAACAGCGATGACGACTGCCGCACGGTTTTTTACCCTTCCGGCAGCCCGGATACCCTGTATACCTGCAGCAATTCCGAAAATGCCCTGTTGGAGCTTACGTTTCTTTCGGAGACGATCCAGGTGGGAAAACACGCCCTGCCGTTTCTCGATGCGTCTTTGTGCAGCGTTTCCCCGGACGGCAGCCGTCTGCTGTTTAGCGGAACCGATCCGCTTTCCCTCGGCTACTGCATGTACATCGTAGATTCCGGGACATGGGAGACTGCGGATGTTTTTCCGGGCGCTTCCTATCTGACCGGGGATCTCTCTTCCGGCGCGGTTCTGGCGGATACCAACTACAGCGCCGGGTACTGGCTCTTTCAGGAGCACGGAGAAGCGCCTTCTTATTTTTACTGGCCTGATGCCCGCGACGCGGTTCTGCTGCCGGATGAGAGCATTGTCTTTTCTTCGGAAACAGGCGACGGCTACTCCAGTCGGCACCTTCTCTCTTACTGCCGCTATGCACCGACCGGGGAAGTGCTTTCTTCTTTTACTTACGACTGCGGGCAGACGGCCTCCGATTCCGGCATTTACATCGGAAACCGCTTTGCTTACATGGAGGATCTGGATGTCTGTTTTCTTCTGGTATACACGTTAGACGCCCATCCTTATCTGCTGATCTGGGAGCCTTCGGTTCCGGCAGCGGATGCGGCGCAGCCGCTGGAATACTATCCGGATGAGCTGCATCTGGTGCAAAACCATCCTTTCTCCTATCAGGGAGAAACGGCCGACGACGGCGAACCTTACGGTACCACCGTTACGCTGATCGACGATCCGGAGCACTACGACTGGGGCGCGCTTTCCGATATCAATGCACGGGCGGACGCACTGGAAACACAGTATGGAATTTCCATCTATCTGGGTCCGGAAATTCCGGAAAGGATCGACTGTTTCAGCACGGAACAGGAAACCGATCCCGGAGTCCTTACCTCCGCGCTGGATGAATTGTCCCGGATTCTTTCCTGCTATCCGGAAAACTTTTTCTCGCAGCTGTGCTTCGGGGAAAACCGTGGAATCCATATCTACCTGACCGGAACGATCTCCAGCAGCACGCCGGGTATGCTCGATTCGCCCAGCGGTTTTGTCAATGAGATCAATTCCTATATGGTTATGGTGTTGGATTCGGAATATGCATGGGACTGGGATTATACGGTCAGCCACGAATTTTCCCATATGATCGACCGCCGGCTGGAATTCCGTACCGCTTATTATGAGGATTCCGTTTATTCCGAGGACACCTGGAATTCTTTGAATCCGCCGGGGAATGAATATCTCTTTTCTTATGACGGCTATGCAGATAATCCGCTTTATCTGCAGACTCCGGAATACTATATCTCTTCCTACGGCCTGACTTATCCGACCGAAGACCGCGCGGAAATGTTCGGTACTGCCATGCAGGACTATCTGGGCAGCGCTTCCGATGCGCGGGAGAAACTCTCCGCAGGCCAGCCGGCCGCGGAAAAATACGGCTATTACTGCCAGTGCATCCGCGACGGTTTTGATACCGACGGGTGGGCGGAATCAATGCCGTGGGAGCAAATTTTAAGCCGCGGGTAATGCCCGCGGCAGCTTCCGGTTTTCATCAATTTCCTTCTGATAATCATATACCTGTTGTTCCAGCCCCAATGGAATTTCCACTTTCATTGTCGGAAAATTTTCAATATTTTTTCCCTGCTATCTACCAGCATATGAAATACTCTCAATATATATACGATCTTTCTCTTTTCATCAATCTGAAAATAAATCTTATAATTTTTATAGTAAGTTTTCCTGATCCCATAAGATGCCAGTTCTTCATCTTCATCTAATTCATGGCTTTTGGGAAACCGGCTTAAACCGTTAATAACTTTCTGAAATCCCCGTGCCATATTGATTGCAGTTTCCGGAGATTTCAATTCAAAAGCAATATAGTCCGTCTGATCCACAATATCTTCTTCTGCCAATGGCAGGATAACGACCTTATATTCTGTCATTCGTATACTTTTTCTCCAATTCCTCAAAAAATTCGCTGCATTCCCGGCCTTTTCCCCTTGCAATATCCCGATAGCTTTCCATCACCATCTCTCGTACCTGCTTCCGGTTTTCATCAATTTCCTTCTGATAATCATATACCTGTTGTTCCAGCCCCATAATCCCACCTCTTTCTTATCCTGTAAAAAAAGACTGCTGCATCCGGATTTACTCCAATGCAGCAGCCCTGTGTTCATGGGCAGAGGTGGATTCGAACCACCGAAGCAATCTGCAGCAGATTTACAGTCTGTCCCCTTTGGCCACTCGGGAATCTGCCCTTACAACGTAATAAAGTATAACACAGCCTCGTCGATTACACAAGAATTTTTTTCAAATATTGCCCCGGTCCGCCGAAAATGTTATCCTTAAGACAGAAAGGGGGCGCAGAGCGATGGCGCATATTCTTCTGGTGGAAGACGATCCATCCATTATCCTGAATCTGACGGAATTTTTACAGAAAGAAGGCTTTACGATCACCGCGGTACGCGGACAGACCGAAGCGCTCCGGCTTCTGGAGGATCCGGCGTTCTCGCCGAATCTGCTGCTGCTGGACATCTCCCTTGCCGACGGAAACGGCTTTTCCATCTGCGCCGCCGTGAAATCCACCAGCAGCCTTCCCGTCATCTTTTTGACCGCTTCCGGCGACGAATACAGCGTCGTTTCGGGACTGGATCTCGGCGCGGACGACTACATCTCCAAACCGTTCCGCCCAAGAGAGCTGGTTTCCCGCATCAACAGCGTCCTGCGGCGCTACGGCGCCGGTAATTTTCCGCTCTCCTGCGGAAGCCTGACCTTAAACCCTTCCCGCGGCATCGTCACCAAAAACGGGACGGAGATCGCGCTTTCGGCGCTGGAATACCGGCTGCTGCTCTTCTTTTTCCAGAACCGCGGCATCGTGCTTTCCCGGACGCGCATTTTAGAAGAGCTCTGGGATCTGGCGGGCGAATTTGTAAACGACAACACACTGACCGTATATATCAAGCGTTTACGGGAAAAAATCGAAGACGATCCCGCCAATCCGGTCTATATCCGGACGCTGCGCGGGCTCGGCTACAAAATGGAGGGATAAAATGAACCGTCTGCTGCGGAATCCGGAAATCCGGCGCACGCTTTTTTTCATGCTTTTGATCACCGCCGTGTTCAGCGGCGGCGGCTTTATGGTTTCTTTCGCCCTGGGCTCCTGGTTTCTGGCGGGATGCGCCTTTCTTGTCGCTGCCTTCCTTCTGGCGACCGCCCGGCGCTACCGGCGGCTCGAGGAGCTCTGCGGTGAGATCGACGCCGTGCTGCACGGGAAGAAAACCATCTGTTTTTCCGATTATAACGAAGGCGAACTCTATATCCTGCAGAACGAGATCTCCAAGATGACGCTGCGCCTGTCGGAACAGGCACAGACGCTGGAAAAGGAAAAGCAGTTCCTTTCCGATACGCTGGCGGACATCTCCCACCAGCTCCGCTCGCCGCTTACCTCCAGCCAGCTGATCATCTCCCTGCTGCAGGATCCCGCGCTTTCGCCAGAGCGGCGGAGTGCGCTCTTAATGGAGCTTTCCCGGCTTTTGTCGCATACCGGCTGGCTGGTGGAAGCGCTTCTGAAAATGGCCAAAATGGATGCCGGAACCGCTTATCTGAAAAAAGAAACCGTTTCTGTCAGCCAGCTGCTTACGCGTTCCGCCGAACCGCTCTTAATCCCCATGGAACTGCGCGGACAGGAGCTTGTCCGCTCTTTTTCCTCCGGAGAGGAACAATTTACCGGCGACATGGCGTGGTCCGCGGAAGCCGTTTTAAATATCCTGAAAAACTGCATGGAGCACACCCCGGAAAACGGTACGATATGGTTTTTCTGCCGTTCGACCGCCCTCTACACGGAAATCCGAATCGAAGACAACGGCAGCGGCTTTTCCCCTGCGGACATCCCGCATCTGTTTGAGCGCTTTTACAAGGGGCAGGACGCTTCCGCCCAGAATGCAGGAATCGGCCTTGCGCTCTCCCGCATGATCATCACTGCCCAGAACGGCACGATCAAGGCGGAAAACCGCAGCGAAGGCGGCGCCCGCTTCCTGATCCGCTTTTACCGGGACGGTGCTGCGCCCGGTGACAAAACTGTCACATAAAAGTCACTTCCCTGTCATCTGCATCTGATATCCTTTTCCTGTAAAAAACAAAAAGGAGAACATCGATCTATGGAAATTTTAAAAGCAGAATCGCTCACCAAGATCTACGGGAGCGGAGAAAATCAGGTCGTCGCACTGGACCATGTTTCCTTTTCCGTGGAACGGGGGCAGTTTACCGCGATCATCGGCCCCTCCGGTTCCGGAAAATCCACGCTTCTGCATCTTCTGGGAGGCGTGGATGTCCCGACGTCCGGAAAAGTTTACGTAGACGGAACCGACGTCTACGCGCAGAACGAAACGCAGCTTGCGATCTTCCGCCGGCGGCAGGTCGGGCTGATCTATCAGTTTTATAACCTGATCCCGGTTCTTACCGTGACGGAAAACATGACGCTTCCGGTTCTGATGGACGGACGGAAAGTAAACGAAGAGCGTCTGGAAGAGCTTCTTGCGCTCCTTTCCCTGAGCGACCGCCGCAACCACCTTCCGAACCAGCTTTCCGGCGGCCAGCAGCAGCGGGTGTCCATCGGCAGGGCGCTGATGAACGCTCCGGCCGTGGTTCTTGCCGATGAGCCGACCGGGAACCTGGACTCGAAAAACAGTCAGGAGATCGTCGATCTTCTGAAATATTCCAACAAAAAATACCAGCAGACTCTGATCGTCATTACGCATGATGAGGACATCGCGCTTCAGGCGGATCGGATCATCGCGATCGAGGACGGCAGGATCACCAGAGATGAGGTGATCCGCGCATGAATATTTTCAGTAAGATCACATTCCGCAATTTAAAGAAAAACCGCGTGCGAACCCTTGTCACCATCGTCGGGATCCTGCTTTCGACCGCAATGTTTACGGCAGTTTCCACGTCGGTTTCTTCCCTGTCCCGCTTCATGATCAACTATACGCTTGATTCTTCCGGCGGATGGTATGCGCGTTTCAACGACCTCACGCGGGAACAGTTAGAAACACTGAAAGAAGATCCGGAAGTAACAGAAACCGTCTTTCTGCAGCGCCTCGGTTTTTCGTATCTGCCGGACTGCACCAACAACGGCAAGCCTTATTTATGCGTGGAAGCCGTGGAAACGGACGTTACGAAACTGCTTCCGGTGCATATCACCAGCGGGCGGATGCCGGAAAAGGAAAACGAACTTCTGCTTCCTGACCACCTTTCCTCCAACGGCGGCGTCACTTATGCGCTGGGCGATACGCTCACGCTGCAGCTGGGGGAACGGATCGATCCGGACGGCAGCCTCCGGAACAACCATCAGGAATTTCTCACCATAGAGGACTGGGAACCGGTTTCCGACGGCAGTTCTTTAGATATGGGTACGGAACGGCTCTCCTATACCTCTGAAAAAACCTATACCGTAACCGGCTTTTACTCCCGCCCGGACTACGAAGATTACAGCGCACCGGGCTATACGGCCTTAACGATCGCTTCTGCTGCTGCGGACGGCGGCTCAGACTCCTATGACGCTTATTTTACGGTGCAGGACGGAAAAAAACTCTTCGACTTTCTGGAGACGCAGGCTTTTACCGGCAATTACGATGTCAACCACAATCTTTTGCGGTGTTACGGTTACAGCGGCGAGAGCACTTTTAACCATGTCATAAAGAACCTTGCCCTGATCCTGATCGCGATCATCATGTTCGGCTCCGTGTCGCTGATCTACAATGCGTTTTCGATCTCCGTAAACGAACGGACGCAGCAGTTCGGGATCCTTGCGTCGATCGGGGCGACACGGCGGCAGCTCCGCTGGAGTGTGCTGACCGAAGGGCTTTTTCTGGGAGCTGTGGGCATTCCGCTTGGAATTCTGGCCGGGATCGCCGGCATGGGAGTGACCTTTTTCTTTGTCGGCGATACGATCAGCCGCCTGCTCCGTGACGATTCCACGGTACGGCTTACCCTTTCCTGCTCGGTCGAGGCCCTTCTGGCTTCCGCTCTGATCGCGCTGCTTACGATCATGATATCCGCATGGCTTCCCGCGCGGCGCAGCTTAAAACGCTCCGCGATCGAAACCATCCGCCAGAGCGGCGAGATCCGGCTCCGTGCGAAACAGGTGAAAACATCCCGGCTTACCCAGAAACTGTTCGGTCTGGAAGGAATGATCGCTTCCAAGAACTACAAACGCAGCCGGAACCGCTACCGCGCAACGGTAATTTCCTTATTCATCAGCATCGTGCTGTTTATTTCCACGAGCAGCTTCTGCTCCTATCTGGAGCGTTCCGCCGATGCGGTCTATAAAGATTATGAATTTAATCTGACCGGCTCCATCAATCCGGGCGACGAAGAAGATGCTCCTTCGATCGAAACCATCCGGCAGGAACTGCTTACGGTCGAAAACATCAGCAAATTGTGCTTTTACAAAAACGTTTACGCGGAAGTCTACGCCGATACGGATTCCCTGACACCGGAGTATCGTAAGCTGGCCGGTGAAACCGCAACCGAAACGGACGGAGAACAGACGCGCCTCGGCATCCTCGTCACGTTTCTGGATGATGCCGTTTTCCGGGAATTTCTGGAAGACAACGGGATCTCTCCGGCGGGGTACTGGCTCCCGGACCAGCCGAAAGCCGTCCTTGTGGACAATATCAATTACTACGATTCCAAAGACGGGCGCTATCATATCAGTTCGGCGTTTTCCTCCGGAAAGCAGATGGAGCTCACCCTGATAACCGATTCCGGCCAGACCGGGCTTGTCTGCGATACCGGTCCAAACGCCCACCCGTCCATGTGCGATTTTACCACATCGATGCCTGCTCTGTATCTGCCCTACAGCCAGAAAGAGCATCTGTTTCCCGACGACGGAGCTGCGGGCAATGCTTTCGATTTTACCGTCGTCTGCAGCGAGCACGCCGAAACCTGTACAAACGTGGGCAGGATCTTAAGGGCGCAGAACTGCCAGTTCTATGTCACTGACCTGGCAGCGGCGACCGAAAGCGAGCAGATGACCATTTTTATCATTGACGTTTTTTCCTATGGGTTTATCGCGCTGATCTCGCTGATCGCCGCAGCCAATGTGTTCAACACGATCTCTACCAATATCCTGCTCCGCAGCCGGGAATTTGCCATGCTGCGCTCCGTCGGCCTCGAACCGCGCGGCATGATGCGCATGATGAATTTTGAATGTCTGCTCTATGGCTTTAAGGGATTGATGTACGGCCTTCCGACCGCCCTTTTGATCACATGGCTAATCTTTAAAGCGGTATCCGACGGGGTTGAATTTCCGTTTTACATTCCGTGGCTGAGCCTTGCGATCGCGATCGGAAGCGTATTCGCCGTCGTATTCGCAACCATGCTGTACGCGATGAATAAAGTCCGGAAGGAAAATACGGCCGACGCGCTGAAAACAGAAACTATATAATTTCCTATGGTATACAGAAAGGCTGCCGCCGGCAGCCTTTCTGCATACTACGATAAAATGAAAAAAGACAGCTGCTTTCGCGCTGTCTTTTTAGGAGAAGGTATTTTTACTATGGGGTATAGCAAAAACTATATAATGTATTGGGGGGTTTTACGAGTATTATAATAGCATCTTTCCCCGAATAAGTGTGCACAAACTTCACAAATTTTTCGTATATTTTCTGTGCAAAATCACAATAGCATTTTTCAGGAAGAAAAAAGAAACCGGAAATAATATACAAAATATTGTTCCGATTTCTTTTTCTTTTGAAACAGGCATATCCGCTTCTTACAGCGCCCGCAGTTCAAACAGCGCTTCAAACTCTTTTCTTGTGATCTTTTCTTTCTTCAGAAGCAGGTCGGCACATGCTTCCAGCACATCCCGGTTCTCCATGATCATGCTTCTGGCTTTTTCATAGGAATCGTCGATGATCCGCTTCACTTCCGCATCGATCTTCTCCGCAACGCCTTCGCTGTAGCTCCTCGTATGCGCCAGATCGCGTCCAATAAAGACTTCTTCATCGTCGTCTCCATAGCAGATCAGGCCGATCTGGTCGGACATTCCGTACTTTGTTACCATGTCACGAGCCAGCTTTGTCGCCTGCTTGATATCCTGCGAAGCCCCGGTGGTGATATCGTCAAATACCAGTTCCTCCGCCACGCGCCCGCCGAGATCCACGATGATCTCCTGTAACATACGCCCTTTGGAGTTGAACATCTCATCCTTTTCCGGAAGCGGCATCGTATAGCCCGCCGCGCCCGTTCCGGTCGGGATGATGGAAACCGTGTAAACCGGCCCTACATCCGGCAGAAGATGGAACAGGATCGCATGGCCTGCCTCGTGGAACGCTGTGATGCGCTTCTCCTTCTCGGATATAATGCGGCTTTTCTTCTCCGCGCCGATCCCTACCTTGACAAACGAACGGCGGATATCGTCCTGCACGATATAGCTGCGCTCCTCTTTGGCTGCCAAAATCGCGGCCTCGTTCAACAGGTTCTCCAGATCCGCCCCGGTGAATCCGGCGGTCGTCTGGGCCACCTGACGGATATCCACATCGTCGCCCAGCGGCTTATTTCTGGCATGGACTTTCAGGATCTCCTCCCTGCCGCCGACATCCGGCCTTCCGACGCCGATCTTGCGGTCGAAACGCCCCGGACGCATGATCGCCGGATCGAGGATATCCACGCGGTTGGTCGCCGCCATCACGATAATGCCCTCGTTGACGCCGAAACCGTCCATTTCCACCAGCATCTGGTTTAAGGTCTGCTCGCGCTCGTCATGGCCGCCGCCCATACCGGTTCCGCGCCGCCTTGCCACGGCATCGATCTCATCGATGAATACGATGCACGGCGCGTTTTTCTTGGCGTCCTCAAACAGATCGCGCACGCGCGATGCTCCGACGCCGACAAACATTTCCACAAAGTCGGAGCCGGAAATGCTGAAAAACGGCACGCCGGCCTCTCCCGCTACCGCTTTCGCGAGAAGCGTCTTTCCGGTTCCCGGCGGTCCGACCAGAAGCACGCCCTTCGGGATCCTCGCCCCGAGCTGGGTATACTTGCGCGGGGAACGGAGGAAATCCACGATCTCTTCCAGTTCTTCCTTCTCCTCCTGCAGGCCCGCCACATTGCTGAAATTGACTTTATTGTCCTCATCCGTGGACAGCTTCGCCCGGCTTTTCCCGAAATTCATCATCCGCCCGCCGCCGTTCTGCGCCGCCGCATTGTTGCTCATGATGATAAACAGGATAAAGAACGCGCCGAACATCAGAAGGTACGGGAGCAGAGTCAGAAGCCATTTCTCCCCTTTGACCTCCGATACCGTATAGGCTGTAAAGTTGTACTCCTCCATCAGCGCCTGCATATCGTTGACGTCCGAAACATACATGCTCTGCGTGCTTCCGTCCTTCATGTGGATCCTGAGATTTCCGGTCGGAATCTCCCGGTTCTGGGTGACCTCCACCGAAGTTACTTTCTGATCCTCCAAGGCCGCTTCAAACTGCCCCCGCGTGTAGGAGTTTGTCGACGGTTTTCCGGTGCTCCACAAGAAAAATGCGATCAGCACCAATATCAGCAGCGCATAAATGCCGTAACCGCCATAGTGATTGTTTTTCCTGGTATTCAATGTCATTCTCCTTTATTTTCATCCGCATCTTCCAAAAAACCGATATAAGGAAGATTGCGGTATCTCTGATCATAATCAAGCCCGTAACCCACGATAAATTTATCCGGAACCACAAATCCGGTGTAGTCGATCACTACATCTTCGGCTTCCCGCCGTTCCGGCTTATCCAAAAGCGTGCACACCGTAAGCGTCTTCGGCTTTCTCTCTTTAAAAAGCCGGATCAGACGGCTTAACGTATTGCCCGAATCCAGAATATCTTCCGCCACTATGATATTTTCTCCTTCAATCGGACATTCCAGATCTTTCTTGATCTTGATGCTTCCGGAAGATTTCGTACCGGCGCCGTAACTGGATACCGACATAAAATCCAGCGTCATCGGAAGCTCAATGTGTTTTGCCAGCTCCGTGGCAAAAAAGACCGCGCCTTTTAAAACGCATACCAGATAAACGGATTCTCCCTGAAATTTCTCCGTGATCTCTTTCCCCATCTCCGCAATTCTCTGATGGATCTGTTCTTCTGTCAGGTATACGGAAATTTCATGTTTCTTTTGATATTCCATTACAATTTCCTCCATAATGCATTCCACAGACGGAGGAACCTTCTTTCGGCTGATACACAGCTTCCAGGATCCAGTCTGTTTCTTCCGTAACTTTATAATTCTCGCTGATCCGCCCGCCGATCATCCAGATGACTTCGCTCCCCTGCGCCAGAAGCAGGATCTGATCCCGCATATGGGCGGGAATCTTCTCGTCGATCAGGAAACGGTTCAGCTTTTTGCGGTTTCCCTGCGCATTCAGGATGAAATAATCTCCCTGCCGCCGGTTTCTCACCAGAAAACTACCTTTTATCTTATCATAATCGAATAATTTCGTATACTTTTTTTTCGGAATTTCTTTGATCTTTTCGAAATTTTCCCACAGACGGAATGTCAGGTACGCGCCGTCTTCCCCGACCGGAACGCGCCGCCCGTCCGGGATCTTTCGGCATTCCGCAAGAAAATCCGGCGTGATTTCCAGAAGCACCCCGTTCCGCTCCGGATCCCGTCTTTTCACTTCCTCCTTTTTTAGCAGGAGCGCCCCCTGTTCGAGGCAGGCCGTTATCCCATACGGCAGGGAAACGCGCTTCCCCGGCTGCCGTTCCAGAAGGGCAAGCACTTCCCGCACATGAACCTCCGCAATATCCTTCCGGGCTCCCGCCGCCTCAAAAACGGCCAGGCGCACCACTTCCGCCCGGACGGCGGGATGCAGCGCCAGAAGCTTCCCGGTATGCAGAAAAACAGCCGTTTCGTCCCGCGAGATGATCTCTGCTCCGGCGCTTTCGGCTTCCCTGCCAAGATAATCATAAAGGACGGCCATCTGCTCTTCCAGCTGATTGATATGCCGCACCGCATCGGGATTGACCGCCTGAAGTTCCGGCAGGATTCTGCGGCGGATCCGGTTCCGGCTGTAAGTTTCGTCGCAGTTCGTAGAATCCGTGCAGTAATCCTGTCCCCGCTCCCGCAAAAATTCCTCGATCTCTGCGCGGCAGCAGCGAAGCAGCGGCCGGATGACGGTAATCCCCTGATATTCCGCCGTCGGCAGGATCCCGCGCATTCCCCGCGCCCCGCTTCCCCGCGCCATCCGAAACAGCGCCGTCTCCGCATTATCCTCCCTGTGATGGGCGAGCGCCGCACGCACCGGCTTTCCCGTTTCCCGGATCACCGTTTCGGCGCGCCGGCAGAGGGCCTCATAACGCAGCAGCCGCGCCGCTTCCTCTTCCCCCATATGATGCGCTTTCGCATACCCCGGCACATCCGCCGTCTCCTGCGTAAACGGAATACATAAGCGCGCGCACAGTTCTTCCGTAAACCGCGCATCCGCCCGGCTCTCTTCGCCCCGGATCCCGTGCTCTATATGGAAAACCTCCAGAGTAAAGCCCATCGCCCCGCTTAATTCCGACAGCGCCAGAAGCAGGGCGACGGAATCCGCACCGCCGGAAACGCCCGCTATGATCCTGCATCCAACCGGTGCCATATGCGCCTCCTCCATAAACGCCCGGATCTTCTGCAAAAATTCCCGTTCCATTTATTTCTCCCAGATTCCCGTCACCAGTATCGTCATATCGTCCATGACATAGCCTCCCGTAAACAGCAGAACACGGTCCAGGATCGTCTTCGCCAGCACCCCGGCGTTGTCCGTCTGGATGCCGCAGATAAAATCGATCATCTTTTCTTCCGGATTCTTTACATGAAGATATTCTAACACACCATCCGTAACCATGACAAGGAAATCACCGTTATGGAGCGTTTTTTGCGTATGCTCCGGCTTTAAGCTGACATCCACCCCGGTCGGAAGGGTGCTTGAAGAGATGCACTCCGCCTCCTTGCCGTGCTTGATGAAGGTCGCCGCCGCCCCGATCTTGACCAGATCCAGTTTTCCGGAATACAGGTCGATATCCGCCAGATCCAGCGTGGAATAGGAATGATCCTCGCCCTGCAGGACCATCGCCGAATTCATCATCTGGATCGCCGTATCCTTCTGAAAACCGGCCTCCAGAAACTTCTGCAGCAGTTCAACGACCAGTTCGCTTTCCTGATTCGCCCGGTTTCCGGAGCCCATGCCGTCCGAAAGGCAGACGAAATAATGCCCGTCGTCCAGCGTAAACAGGACGAAATTGTCCCCGCTGACCGGGGAAGCGCTCTTCTTCTGAGACGCGATCCCCGGCAGGGTATAAAATACCGTATCTTCATATACGGTGATAGAAACGGGATCCTTCGTCAGAATGGTGCGGGCGTTCTGCTCGATCCGAAGCGGCACATGCATGGCTTTTTCCAGCGCCCTTACATAATTGCGGCTGGGGATCCCGCCTCCCCACTTGCTGGCCACCTGCGCCTTGATGCAGCGCCTTTGATCGTCGTCTTCATAGATATGGATATCCTCGGCAAGCAGCCCCTTTTCCTTCGCCTCATAGGCGATCCTCGCGATCAGCACTCTGGATCTGGCGTCTAAACAGCGGCTTCCTTTCGCCCAGCCCTCCATCAGCTCCGCCATCGCATCCAGCTGCTGCGCGATCACCATCCGGTTTTCCAGAAGGCGCCGGTACCACGCCTGATTTAACTCCATGCGGCTGAACGCATGAACCGCTTCCTCTACCATATTCGGATAGCGCGGACATTCCTGCACATACTCCTGCCGGACGATCTCCTCCTTGGGCTGATGCTCCACCACCGCCTGAAGCATCGCCCGGATCCGCCCGGAAATATGGATGCTGTTTTCATTCCAGCAGACGGCGCATCCGTCGCAGGCGGCGCACAATTTCCCGGTCACTTCCTGCTCCAGCACTCCTACGTCTTCCAGCGTGCTCTTTTCCTTCTCCGTCCCCATCGATGCAAACACCGAAGAAAGCCCGTCCACGGCCGATGCAAACGCCGCCATCCGGCCTCCGGGATCGTAGAACTCCTCTTCCCTGCCTCCCGCGGCTCCCCGCATGCGGCGCAGCCCCGGTTCCGGCAGACGCACCGCCGCGGCCATCCCGATCAGATAGTGGACCGGAACGGTCAGTCCCAGCACCAGCACGCCTTCGCTGATCCCTAACATCAGATCCCTCCGGTCGGCCGTTGCGAACGCATTTCCCGAAAAGTTCATCGCGATCGTCGTCAGGCCCGCAATCACGCCTCCCATAAAACCGCCGCATTTCCTGTTCGCCCACAAATAGAAACGGATCGCAATTGCAATAATGATCAGAACAAAAACATATTTCAGGATCATTTCCAACGGCATAAAATATCCCATGCCGGTCATCATTCCTATGTATAGAAGGAGCGAACTTTCATGATTCAGGCAGTTTGCCGCAAAATAGGCGGGCAGCAGCGGATAATATCCCATAATGCACACCGCGCTGGACAAAAAGCCGAAGATTCCCTGCGCGCACCTCTGAACGTTCTTTTGTAAGGTTTTGTTTGCTTCCATTTTTTCATGCCTCCATCGTCCGATTCTTTTCCGCCGGAAAACGGCGGGTGTCTCGATTATACGAAGGCGCACCGGAAATGTTTGTCAAAACAGATTCCGGTTTCAGAAAACTTTTCGTCAAAACTTCCTTTCATTTAGCGAATCGACGCCTTTTGAATCCGGTAAAGTATTTTAGCAGGTTCATCTGCGCGAGGTGCGCATAACATAGAATCCGGCAGGCCGGATTCTTCGCGCCCGAGCGGAATTGCGCAGCAATTATTTTCTGCTCCGCGAGGTGCGCATCTATAGAAAAAGCGGAGAAAAAGGATCCGCTCCTTTATTCTCCGCTCTCTTTAAAGAGGATCTGGTTGTCATGCACCAGCCCCATCTCGTTCGCCTTCTCTTCAATGAAATCATCTGAATTCATGTAAGCTTCCAGCTCGTCTAATTCCTGCGCATACTGCGTCTCATCTTCCAGTTGTTCCATACGCTCCTGCTCGACCGCGGCATAAGCCTCATCTTTCTGCTTCATACGGTAGATCTGCACGGCCATAACGGCCAGAAACGCAAGTACGATCAAACATACGCTGACCGTCCCGCTGTTGCGGTTTCTCCTCTTCCGATTTCTTCCCATACCTGTTCCTCATTTCTTAAATAAATGGTGCAGTTTCATTGTAACCTCTTTTGCAGACTTTTTCAATCGTTTTTTTATCCGAAAAATCCATGACGACAGCCATTTTACCAGCCGGGTGCCGACCAGAAGGTAATACAGAAGGATTCCTGCCGCCGTACCGCCTATGATATACCCGCGGAGCGCTCCGTCGTTTTCCCGGTACATAAGCACAAACAGCGCCGCCCCGAAGATCATCCAGTAGCAGAAGTCTTCGACGGATACCCATACGGTTCCATGCGGGATCACGCGCCGGAAAAGGCGGATTCCATCGTAAAGCGCCATCATAACGGCTCCCAGGATGCAGGAATTCCGGAAAATGGCAAGCTCTTCATAAATATTCCCGCTGATCTCCATTATTTAAACAGCTTTCCAAAAAAAGATTCCTTTTTTCCCGCCGCGCCCGGAACGTCCGAATATTCCATCATGCCGATCTGCCCCTCGATATCCACTTCCCCTTTTTCGAGGTTCAGGCGGTTCACATGAAGATCCTGTCCCCGGATCAGCAGCATCCCCAGCTCCGTTTCCAGAAGGATCTCCGAAACATCAAACGAAAGCACATCCAGCACTCCCGTAAAACTGCCGTTTTTCCGATTGCTCAGTAAAATCTTATGAGATTTCCCCAATGTTTTTTCTTCCATAAAAAAGACCTCCTATACTTATAATATATTAGGAGGTCCTTCTTTTTATGATAAATAATAACTGTTCAAAACAGGTCGAAGCACTTGCTGCTGAGACCGTAAGAACATGATTCAGGGGTGCGAAAATGCCATCGCGAAGCGATTTTGAATGCATTTTCGCATCGTAACGATTCAGTTATCGTTACGATAAATATTCAAATAACTCCTTGGCTTCGTCCTTCTTCGTCGTCTCGCGGACATCAAGTACCTTTACTTTAACCGATTTCTGTCCAAAAAGAATTGTGATCTCATCTCCGGCCTTCACATTCGCGGAAGCCTTCGCCGGCTTGCCGTTCACCATAACCCTGCCCGCGTCGCAGGCTTCGTTCGCAACCGTCCTGCGCTTGATCAGGCGCGAAACCTTTAAAAACTTGTCCAGTCTCATATCGTCCCGATTAGTTGATCGCGTCCTTTAAAGCCTTTCCTGCCTTAAACTTCGGAGCCTTGGATGCCGGAATGACCATTTCCTCTCCGGTCTGCGGATTCCTTCCGGTTCTCTCGGCTCTCTCGGATACTTCAAACGTACCGAACCCGACTAACGTAACCTTCTCTCCCTTATTCAATTCTTCCGCAATAACATCTGTAAGTGCCTTTACCGCTGCCTCTGCGTCCTTTCTGGAAAGTTCAGCCTTCTCAGCAACTGCTGCAACTAATTCTGCTTTGTTCATGTTAATATTCCTCCTCTGGATTCTCATCTAATATAATTCGAGTTTGCTCCCAAATTACCTACAAGCATATATATACTTGTTTTTTTATGGTTTGTCAAGGAAAAAAAGCCAAATTGCCCCAAACTATTACTAATTTACCACAAATTTGTTACAAAATGCTTACCACGCGCTGTTCAGCAGCGACTGCCACCGCAGTGTGGAAAGGTAATCCTGCATCAGCTGGTCATAATCGATGCTGCTCGAACTGCTCCCCGAACCCGATCCGGAAGAGGAATTATTCCCGGAGGAAGCATTCCCGGAGGAACTGTTTCCGGAAGAACCGTTCCCGGAGGAATTGTTTTCGGAAGAACCGTTTCCGGAGGAATTGTTTCCGGAAGAACTATCCCCGGAGGAACCGTTCTCCGTGGAAGCGTTCCCGGAAGAGTCCTCTTCCGTGGATCCCGCAGAAGCTTCCCCTTCGGTCTGCTCATCATTCTGTGTGGAACTGCCGCCCTTACTCTCCAGCTCGATCAGGATCGTCGCCTCCGGAGAATTGACATACAGATGCTTCGACCAATCCTCATAGCCGTCCGCTTCGACCGCGATCGAATGGACGCCGTAGCGGATCTGAAGCGGTTCGCTGTAGTCGACTTCCTGCCCGTCTACTTTGATCACCGCGCCTTCAATGTCCACTGCAAACATCAGCTGGCAGTAAGACGGCCCTTCGCCCTTGATCGCGTCTAAGTCCACGGTCGTCGTCTCGCCGCGCCGGATGCTGATATTGCAGCTTCCGCCCCATCCGTCGTTGGCCACCGTCAGCACATACTCCCCTTCCGGGATCTCCATTTGCATATCCGGAGTGATCTTCGCGAAGATATTCCTTCCCAGCTCCAGAAAACTGCCTTCAAACAGTTCCGTATTCGCCAGCTGCAGCGTCCCGTGCCCGGTCGTCACCGTCACGGAAAGGATCCGCTTCTTAAGACCGACGATCGACAGCTTATCATTCTTCGTCACATCGGCCAGCGAGGAGATCTTATCGTCCGAAAAAACGAACAGTTCACTGTTGTACGCATATTTATCGTCCGCGATCTTAAACAGCCCCTCTTCCGGCTGCACGGAAAAACGGACCACATCGTCATACTCCCACGCTTCTTCCGCGATCCGGACCTCCGTCAGCTTCCCGTCCGTATCCAGATGCCCGATATGCACCGCTTTCCCCGGCGTGAAATTGACCGCCGACACCTGCTGCCCGTACTTATCCAGAAACGCCGTCCCGACCGTGTAATAATACCGGTATTCCAGTTCGTTCTCGTAGTTGTACAGCCTAAGTTCCTCCTGTGCGCTGTTATTGGAAACCACCAGAAAAAGCGCTTCTTCCTTAGCTTCGCCCCCGGACGCCTGCTCCTTCGCCCCGACCGGCAGGGAAGACGCCGAATAACGCCCGCTGCCTGCGCGTTCCTCTCCCTGCATCTGGCAGCCGGCCAGAAAGCCCGCCAGCATCAGCAGCATTCCGTATAAAATTAATTGTTTTCCGTAATTCTTCTTCATAAGTATCAGTATACATGATTAAGCCAGAAAAGAAAATAGCTTTTCTAAAAAACGGCACCGCGCCTCTTCCTGCGCCACGACTTTTCCCAGTTTTTCAATATCGCGCCCGGACAGCCAGGCCTTGCGGGAGTTGTAATAGTGGTTGGCGATCTTCCAGAATTTCTCCGGAAAAAGGAGCACAAGGTACAGCTGCCGGTACTCTTCCGGCGAAAGCGGCCGTATCCGGGTGTAGCTTTCGATCAGCTGCATCCCCAGTTCCTCGTTCCAGTTGTTCTTTTCCAGCATCTTCCGGAGAAAATTCGCCAGATCCAGCACCGGAAGGTTATAATTCATATATTCAAAGTTCACGATATGCCAGCCGTCTTTTCCCCTGATGACATTGTGCTGGTTAAAATCCCCGTGGCAGAGGCAGTATTCCTTTTCCTCGTCCTCCCGGCTGCGGAGCTGCGCAAGCGAACGGTCCGCATGTTCGATGAAATGCGGATACTGCTCCTGGAACTTCATTTCAAATTCATTCTTCTTTTTGCGGGATCTGACATAATTTTTCACCTTGACCAGCTCCCGGTTGTGTTTTTCATAGAGGAGGAGCAGGGAATTTTTCTCGCTTTTTAAAAATTCCGGAATTTCTGCACAACAGGCGCAGCTGATCCTGTGGAAACGCGCCAGAAGCCCCAGGGCGGTTTTCATATCTTCCCGGCTCCTGCTGCTGCACTCGCTTCCCGCAAACATATCCTTTAACAGGTATTTCGCGCCCGCCTCGTCCTCGGAGAGCACTTCCTCCTCTTTCGTCCGGTAGATCTGCTCGACCGCCATGCCCTCTTCCCGGAAATAACAGAGGATCTGCCTTAAAAAAGCGGCGCGTTCCTCGGAACCGCGGAACGGGATCAAAAGCATCATCCCCCGATCCGTGTCGCAGATATACACTCCTCTTCCCTTTGTGATCTGATTTATCGACAGATCGTACTGATCTAAGATCGCTTCTGGCTGATTATACAAAAAAACCCCTCCATATGACTCACTCGCGTCTGTTTATCATATGAAAGGGGCTGCCAATTTATGTGCCAGTTCCAGCAACTTTTCCCGCTCATTCCATTCCGGATGTTCCAGTACTTCTTCAAAAAGCTGCTCTAACACGCTGCCGATCTCTTTTCCCGTGTGCATTCCCATCGCGATCAGATCCTGCCCGCTGACGGCCAGATCCTTCTTCTGAATGCACTGGTTCTCGCTTTGTATTTTATGGTAGATCTGTTCAAATTCCTCAATGTAGCGCAGCTTTTCCGCGCGCCGGTATCCGCTCTGCGCCAGCGTATCCGCCCGCTTGACCGCAAAAAGCGCCGGAAACTGCTCTATGCCGATCCGGCTGACCGTCCGCCGGATGCTTTCTTCCGTAAGCGGCGGCCGCTCGTCGTGGAAGCGCACCAGACGACATACGCGCCTGATCGTATCGTTATCGAATTTCAGCCTCCGCAGAATGCTTTCCGCCAGTTTTTCGCCCTGTCCGGGATGCCCTTTGAAATGGTTCTGCCCGGCTTCGTCCGTCGTCATGCACTGCGGTTTCGCCACATCATGCAGAAGCATCGTAAGGCGCAGCACTTTATCGGCGCGGACATGCTCCAGAGAATGCACCGTATGCTCCCCCACCGTATAACAGTGGTGCTTGTTCTGCTGCGGCGTCTCCATCATCCAGTCAAATTCCGGCAGAAAGACCGCCGTCAAGGACAGTTCATACGCCGTCCGGATCTCCTGCGGCCGTCCGGAAACCAGAAGCTTCACCAGTTCCGCCTGGATCCGCTCCGCGCTGACCTTTGCAAGCAGCGGCGCGTTCTCGCGGATCGCTTTCCTTGTCTGCTCTTCTATGGAAAAATCCAGCTGCGCCGCAAAACGCACGGCTCGTAACATCCGAAGCGCGTCTTCCGCGAACCGGTCCTTCGGATTCCCGACACAGCGGATGATCCCTTTTCTTAAGTCCTCCGCTCCGCCGAATGCATCCACAAGCCCCCGCGTTTCATTATACGCCATCGCATTGACCGTAAAATCCCTGCGCTTTAGATCTTCCGGAAGCTCCGGAGTAAACAATACATACTTCGGATGGCGCGCATCTTCGTATTCCCCGTCGATGCGGTATGTCGTCACCTCATAACCGGTGCCGCCGCACAAAACGGTAACGGTTCCATGCCGGATCCCGGTGTCCACCGTGCGGGGAAACAGCGCCTTCACCTGCTTCGGCTGGGCGGACGTCGTAATATCCCAATCCTGCGGCATCCGCCCCAGCATCACATCGCGCACGCATCCGCCCACCACATACGCTTCAAAACCGTGTTCTTCCAGCGTGTGTATGATTCTGTTTACGTTTTCCGGCAAATCGATTCTCATATAAATGCGTAATGTCCCTTTTCCGTTGTTTTCACCGTATAAAGAAGGTCATCCGCTTTCTGGATGAGCTGGCTGACCGACTCCTCATCCCGGATATCCGGAGCGGAAGAAATCCCGATGGAACAGCTGATCCTGCGGCTTTCGTCCACCACGACCTCTTTGTGGATCCGGTTCTCGATCTCCTTCTGGAAGCCGTTCGTCTCGTCGATCCTGCGGTAGATCTCTTTGGCCATCTCCTCGAGAAGATCCCGGTCGTCGGTATTTAAGATGATGATAAATTCATCTCCGCCGTAGCGGCTGGCAAATCCGTGTCCTTCGCAGACCTGCCGGTAGATATTCGCCATCTCCTTTAAGATGATATCGCCGATATCATGGCCGAACGTATCGTTGTAATGCTTAAAGTTATCCAGATCGATAAACATTAAGCCCATGCCCTGCCGCCTGTTTTCCTTTGCGATCTGCTCCGTCATGCGGGCGATCTCTTCATACATGCCCGCACGGTTGTAGATGCCGGTCAGCACATCCGTAACGGCCGCCGCCTGCAGCTTGCTGTTCATCTCGTAAACCTTGCGGCTCGCCTCCATACGGTTGATGGAATAGCCCATTTCGCGGAACAGAAGCCGGTAGATCTTCAGATCGTCCTCGTTTAACATGTACCGCTCGATGGAGGAATGCCAGTTGTCCTTCATGCAGATGTATGTAATCAGAAGATCGGACAGCCTTCCGTTCTTTAAAAACGGGATCGCAACAAAGGAGCAGACATTATCCATTCCAAAGTAGGAGATCGCATCCTGATGCTCGAAAAAGCTGTCGCTGATCTTGGAAACCGCAAAACCCTGCGGATATTCTTTCATGGCGTACTCAAGCCCTTTGATGATCTCCGGCGTCATCCGGACGCCCGTATCGTTATACAGCTCGGTAAACTGATCCTCTTCGCCGTAACGCAGATAAAGCACCTGATCGACATTAAAGTGGTTGATAAACGCCCGCATGGCGTTCGATATCATAGTGTCGATATTCATATCGCCCACGTCGATCATCTTCTGCCAGGTCGAGATGAAATCCATCTGCCGCTTGCTGATCTGCAGATCGACCTCTAAGCCCTTCTGCTTGATCAGCGCCTCGATATCGGATTCCGGCACGCTGCATTCCCCTTCATAATCCCCGATCTGAACCTCTTCGAGCAGCGTATCCGGAACGTTCTGGGCGATCTGCCGGTTGGCTTCTTCATGCTGCTCTAAGAGCTGCTTCTCCCGTTCATACAATTCCGTGCGCCCGAATTCCTTAAAGATCTCCATCCGCTTCGTGCGGAACAGGCGGTAAGCAAAGAACTGGTTGCCTTCCGCATTCAGGAGATATTTCTCCGCCGCCAGATAATTGGCAAACGCTTCGGATTTATTGCCGTCCGCGTTGTTGAGCAGCGCCGTGGAAAACGTATACAGGAACATATCGTCGTCCGATTTCGCATAATCATGGATGACTTCGATATCCTGCTTCTCTTTTTCCTTCTCGATGATGTAATTCAAAAACTGCCTGCAGCTTAACAGATAACGCTCGCAGTTGAAGCGGTCGTTCTGCAGGATGCAGGAAAGCGCCAGAAGCGCGTATAATTTCGACAGGTTGCACACCCTTAAGCTGTTCAGGTGGAGCTTATCGATCGCCTTGATCGACAGCTGCAGATCATGTTCCGCATCTTCATACCGCCCCAGCAGGATATTGTTGAGTGCGCGGTTATAGTAAACCTCCGCAATATCTTCCGGCATCTTTAACTTGTAAAACATATCGCTCGCGCAGTTGTAATAGGCGTTCGCTTTTTTGCTCTCGCCGATCGCGCTTAAATTATAACCGAGGCCGCTGTAGATCCTTCCGACCAGCACCGAATCCTTTCCTTTCAGGAATTCATAGGTGCGGACCGAATAGAGCATGGCGATCTCGTTCATTCCGTTGGTGGACGCCAGCATAATGTTTTTCTCATAGGCGTTATGCACCAGCATCCCGTTTCCGATCTCTTTCGCCAGCGCCACGCCCTTGCTGAAATAGTACAGCGCCGACTCGGAACGGTAGGCTTTCGCAACAACCTCCGGACGGTTATCGTAAGCATAGATGTAAATATGCGCAAGATGGTTTTTGTAATTATAACGGATCAGCTTCTCGATCAGTTCTTCATCGATCGGGATATCCTGCACACAGAAAAAGATATTGTACCATCCGGACATCTGCGTCTGGACATTTAAGAGTTCCGCCTTAAAGATCTGCTCCTCGCTGCCGTTCTTCTCCGCTACCTCGCGCGCGATCGCCGCATAGGACAGGGCATCGGAAAGCTTTCCCTGATACATATAGCAGGTCGCGATCAGATAGGCGCACTCATAATTGATGATCCCCTCGTATTCCGGCGCCTGCAGATGGGTGATCTCTTCCACCAGTTCCAGCGCCTTTGACATCTCCCCGAGCAGAACGGAAACTTTCGCATACATAAACAGATACGTCAGCTTAAACTCATCTTTCAGCGTAATATCCTCGAACTTGATCCTCTGTTCGATCTGCTGGAAAAACCGCTTCGACTGGTCAAAATCCAGCAGTTCCGTGGTATTGGTGATCTTATTCTGGCTGCTCTCGTAGTCCTGCTCCGTCTGCGCCCGTCCCGAATCTTCCGAGCGGCGCTTCCCGCTGCTTCCGATGTGGTACATCTGGCTGCTGTCCTCGACTCCCTCTACGATCAACTCCCATACGGCCGGCATATCATCCTGACGGAACGTTCCTTCGTTCACGCCTAAAACCAGCCCGATGTTGACCGACGGCTCTTTGATCAAGCCGCTGACCAGCTGCAGGACGCTGCTGGCCGCCAATTGAAACCGATTGATCACAACGACCAGCGGACAGACTTCCGCTACCGCTTTCAGCATCGCCGCCACCGCTTCCGTCATGCGCTCCTGCTCATAGGATACTTCGCCCAGAAGAATGGATTCCTCCCGTCTGGCGATCCCGGTTTCATAGTAGGATTCCAAAAGCGGCCTGTGCAGGACGTATACGCCGCATTTCTCCAGAAACTCCCCGAAATCCCCGCCGATCTTCTCCCGGTAGAGTCGGCATATGATATCCAGAAACGGCTCGTAGGCACTGACCAGGGAAGAAAAATCATATTCGTGCCATGCAAAAAAGATTCCGTCCTCATTCCCGGAATAACGTTTAATGCTTTCCAGTTCCCGTATGGAAAAATCATTGCTGTAGCAGGCCATGACAATGTTCTTTTCCGTTTTCCCGATACGGCTGTATACCTGTTCGATCACGCCGTTGTAATACTTATCAATCATTTTACCCCCCGTTACAGGCTTTCATAGGTTTTAATAGGCTTTCCCCCAATAGATCAGTGTATGCGCCGGTTTCCCGCAGCATACGCAGACGTCGGAAACCGCTTCTTTATCGTGGAACGGAATGCACCGGGACGTTACCGCAAGCTCTTCCTTGATCTTGTCCTCGCACTCCCTGCTGCCGCACCACATGCCCCGGATAAATCCCGGCTTCAATGCGGCCGTCTCTTTCAGTTCTTCATAATCATGCGCATCCCAGATATGCGCGTCGCGGTGCGCCTTCGCCCGCGCAAACATATCGTTCTGGATCGTCTCTAAAAGCTTTGGAACTTCCGTTTCGACCGCATCCAGGGAAACTTCGGTTTTCTCGCGCGTATCGCGCCGTACTAAGACGCAGCGCCCCGCCTCGATATCTTTCGGCCCCAGTTCCACCCGGATCGGGATCCCGCGCATCTCCTGTTCCGCAAACTTCCATCCCGGACTCTTATCGCTGTCATCCAGCTTCACGCGGCAGACGCCCGCAAGCCTCTTTTGAACTTCCCTGGCCTGTTCCAAAACGCCCTCTTTATGCTGCATGATCGGAACCACCATCGCCTGTACCGGCGCGATCTTCGGCGGCAGCACAAGCCCCGAATCGTCTCCGTGCACCATGATGATCGCGCCGATCAGGCGGGTGGTCATGCCCCACGAAGTCTGGTAAACGTATTTCAGCTGATTGTCTTTATCGGTGAACTGGATCCCGAACGCGCGGGCGAATCCGTCCCCGAAATTATGGCTGGTTCCGGACTGCAGCGCCTTCCCGTCGTGCATCAGCGCTTCTATCGTATAAGTCGCCATTGCCCCGGCGAACTTCTCTTTCTCCGTCTTCTGCCCCCGGATCACCGGCATCGCCAGCACTTCTTCACAGAAATCCGCATAGACGTTGAGCATCTGGATGGTGCGCTCTTCGGCCTCTTCCGCGGTTGCGTGCGCCGTATGCCCTTCCTGCCACAAAAACTCCCTCGAGCGCAAAAACGGACGTGTCTCCTTCTCCCAGCGCACCACGGAGCACCATTGATTGTACAGCTTCGGAAGATCCCGGTAGGACTGTATCAGATTCTTATAAAAATCGCAGAAAAGCGTCTCCGAGGTCGGGCGCACGCACAGCCGCTCCGGAAGTTCGCTCATGCCTCCGTGCGTCACCCACGCCACTTCCGGCGCAAAGCCCTCGACATGGTCTTTCTCCTTCTCCAGCAGGCTTTCCGGAATAAAAAGAGGCATATATACGTTCTCCACGCCGGTTTCCTTAAACCTGCGGTCCAGTTCCCTTTGAATATTCTCCCAGATCGCATAGCCCGCCGGCTTGATGATCATGCATCCCTTGACGGAAGAATAATCGATCAGCTCCGCCTTCTTCACCACGTCGGTGTACCATTGCGCAAAGTCTTCCTCCATAGAAGTAATGGCTTCTACCAGTTTCTTCTCCTTCGCCATATCCAATCTCCTTTATCCTCTGATAAAATAACTCTATTTTATATTATTCCAATCTAAAATCCTTGTCAAGAATTCCGGCTGAATTCGAAAATCCATTGTTTTCCCGCTCACGGGATGCGCAAACTCCAGACGGTACGCGCACAGTGCGGGCAGGGGATATTCTTCTCCCCCGCTCTGCGCCGGTCCGTATCTGCGGTCGCCGAGGATCGGACATCCCCTTTCGGCCAGCTGGAAACGGATCTGGTGCCGCCGTCCGGTATGGAGCGTAATATCCAGAAGCGCCAGATCTTCTTTCTTTTTTACGATCCGGTAATTCAGAACGGCTTTTTTCCCGCCGGAACCCTCCGGTACGGCTGCCGCGCGGTTTGCCTTTTTATCGAACAAAAGCTCATCTTCCAGAGTCCCCGCCTTCCCCGGCAGGCCGCCATACGCCCCGGCGGCCGGCAGGATCCGCACAGCGGCGTAATAGTGTTTCCCGATCATGCGGGAACTGATCTGCCGGGAAAGCGACGCCGCGGCTTCTTTCGTCTTGGCAAATACCATCAGCCCCTCTACCGGCTGATCCAGACGGTGGACGATCCCGATATAGGGCGGTTCGTTCTTTTCGGCCCGGTAATTTTTCAAAAGGGATTCCATATCCTGTTCCCCGAGCCGCCCGCTCTGCGCCGCTATGCCGCCGGGTTTGCGGCAGACCAGAACCGCCGTGTCCTCATAAATGATCTCGAATCTTGTCTGCATCTTATAATTTAAATCGGTATCCGACTCCCCATATTGTTTCGATATACTGCGGTTTATTGGTGTTCAGCTCGATCTTTTCCCGGATCTTTTTAATATGGACCGTAACCGTGGCGATATCCCCGATCGACTCCATATCCCAGATCCGGCGGAACAGCTCTTCTTTGGAAAAAACATGGTTGGGATTCTCCGCCAGAAACGTCAGCAGGTCAAATTCCTTGGTCGTAAACTGCTTTTCCTCCCCGTTGATCCATACCCGCCGCGCCGTCTTATCGATGCGGATCCCGCGGATCTCCACGATATCGTTTTCCACGATATTGCTGCTGATCAGGCGCTCGTAACGCGCCAGATGCGCTTTCACCCTTGCCACCAGCTCGCTCGGGGAAAACGGCTTCGTAACGTAATCGTCCGCCCCCAGCCCCAGCCCGCGGATCTTATCGATATCGTCTTTCTTGGCGGAAACCATAAGGATCGGCGTATTCTTCTTCTCCCGGATCTCCCGGCAGATCTCAAAGCCGTCGATGCCCGGAAGCATCAGATCCAGGATAAACAGATCGAACTCTTCATTCAGCGCGCGCTTTAAGCCGTCCATTCCGTCATTTTCAATCTCTACTTCAAATCCGCTCAGCTCCAGATAATCCTTTTCCAGATTCGCAATATCCACTTCGTCCTCTAAAATCAATATCCTGCTCATTCGTATACCTCCTCATATTTCCGGATCACAAAATACATCGTGGTTCCATGATCTTCCTTGCTCACCGCCCAGATCTTGCCTCCGTGGTCTTCAATGATCTTCTTTACGATGGAAAGCCCGATCCCGCTTCCGCCCGTAGCCGAGTTGCGGGATTCGTCCGTGCGGTAAAAACGGTCGAAGATGTACGGAAGATCCCTCTGCGCGATCCCTTTTCCGTTGTCCTCCACTTCCACCTGAATGAAGTCCCCGACATCCTTGATCCGTATCTGGATGAACCGCGCCGCCTTATCCATATATTTTACGGAATTTCCGACAATATTATTGATCACCCGCCGGAGCTGCTCCGGATCGGCGATGATCATGACTTCTTCCGTCACATAATTGCAGTAAGTCAGGCTGATCCCCTTCGCTTCCAGATCAAGGCCGATCTCTTCCACACAGTCCTTAAAATACTCCGCGACATTGATCTTGGCAAAATTATACGGGATGCGGTTGGAACCGATCTTGGAATAAAAGGTCAGCTCATTGATCAGCATGTCCATTTCATTTGCCTTATTATAGATCGTCCGGATATATTTTTCCATCTTTTCCGGCGTATTCGCCACTCCGTCCAGAATCCCTTCCGCATAGCCTTTGACCGCGGTGATCGGCGTCTTTAGATCATGGGCGATATTGCTGATCAGATCGCGGTTCTCTGTTTCGCTGTTCAGTTTTTCCTCCGCGTTGTCCTTCAGATGCTGGCGCATCCGTTCAAAGGCAAGCCCCAGTTCCCCGATCTCATCGCCGCCCTGAACGCCCACCGTGAAGTCCAGATTCCCCTCCTGAATATTTTCCGCCGCTTTCTGCAGATTGCGGATCGGGGTGATCATGCTCCGGTAGATCCATATGATCAGCATAACCGCCGTCAGCGTCAAAATCAGCACGATCGAGATCATCGCATCCCAGTACAATTTCTGCACTTCCGGCACCATTTCTTTGGTGGAGGTTACGATAAAAACGCTTCCTTCCTCTCCGTTTTCAAACGTGATATCCAGCTGCTTTACCAGAATCTCTTCGGTACTGTCAAGATAGATCCCGATATTGGACGCCGGATCCGTCGCCCCGTAATCCGGAAGCGCCCCGGTCACGGCCTCATTGTCGGTACCTCCGTTATAGGAGATCACGCCGTCTTCGCGCACCACCAGATAGGAATATTTCTGCAAAAGCGTATCGTTTACCTGCTCCAGATAAACCGGATTGGAAAATACCGACGGAGCGGTCCTCGCCTGCTGCTGCAGTTCCTCAAAATCCTGCATGGTATAGCGGTTCAGCAGCTGCACGGAACTGACGATATGGAAAGCGTCCACGTCCTGGATCCCGTAGTTCTGCTCGATCTCCCGCGCCTGAATGTGGTAAAAGCTCCAGATCGCGATCGCCGCCAGCAAAAGCGGCACAAAAATGATGATGCAGAATGATACGATCAGTTTTGTTTTTATTTTCATTTACAGCTTCCTCCCGCTTTAAATTTTACAACATCGCCGTCGATTTCACAATACGGGTTACGCAACAAAAAGAGCCGTTCCTGACCTTGCTGCCGGAAACGACTCCTTCTTATCTAATTAAAGATACTGTTTTAATTCCTCTGCTTTATCGACTGCCTCCCACGGAAGGTTCAGATCGGAACGCCCGAAATGTCCGTATGCAGCCGTCGCGCGGTAGATCGGCCTTCTTAAATCCAGCATCTTGATGATCCCCGCCGGACGCAGATCAAAATGCTTCCGCACGATCTCCACCAGTTTTTCATCGGAAATGCGTCCCGTGCCGAACGTATCTACCATTACGGAAGTCGGCTCGGCTACGCCGATCGCATAGGAAAGCTGGATCTCGCATTTCTCCGCTAAGCCCGCCGCAACGATATTCTTTGCTACATAACGCGCCGCGTAAGCCGCGGAGCGGTCTACCTTGGTGCAGTCCTTTCCGGAAAACGCCCCGCCGCCGTGGCGCGCATACCCGCCATAGGTATCAACAATGATCTTGCGCCCCGTCAGTCCTGCGTCTCCGTGCTCGACGAGGAAGGCGTCCCGACGGTCGTGAAG
>CANQDS010000009.1 GCA_947593655.1 uncultured Lachnospiraceae bacterium | reverse complement strand
TGGTACGCCCCGCCATCAGCTTATCCATGCCGCTCTGGACGATCCGTTCGGTACGGGTGTCGATCGAGCTGGTCGCTTCATCCAGAATGAGCACCGGCGGATCGGCGATCGCGGCGCGGGCAATGGCGATGAGCTGGCGCTGCCCCTGGCTTAAGTTGGCACCGTCGCCGGTCAGGATCGTCTGGTAGCCGTCCGGAAGCTGGCGGATGAACGTGTCGGCGTTTGCCAGCCGCGCGGCCGCGTAAACTTCCTCGTCCGTCGCATCCAGCTTGCCGTAGCGGATATTCTCCATGACCGAAGCGGTGAACAGGTGCGTATCCTGAAGCACGATGCCGAGCGAATGGCGCAGGTCGGCTTTTTTGATCTTATTGATATTGATGCCGTCGTAGCGGATCTTTCCGTCCTGAATATCGTAGAAACGGTTGATCAGGTTGGTGATCGTCGTTTTACCGGCTCCGGTGGAGCCGACGAACGCGATCTTCTGTCCCGGCGTCGCATACAGGTCTACGTTGTGCAGCACGATCTTATCCGGATTGTAGCCGAAATCCACATCGTCGAACACCACATCTCCCATCAGACGAACGTAATCCACGCTTTTGTCCGCCTGATGCACATGTTTCCACGCCCACAGGCCGGTGCGCTCCGCAGTCTCGGTCAGCACGCCGTTTTCCTCTTTTGCATTGACAAGCGTTACATAGCCGTTGTCCGCTTCCGGTTCTTCGTCGAGCAGGGAAAAGATGCGTTCGCATCCGGCAAGCGCCATGATGATGCTGTTTAACTGCGTGCTGATCTGCGAGATCGGCATGTTAAAGCTCTTGTTGAACGTCAGGAAGCTGGCGAGCTTTCCGAGCGTGAAGCCGCCGAAGCCGCTTAAGGCGAGCACGCCGCCGGCCATAGCGCAGAGTACATAGCTTAAGTTCCCGATCTGCGCGTTGACCGGGCCGAGGTAGTTGGCGTAGCAGTTGGCATGGTAGGCGCTGTCAAAAAGCTGGTCGTTTAGTTCGTTGAAAGCCTTGATGTTCTCCTCTTCGTGCGTAAATACCTTTACGACTTTCTGGCCGCCTAACATTTCCTCGATGAAGCCGTTGACGCGGCCGAGATCTTTCTGCTGGGCGAGGAAATAGCGGCTGCTGAATCCGGCAAATTTTTTCGTGACAAACGTCGTGACGCCGACCATGAAAAGCGTCAGGAAGGTCAGCGGCACGCTTAAGATGCACATGAACACGAGCACGCTTACGACCGTGACCGCGCTGTTGACCAGCTGCGGGATGCTCTGGCTGATCATCTGGCGCAGCGTATCGATGTCGTTCGTATAGACGGACATGATATCGCCGTGCGCATGGGTGTCAAAATAGCGGATCGGGAGATCCTGCATATGGGAAAACAGATCGTCGCGCATGGCCTTGATCGTTCCCTGCGAAATATAGATCAGGATCTTATTGTAGATAAAAGTCGCAAGCACGCCGACCGCGTAAAAGCACGCAACCCGGCCGATCGCGGCAAGCAGCGGGGCAAAATCGGGCCGGTTTTTCCCGATCAGCGGCGTGATATAGTCGTCGATCAGCGTCTGCATGAACATGGTTCCCTGCGTATTGGCAAGGACGCTGATAAAAATACAGATCAAAACGATCAGATAGGCAAATGCGTACCGGCTGAGCACGAATTTCATCAGGCGGACGAAAAGCCGTCCCGGATGGTCGATTTTCGGCCTTGGCCTTGGAGCTGGTCTTGGCATTGGTTAAGCACCTCCTTCATCAAAGTCGCCGCCGCCCTGAGTCTGGGACTCATAGACGTCGCGGTAGATTTCATTTTCGGCAAGCAGCTGCTCATGCGTGCCGAAGCCGTTGATCTTTCCGTCGTGCATGACGATGATGTGGTCGGCATCCATGACGGAATTGATGCGCTGCGCAATGATCAGTTTTGTCGTTCCCGGTATCGCCTCCCGGAACGCCCGGCGGATCTTAGCGTCGGTAGCGGTATCCACTGCGCTCGTGCTGTCGTCGAGGATCAGGATCTTCGGCTTTTTCAAAAGGGCGCGGGCAATGCAGAGGCGCTGCTTCTGGCCGCCGGAGACATTGGTTCCGCCCTGTTCGATATGCGTCTTGTATTTTTCCGGAAAGGTCTGGATAAATTCATCGGCGCAGGCCAGACGGCAGGCGGCCTCGCATTCTTCCTCTGTTGCGTTGGCATCGCCCCAGCGCAGATTGTCCAGGATCGTGCCGGAAAAGAGGACGTTGTTCTGCAGGACAACGGAAACCTGATCGCGCAGCGTATTTAAGTCGTAGGTGCGCACATCTTTTCCGCCGACGAATACCGTGCCGCTGTCGGCGTCGTACAGGCGGCTGATCAGGTTCACAAGGGTGGATTTGGAACTGCCTGTTCCCCCGATGATGCCGATCGTCTCGCCGGAGCCGATGGAGAGGCAGATGTCGTCGAGTACCGGCGCTTCGGATGTGGCGGAATAGCGGAACGTCACATGGTCGAAGCGGATGCTCCCGTCCGGGATCTCGTAATCCGGATGCTCGGGATTTTTCAGCGTGCTTTCCTCATTTAATACTTCGCAGATCCGCTTTGCGCTGGCAACGCTCATGGAGATCATGACGAATACCATCGAAAGCATCATGAGGTTCATCAGAATGTTCATGCAGTAGGTCAGAAGCGCCATCAGATCGCCGGTTTCCAGCGAAGAGCCAACGATCATCTTTGCCCCGAGCCAGCTGATCAGAAGGATGCAGGAGTATACGGTAAACTGCATCAGCGGAGCGTTCCAGACAACGACGTTTTCCGCTTTAAAGAGCATGTTGTAGATGTTCTGGCTGGCTTTCTTGAAGCGCTCCTTTTCGTAATCGCCGCGGACGTAGGCTTTGACCACGCGGATCGCGGATACGTTTTCCTGTACGCTTTCATTCAGGTCGTCGTACTTTAGGAACGCCTCCTGGAAATAGTTCATGGCGCGGCGCACGATAACGATCAGGCATCCGCCGAGGAGGATGACCGCGATCAGATAGATGCTGGCTAAGCGCGGGCTGATGAAAAACGACATCGCCATCGCGCAGATTAAGGATGCCGGGGCGCGCATACACATGCGCAGAATCATCTGAAAGGCATTCTGGATGTTGGTGACGTCGGTGGTCATGCGCGTGACCAAGCCGGCGGTATTGTATTTGTCGATGTTGGCGAAGGAAAAGGTTTGGATGTTGGCAAACATTCCTTTCCTCAGATTCCTGCCTAAGCCCATAGCTGCCTTGGCTCCGTAGTTTGCTCCCAGGCACCCGGCCGTCAGGGAAAAGATCGCGGCGATCACCATCCAGAAGCCGGTGACGTAGATGTGGTGCGTATCCCCTTTGTTGACGCCGTCGTCAATGATGGATGCCATCAAGAGCGGGATCAAGGTTTCCATCGCTACTTCCCACAGCATGAAGACCGGCGTGAGAATGGAAGCAGTCTTGTATTCCTTGAGCTGCGCTCCCAGAGTTTTTAACATGAAATCCCTTCTTTCCTATTATTTTACTATACTATACTGAGTTTAAAGATACCATGAGAAAAAATAATTGTCAATCCGTTACTGCGCACAGCTGCTCATGGCCTGCCAGCCAGAAGCTGCGCAGCAGCGGGTTTTGCGAATGGGGAGTGGAGAGCTGTGGTTGGGCCTGCGGCTGAACTGGAGAAATAGCTTGACTTTAGAAATCTTTTTGAATAGAATACTACATAAAGGGATTTTTCTGCCGATATATGTTAAGAGAGGGAAGAAAGCCCCGAAAAGGATTGATTTTTAAGAGGAAGCGCCGGACATGAAGAGGGCACAGAAGGAACAGGCTGAAAATTTCATAAAGCTGCTGGATCAGGCGCATGAAAAGATCCGGGCGCTGGCGGAAAAGCAGGATCGGGAAGATGCCGTTCTTCTTCTGGAGGATTGCCAGCAGGGCGCGATCGCGCTCGGTACGTCGATCGAACGCTCGGAAGGGGAAGGATTTTCGACCGTTGCATTACTGGAGCATTACTGCGAGCTTGCCTATCAGATGCATGAGCAGCTTGCGGGCGGAGATGATGCCGGAGCGGGTAAAATCTATAAGGCTTTGAAACGGCAGCTGTTTAGAATCGCAAACAGCATTGCAAACGATATTCCGGTGCGCAAAGCGATGGCGTTTCTCCCGTATAAGGCGTCGATGTGGGATTCTCTGGAAAGCATCTGGATGGCGGCCGAAGCCGATCCGGAGTGTGACGCTTATGTGATCCCGATTCCTTATTATGACAGGAAGCCGGACGGCAGTTTTGGAACATGCCATTACGAAGCGGATCTGATGCCGCCGTATGTGCAGACGACAAATTGGGAAGAGCTTTCCGAGGAGGAATTTTTTTTTGACGCCATCTTCATACATAATCCATATGATAATTATAATTATGTCACAAGCGTGCATCCGTTCTTTTATTCAGAAAATTTAAAAAAGTATACCAAGACGCTTGTTTATGTGCCGTATTATGCGACAACCGGAGGCATGAGCGAAGGACAGGCAATGTGCCCGGCGTATCGGTATGCGGATTATATCGTGATTCAGGCGGAAAAATACAAAGGCTTTTTCGATCCTGCGATACCGGAAAGCAAATTCCTCGCATTCGGTTCTCCGAAATTTGATAAAACGATCCGTTTGTGCCAGAATCCGCCGGAACCGCCGACAGAATGGAAAGAGAAGATGGCCGGCAGGAAAGTGTATTTTTACAATACGAGCATTGGCGGAATGCTGGGAGACACCGAAGCTTTCCTTAAAAAAATGGAATATGTATTTTCCTGTTTTCAGGGCAGAACGGACGTCTGCCTTTTGTGGCGGCCGCATCCGCTGCTGGAATCGACCTTTGATTCGATACGCAGGCAATACAGGCCGGTATATGATGCGCTGAAAAAGAAGTTTATCGAAAACGGGCTTGGGATTTATGACGCGACGCCGGATCTGGAAAAAACAATTGCAGTTTCCGACAGTTATATCGGGGATGCCGGAACCAGCGTGACGTCGCTTTTTGGGGTGGCGGGCAAGCCGATGTTTCTTTTGGACAACCAGATCCACAGCCTGCCGACGGAAAAGGATATTGCAAAGGTCTTCATCCGGGGATTTTTCCTGGACGGACAGGATGATTGGCAGGTGACGGTCAGCAACAAGCTGTATCATGCGCCGGAGCATGATTATCACTATCAGTATTTCTGCGATCTGGCGGAAGATGCCACCGGTGCGTACTATCTAAGGGCGGTTGAAGCGGACGGAAAGCTGATTATCTGTCCGGCCAATGCGCAGGATATCAAGGTAATGGATCTCAAAGACGCGGATAAGAACATAAGGACGATCCCACTGGAAAAATATATCGAACAGCCGGGAGCGTTTTGCAATGCATATGTAACGGAAGACGATATCTTTTTGGTTCCGTTCCGTTATCCGTATCTCATTCGGTTTCATATCAGATCAGAAAAGCTGGATTATGTGGAATATGACAGGGAACTGTTTGCAGTGGAGGTCGAAGGGCAGTGGAAGATCGGCGGAAGCTGCATTTACGGTGAATATCTGCTTCTTGCGTCACCGGTGGACAACCGGGTGGAAGCGATCCACAGGAAAAGCCTGAAACGGAAAACGTATCAGATCGGGGAGGACGCTTCCATAGGCTGCCTTGGCATGAAACCAGTTGGAGATGATATTATCGTACTCCCTTATGATGGCGTGAAGGTGCGCAGATGGAATATGCGGACGGGAAAATGCGAAACATATGACGATATGCCGGACGGTCTGCAATGTACGAACCGCATTTATAAATATTCCTGCATGGAACGGCCGTTTGGACTCCCGGAGGTGAAGGAAAACTATATGATACTGCCGCCTTACTGGGGGAATATGTTCGTACGGGTTGATCTGAAAACCGGCACCTGCACGGAATGGAAACCGCCGTTTGAGGTCTGCTATGAGGAAAGCAGCGGGTATTTAAAAGCATGGAGCATTGGCGGATTTGTCAGAAGCGGGATGTATTATGATGCGGTGAACCGGAATCTGATCGAAATGGATACGGACACGCGGGAATATGTCCTTCATGATGTGACGCTTGATCCGGATGATGTGCTCCGGCAGGAGGGCGGATTTAAAAGGCAGTCCCAATGGTTTCAGTACGGCTGTAACGAGAACGCGGTAAATTCGCTTCCGGATTATCTGGATCAGAAGCTGAAAGGCCCGGCGTTTGACAAAGAAAAACAGCTTCGCGCCTTTGCGGAGGTAAACGCTGCGGAGGATGGAAACTGCGGCGGGCGGGTTTATGAATTTGTAAAAGACAGGGAGTAAAAAGCGGTGGACAGTACAGAGGGGTTCTTATGGTAAAGGTAATTACATATGGCACATTTGATCTGTTCCACGAGGGGCATTACCGGCTGCTGCAAAGAGCGAAGCAGCTCGGCGACTACCTGATCGTAGGCGTGACGACGGAGGAATATGACCAGACAAGAGGAAAGCTGAATGTCGTCGATCCGCTTATGACGCGCATTGAAAATGTGAAAAAAACCGGTTTTGCCGACGAGGTTATCATAGAAGAAGCGGCGGGACAGAAGTTCCGGGATATTCAGAAATACCAGATTGATATTTTTACCGTCGGATCCGACTGGGTCGGGTGTTTTGATTACTTAAATGAGTACTGTAAAGTCGTATATCTGGAGCGCACGAAAAATATATCCAGCACGATGCTTCGGGAAAAGAACCGGCATATTCAGCGGCTTGGGGTCATTGGAACGGGGCGTATCGCCGGACGGATGATACCGGAGATCAAATGCGTCAGCGGTATTGAGGCGCAGGGCGTGTACAACCCGCATATAAAAAGCGCGCAGCGTTTTGCGGAGACATGGGAAATCAATTGTTATAAAGATCTGGAAACCCTCTATGACGAGGTGGATTCGGTATATATCGCGTCGCCGCACCATACCCATTATGGATATATCAAGTCTGCGCTGGCACATGGAAAGCATGTGCTTTGCGAAAAGCCGATGGTATTGGAAAGGACGCAGGCCGAGGAACTGTTTCAGATCGCGAAAGAGCGGAATCTGATTTTATTTGAAGGGATCAAAACGGCGTATTGTCCGGGGTTTGAACGTTTGCTGGGGATTGCGTGCAGCGGGGCCATCGGCAGCGTGAAAAGCGTGGATGCGTGTTTTACCAAACTGGAAGACGCAGATCAAAGAGAACTTACGGACTTGGAATACGGGGGCAGTTTTACGGAACTTGGTAGTTATTGTATGCTCCCGATCATCAAATTGCTGGGCACGGGCTACGAAACGGTCGATTTCCATACGGTAAAAGGCGGCAACGGGCTGGATATTCTGACAAAGGCGCAATTTCAATATGAAAATGCGGTAGCGACGGCGACCTGCGGGCTGGGCGTCAAATCGGAAGGACAGCTGGTAATAGCGGGGACAAAGGGATATATCCTTGTATCGGCACCGTGGTGGAAAACAAATTATTTTGAAATCCGCCATGAAAATCCGGACGAGGTGGAACGGTTTTCCGACCGGTTTTTAGGAGACGGGCTGCGGTATGAGGTCGGTGTGTTTTTGTCCATGATCAACGGAAGCCGCAGGGATGAGTTTAAGCTGACGCGGGGTGATTCGATCGCGCTGGCGGGTGTGATGGAAAAATTTTTAAAAGAAAATAGAGGAAAAAATTAAGATGAAGATTTGGGCGCACAGGGGCTGCAGCCAGAATTATCCGGAAAATACGCTGACGGCTTTTGAAAAGGCGGCGGCGCTGGCACAAAAGGGGCTGACCGGAATTGAACTGGACATCCAGCTGACCAAAGACGGGCATATGGTGGTATGCCATGATGAAAAGGTGGATCGGACGACAGACGGAACGGGCGAGCTTCGGAATTTTACGCTGGCAGAATTAAAGAAGCTGAAAATTGATGCGGGTAATGGAACGTATGAGCGGATACCGACGATCGAGGAGGTCTTGGATCTGCTTGCAGATCGCTTAAAAAGCGGTTTCCGGCTGAATATTGAATTGAAAAACAGTGTATTCCCGTATCCGGGGATGGAAGAGAAGATCATCGCGCTTGTCCGGGAATATGGCGTGGAAGAGGGTATTGTGTATTCGTCGTTCAGCGCATTGTCGGTCGAACGAATCCGGAAAATAAATCCGAAGGCGCAGACCGGTATTTTAGACACGAAGGTTTCGGACTGCCTGTATAAATTAAAGGGCGGCTGCGGGGCGGATGCGCTGCACCCGTTCTGGCGGGGAATCGATCTCCCAAAAGAAAGGCTGGAGGGCTATACGGTGCGCGCGTGGCTGAGCGGGCATTTGTATCCGGAGAAGCCGACAGGAACCAAACTGGATTTAAGCTTATTAGAGGCGCAGGGGATTACGGATGTTTTTCTGAATGAACCTGAGCGGTATTTGGGATAAAGGAACAGAGCGGTACATTGACAATTTCATACTTTATATTAGATTTGTGACAGCGGATTGCTTTACTTCGGGTGGGGATAATGGTAGAATAAATTCATGGCTGATATCGTAATGGACAGATGGGGGATGGCAAATGAAGCGCAGATTTAATACGACAGGTTCCTGCAGCTGGGAAAAGCATTATATGGTAAAGCTTGATAAAAGGCTGGAAAAGATAAAGGAAGACTATGTAGAGGAAGGACTTTATTTTGTAATCAACAGGGGCCGGCAGTATGGAAAAACCACAACGCTAAGGGCATTGGAGAAATTTTTAAAGAATGATTATGTCATCCTTTTCATGGATTTCCAGAAGATCAGCGCAGCCGATTTTGCAGATGAGCAGACATTTGTAACCACATTCATTGAATATATGGAAGGCATTATCTCTTCAGAAGCGGAAATGGCAGAACTGCTGGATCCGGAAGTGCTTCAGGCCTTGGCTGATTTAAAGGTATTACAAAAGGGTTCTTTGCAGAAGATGTTTGTTTGCTGCAGCAGGCTGTGCGGGACATCGAAAAAGCCGATTGTTCTTATTATCGATGAGGTGGACAGTGCCTCAAACAATCAGGTGTTTATTGATTTTCTGGCGCAGCTTCGGGCATATTATCTGGACAGGGAGAGGCAGCCGACGTTTCATTCCGTTATTCTTGCAGGGGTGTATGACATCAAAAATCTGAAGCTGAAAATTCGCCCGGATGAGGAGCACCAGTATAACAGTCCGTGGAATATAGCGGCAGATTTTAAGATCCGCATGGATTTTTCGGCGGTTCAGATCAAGGGAATGCTGGAAGAATATGAAGAAGATCATCATACCGGAATGGACACGGCAAAAATTGCGGAGAAGATTTATCGGTATACATCGGGATATCCGTATCTGGTTTCAGCAATCTGCAAATATCTGGATGAAGATCTTGTGGAGGAAGAAGAGTTTGCGGATCCGGCTGATGCATGGACAGAGGAAGGGATTGCACAGGCGGTGAAAAACTTGTTAAATGCGAATATTCCGCTGTTTGGCAGCATGATGAGGCACATCAGCGAGTTTCCTGACTTGAAGAAAATGCTTTATGCAATGCTTTTTCAAGGTGAACGCATATCGTATAATCCGGACAACAGGATGATTGATCTGGCGCATATGTTTGGCTATGTGGTCAATGATCATGGGATTGTGCGGGTGGCAAACCGAATTTTTGAAACGCGGCTGTATAATTTCTTCCTTTCGGAAGAAGAACTGGAAAGCGCAATAAGCAGGGCAGCCAAGCAGGATCAGAGCCAGTTTGTTGCAGGAGGCAGGCTTGATATCGAGCATGTGATAAAAAAGTTTGTGGAATATTTTCATGATATTTACGGTGAGAATGATGAACAATTCGTGGAAGCTCATGGACGAAAAATTTTCCTGCTTTATTTGAAACCAATTATAAACGGTACGGGAAATTATTACATTGAAGCGCAGACGAGGAATGCAAAGCGGACGGATATCGTTGTGGACTATCTGGGTGTGCAGTCGGTCATAGAACTGAAAATCTGGCGCGGGAATGAGTATAATGAACGCGGAGAGCGGCAGCTTGCGGAGTACCTTGATTATTTCCATCAGACGAAAGGATATATGATAAGCTTTAATTTCAATAAAAAGAAAGAGATAGGCTTAAAGGAAATACAATTAGAAGGGAAAACGATTATTGAGGCTGTAGTGTAGTGGCAGGGAAAAGACAGGATATGGAGGATGTATATGACATTGGTGCATAGGGACAGGATCAGGGATGAGAAAATTAACGGTGTGATTTTTGATATGTCACCGGCACCGCGCTATGAGCACAGTCTTGTTAATGGGAATCTTTTTGCGATCATTAAAGCAGGGTTGAAAGACAGCATATGCAGAGTGTTCATGGAGAATATTGATTATGTGTATGATCTTGATTCGGACGACTATCTGGAACCGGACATTGTTATCTGTTGTGACAGAAGCAAGATCAAAGGCAATTCCTATTATGGTACACCGAAATTTGTCGCGGAAACGATAAGTCCGTCAACTGCTAAGAGGGACAGGACGATAAAGAAAGATATTTATGAAAAGGCAGGGGTGGATGAATACTGGATCGTGTCACCGGTCGAGCGGGCATTGGAAATTTATTATCTAAACAATGGGAAATATGAGCTGGTGGAGTCGTATGTGGTGGAAGATGATGAAAAGAGTGAATATTACAACTTGAAGGCAGAAGTGACGCTTAGGTGTTTTCCGGTGACGATGACGCTGGAGGAGATATTTGCCATATAGGGGAAGGCAGAGTTAAAATATAAATAAAGGACAGAAAACAAAACAAATCCTGATGTAAAGTATGAAATTTTAGAGGCTTTATATCAGGATTTTTTATATTTGAAAATATCAGCGGGAAAGGGACAGAATGATACAACTTGATGACAGGATGCTGCGGCAGGTTCAACTGGTACAGCTTGAAATGCTTACAGAGGTTGACAGGATATGCAGGAAATGTGGAATCAAATACAATATAATAGCAGGTACGCTGCTCGGCGCAGTACGTCACGGAGGATACATACCGTGGGATGATGATGCAGATGTAGCGCTGCTGCGTCCGGAATATGAAAAATTCCGCAGAGCATGCAGGACGGAGCTGGATAAAACGCGGTTTATTTTCCAAGACCATAGAAACACAAAAGGCTACCGCTGGGGCTATGGGAAAATTCGCAGGAAAGATACGTTGTTTTTGCGTGAGCATCAGGAGCATATGCCGTATATGCAGGGGATATTTATTGATATATTCCCGCTTGACGGGGTGCCTGACAATTATATGCTGCGGAGTATGCAGAACTTTGAATGTTTCTGCATACGCAAGATTTTGTGGGCAAGAGTCGGGAAATATGCAGAAAAGAATTTATTGAAACGTCAGGTGTACCGGCTTTTGGATAAGATACCGGCAAAAAAGATTTTTAGATATTATTATTTGATGGTATGTAAGGCGAATCATAAACAGACGAGAATGGTGAGGATCCTTACTTTCCCAACGCCTAACAGCGAGTATGGCTATTACAGGTGCTGGTATGAGAACAGTGCAGACACGGTGTTTGAGGGAAAAGTGTTTCAAGGAATTAAGGATTATGACAGCTATCTGAGCTTTAAATTTGGCAGTTATATGGAACTGCCGCCGATCGAGAAAAGAAAAGTGCATCCTGTGAGCAGGATAAAATTGCTCGAATAATATGAATGGGTTGATGCAGTCAAAGCATTCATGATCAATTTGAACCTTGACAATTTCATACTTAGATGGCGGGAAATGAAAGATTTACATATGGCTATTGACGAACGAATGTTTTTAATATAAGATAAAGAGAACATATGTTTGATAAGGAGGCTATATGGACAATATCAGAGGAAGCATGGAAGTATTAAATTCATTTCAACTGACAGAAAACATGCAGGGACTGGATGATCAGAGTAAGCTGCTTTTGCATAGCAAAGAAGTTCTGGCAGTTATACTGCAAGGCACAATCAGGGAATACAAGGGCTATTCAAAGCAGGAAATCATGAACTTCATAGAGTCTGATTCACTCAGTGAGGACACAGAGGTATCTCCGGGCAGAACAAATACAGTTATTGCCGGGGACAGCACAGAGTTCATACAGCTTAATGAAAAAACCTCAAATTTTGACATCGCATTTAAGGCGCTGAATCCACTTTTGTCAAAAGGCGTTATTGCAGTGAACCTGCACATTGATATGGAGCCACAGAAAAATTATTCGCTGCCGTATCCCGTTGAGAAAAGGGGGATGTATTATCTTGCGAGGAGGCTCTCATCACAGCTTTCACTGGTGACAGAGCAGACCGATTACGGGCAGTTAGAGAAATGCTATAGTATTTGGATTTGCCGTGATAGCATTCCAGAAGATGAACAGTACAGTGTGTCGGTTTATGAGATAGTAAATACCAAGAATACCGGCCGGAAGGAAACGCCGAAAGAAAATTATGATTTGATGACATTGGTGATTATCAAATTGGGCAATATGGTGTATAATGGGGAAAAAGGGGAAGAAAATTACGATCTGCTGCATTTTCTTAATACGGTAATGTATCCCCATAAAGAAGACTTTATTGAAGCGGTATCTGAATATATTGACTTCTCTGAAACAGAGGAGCTGTGGAAGGAGGCGTCGGGAGTGATCGGACTGGGACAATGCGTGTATAATGACGGTGTGGAAGAAGGAATACGTGCTTTTGTGATTGATGGCATTGAAGAGCAGATATCCAGAGAGCGGAGTGTAGCTAAGCTGCAACGGCACTTTCATCTTACCAAAGAGAAAGCGGAACAGTATTACGATATGTTTGCCAGTGAAGCGTAGGAGCGCAGGGCAAAAGCAGATCTGCAGAAGATGACAATTGAATATTAGAAAGAATAGGAAAATCCCGTTATAAGTATGAAATGGTTCATTTTATGTTATAATGGGATTTTTTGTTTAAAATATAGATATATCAATAATAACACGATTTATGCAATGGGAAATAACGGATGGATAAAAAAATAAAAGTGCTGCAGTTCCCTATAGCGGCAAGTAAGGGCGGCATAACGCGGTATGTTCTGAAAAACTGGAAATATATAGACAAAGCAAGATTTCAGTTTGATTTCGCTACTATGAGCAAAGAGCTTGATTTTGCTGATGAACTGGAGAAAGAAGGATGCAAAGTTTACTATATTTCATGTTATGCGGAAGAAAATGAACAAAGATTCATCAATGAATTCAGGGAGATTCTGCGAAAAGGGGAATATGATATTGTCCATCTTCATACCAAGCAGTGGAAAAGCTTTCATGTAGAAAAATTGGCCAAAGAGGCAGGGGTAAAGAAGGTAATTGTACATTCGCACAGCTCGGGTATTGATACAATAGATGAACATAAACGACAGACTGAAATATTGTTGCATAATAGAATGAAAAATGAGCTGACAGAAGATATGGCTACAGATTTCTGGGCATGTTCACAGAAAGCTGCGGAATTTTTATTTGGAGAAAAAATACCGCAGAAAAGAATAAAGATAATGCACAATGCGATTGAACTCGAACGGTTCCGATATAATAAAACGGTGCGAGAAGCGGTAAGGAAAGAGTTTGGTATTGAAGATAAATTTGTAGTAGGTCATATTGGACGATTTGCTTATCAAAAAAATCATGAGTTTTTAATAGAAATGTTTGCGCAGCTATGCGAGAAAGAAGAAAACGCAGTGCTTTTTCTGGTTGGTGACGGTGAACTTAGAAATACGGTGCGAAAAACCGTAGTTGATTTGGGAATAGAAGACAAGGTTATATTTGCGGGAAAACGTGACGATGTATACAAACTTTTACAAGCAATGGATATATTTTGTTTTCCATCACGGTTTGAAGGGCTGCCGATATCATTGATAGAGGTACAGACATCGGATCTCTTGTGTTTGTATAGCAATACAATAACAGATGAAATTGAACTTACGGACAAAATATTTCGTTTACCGCTTAATAAAGCTGTTTGGGTAGAGACGATCTTGAGTTTCAGAAGTAGAGCATATGAAAACAGGAAGGACAGGATGCCTGAAATGATAAAAAATGGATATGACATAAAGACGCAGATTAGAACTATAGAAAAAGAGTATGGGGGGTAAACTAATACCTACGTGGATTGGAGTGTGTGCATGATGAAAAAAGCACATGATAATCCTGTGATATCGGTGATAGTGCCTGTTTATAATATAGAGGCGTATATTGGAACGTGTCTGGAAAGTATTATAAATCAAACATATAAATATTTAGAAATTATATTGGTGGATGATGGATCTTCGGATAGTTCGGGAAGAATATATGATAAATATGCTAAAAATGATAAAAGAATCAAAGTGATCCACAAACAAAATGGTGGTTTGGTATCGGCAAGAAAATCAGGAATGATTGAGGCATCAGGAGAATATGCAACATATGTAGACGGTGATTATGAAGATAAAGAACTAGAAACTATATATCGGTGCATGGTATATAATGGACGTTTTTTTGAGCGGGGTATTCAGCCGCATGTCGATAATTGTTTATATAAAACAAGTATTTTGCTGAAAAGTCAAATCAAGGTGCCCGATGAGATACGGGTAGGTGAAGATGCTGCATGTCTATATCCTGCTATGCTGGATGCAAAACGGATCGTAATAATCAATAAAAGTTATTATCATTATGTAATGCGTGAAAATTCTATTATGGGAGTGAATGATAATCATGAGTTGGAGAGGTATAAAATTTTATATACTCATTTGAAAAAGAGTTTTCAAATGTATCCAGCATATAGTGATAGATTGTTGGAGCAGCTGCAGTATTTTATGGTATATGTATTGCTTTTAAAAGAGATAGATGTTCTGCAAAATAAAGAATACCCGCTTTTTCCATATGAAAATATGAATTTAAAAGCAAAAGTCATTGTTTGTGGAAGAGGGCGTTTCGGAAAAGAATATGTAAATTATTTGCTGCAAAGCAGGATTTTAGAAGTGGGACTATGGGCGGATTCCAGTGAAAAAGATAAGATACAGAATTATATCATGAAAGAACACTATGATTATGTGATCGTTGCAGTGTTGTTAAAAGAAATAGCTGATGAAATAATTGCGACATTACACGAAATAGGGATAGAGAATGAGAAAATAAGATACATAAAAGAAGAAAATATAAAAAATGTTTTTGAACAAATGGAACGTGTTTTAAATTAGATAGGTGGATTAAAGAGTGAAAAAGATACTTTTTGGAGCAGGGCTGTATGGCAGAATGGCATTGCAGGAATATGGAAGGGAAAATGTTGCTTTTTTTGCGGATAATAACGAAACATTATGGGGTAAAAGAATAGAAGATATAGAGATAATAGAGCCGAAAAAAATTGCTGAATATGCTGATGATTGTGAAATTGTAATAACGACAAAATTTAAAAGCAGAATAGCAGAACAGTTGGAGAATATGGGGGTAAGCTATTATACAATATATACAGCGTCTGACCATAGGTATTATCCTACCAATGAACTGATTATAAATCCTTATGAAGATGGCTGCTATTTGGATATGTCAAGGCAGGCAATAGCGCAAAAAATAAATGAGATAGATTTTGAAGTTGAGAAGTTATATGGTAAAAATCTGTTGTTTAATCATGTGGAAATTGAAACGGTAAATCGTTGTAATGGAAATTGCAGTTTTTGTCCTGTGAGCCATAATAATGATACCAGAGAATATAAGGTTATGAGGAAGGAATTATTTGAAAGTATCATAAACCAGTTATCTGAAATAAATTATTCGGGAAGGCTGGCATTGTTTTCCAATAATGAACCATTTTTGGATGAGCATATTATGGAAAGGCATAAGTATGCAAGAGAAAAGTTGCCATATACAAAAATGCACTTATTTACAAACGGAACGCTTCTGACTGTTGAGAAGTTTGCTGAGATAATGAAGTATTTGGATGAGCTTGTGATAGATAATTATCAGCAAGAGTTAAAGCTGATAAAGCCCTGTAGAGAGATCGCAGAGTATTGTGAGGAACACAAGGAATTAAAAGAAAAAGTGACAATTGTTTTGAGAAAACCAAATGAAATTTTATCAAGCCGGGGTGGCGATGCTCCAAATAGAAGGGATCATCCATCATATCCTGATGCTAAATGCGTATTGCCATATAAGCAGCTTATTATTCGTCCTGACGGTAAAGTCTCGCTTTGCTGTAATGATCCATTAGGAAAAAATACTTTGGCAGATCTCACAAAAGAAACACTTCTGGAGGCGTGGAATAATCAGAAATTTAAGACGGTAAGGGAATGTATGTATAAGGGCAGGGGAAATTGGAAGCACTGCTTTAACTGTGACGTTTTTAATTTAGGATAATTGGTGTTGTACCAGATGCGATTTTTGGTAGAAATTAATTAAAGCAGGGGAAAGCGATAAGTAAGGTTTAATCATATTATAGCAGTTCAGGAGGTGGATTTTATTAAAATCTCAATCATAACAGTCTCTTTTAATAGTGTGAAAACTATAGAAAAAACCATACAGAGTGTTTTGGCGCAAAATTACAATGAAAAGGAATATATCATTATTGATGGAGCTTCAACTGATGGAACTGTTGAAATAATTAAAAAATATGAAAATCAAATAAATTATTGGGAAAGCAAACCCGATGCAGGTATTTTTGAAGCTATGAATAAAGGCATAGATAGATGTACGGGTGACATAGTTGCGTTTATGAATAGTGATGATTGCTATTATGACTATGATGTTTTGGCAAAAGTTGCTGAATTATATGAAAAGAGAAAATTTGATATTCTATGTGGTAGTGCAGCATTGACGTATGGTAATGAAACAATAGCTATTAGAAAAGCACACAAAGATTCTAAAAGAATATGGTTAGAGAATATATATGTGCACCAAGCAATGTTTTGCCCCAAAAAGTTATTTGAAGAATATGGAAATTTTTTGACAACATATAAGTTGGGCGGCGACTATGAATGGAATCTACGAATACATTGTGAGGGAGTAAAATTTGAAATAACAGATGAAGTTTATGCGTACTATTCATTGGCTGGATTGAGCTCAACTAATTCAGTTCAGCTTGCTGAAGAATTTAAAGAAATAGCCATGAGACATATTTCTTCACTAAACAATGAGTATTTAGCAGAGGAAGTAAAAAAATATCATGATTGGAAAATATCATTTTACAAGAAAGCTAATGAACTGAAGAAAAGGGCGATGCAGAATAATAAAGAGTTGAAAAAATTATTTATCAATGATGAATACTATATCTGGGGAACAGGAAAGATGGGGTTATTCAGCTATGAATTATTAAAAAATTTGGGGGTCAAGATTTGCGGTTTTATTGATAATAATATTATTTCAAATAGGATTTTATCTTATCCTGTTTTTTCCCCAGAACATGTGGATTATAGTAGGGGGATATGTATATCGGTATTAGATGATAAGGATGCAGATAAAATTTTGCGGCAAATAAAGGATAAAAAAACAAATACAGGTGATTGTATAGCGCTTAGAATGTTGATTGACAGTATGCAAAGTATAAAATTATAGACAATTGTCCGGACTGAGAAATTTTATACAGAAAAAGAGTGGGTATAATGGCAATAAAAAGTATATATGACATTGAATTTAAAAATTTTGGGGATATTGATATTGATAAAATGCTGACTATTCTTGCTGAAACATACAACAAAGATGTATCGTTTAGAATGCAATTAAAGAGATATAAGAATTCTAGATGGTATGACAGGTATGAATATGTTTATAGCCAATCGAAAAATAATGAAAAGATTGCATTTTATTCAGATTATTATTATAGAGATGATCACATAACAATATTTAAAAATTTTATAAATGAATTTTCATATTTTGACTATGTATTACCAGTCAAGCTTCCAAAGGAGCGTTTTAATTTGAAACGTGGTTGTAAAATGATTAAATGGGATATTTATAATTTGTGGAAGCTAAAAAGAGTAAAAATGGATTTAAAAAAAAGGCTGTATTATTTGAGAGTGTTAGGGTTGATTAGCTTTTATAGGGAAAACATGGAGAAATATTTTTCTATAAAAAAATACACATATGGAATGGTTTATAATGATTCCAATCCATATGAGAACATGCTGGTTCAAGTTATGAAGAAACGAAGCATATATACATCAACAATGCAACATGGTATTTTTGATAAGCGGGGATATTTTAAAGGGCTTGAATATAGAACTTCGGTTGCAGATGATTGGCTGGCTTGGAATGCATTTTCTAAGGAATTGGCAATGGAATGTGAAGTTCCTGAAAAGAAGATTAAAATATTAGGGATTCCGAGATACATAAAACCTATTGCTTTAGAAAAAAAGGAAAGAAAAGGGGTGATTGGCATTGTGCTAGGTATAAAGGCATTAGTGGAAGAAAATCAGAAATTGATAGAATTTGCTAATATGATATCTAAAGAAAATAACCTAAAATATTTTTTAAGATATCATCCTACCTGCCAGAGAAATGAGTATGACCGATTTATAGATAAAGATGTATATATTGATAGAACGGGTATTAAAGAAACTGTCAATCAAATGTGTGAGCAAAGTGACTTCTGTTTAATTGGTTCGGGAACATCAATGATTATAGATCTGATATATTTGAAACAACCTTTTTTGCAATATTTTGAACAATATAAAGGCGGGGAATACTTTGGAAGAAATAATTATTTTAGAAATTTTAATGAATTAAATATGCAAGTAAAGAATCAGGGAATGTTTATTAGTGAGGATGTATTTTATTATTATTGTACGACTAAAGATGTAAAGCAGTCATATGATAAATATTTTAGCACTTTATAAATGGACATAAACAAGTTGAAAGGAAGAAAGTCATAAGATGAAAATTATTGGTGTTATTCCGGCCCGCTATGAATCTTCACGATTTCCGGGCAAGCCGTTAGCTGATATTTGCGGTAAGCCAATGATTTGGTGGGTTTATCAGCAGTGCATAAAGGTAGAAGATTTTGACTCTGTTTATGTGGCAACAGATGATAAGCGAATATTTGATGTGTGCATGTCCTTGGATATAAGGGTTATTATGACTTCTGATATGCATAAAACGGGAACTGACCGTGTTGGAGAAGTGGCTGGTAAAATTCCGGCTGATCTAATTGTAAATATACAAGGTGATGAACCATTGTTAGAACCTGAAACAATTAAAGCCGCAATTCAACCATTTTATATAAATCAGGACATACAAGTATCCAACTTAATGACAAAAATTAAAGACCCTGTAGATGTTGTTAATCCTACTATACCTAAAGTAATTACAAATAAAGATGGCATAGGAATTTATTTGACTCGCTCAGCGGCGCCATATCCAAAAGGAAGTGTGCTTTACTCATATTATAAACAAGTTTGTGTGTATGGATTTAGACCAGAAGCACTTAGATTTTTTTGTGATTATGGAACAAAATATGGCAAAGCAAAAGTAGAGTCCATTGAGGATATCGAAATTTTAAGATTTATAGAAAATGGTTATCAAGTTCAGTTCATAGAAGTTGATTCTGATACTATAGCAGTTGACACCCCAAATGATTTGGAAAAAATCTGTCTTATTATGAAAAAAATGCTTTTTGATTGATAAGTTTGTACTATAAAGGATAGTAGGTAATGAATAAGATAAACATATTGGACTGCACATTAAGAGATGGTGGATATTGTAATAAATGGCGATTTGGTTTTGATAATATAAAAAAAATAGTTAGGGGTCTTATTGATGCGAATATAGATATTATAGAATGCGGATACATAACGAAGGAAATAGGAACAGAATGTGATGCGTCAAAATATTCCAACTTAAATGATGTATCAGATGTTATACCTGATAATAATAAAGGTAAAATGTTTGTAGTTATGATGAATTGGAACGAATATGATGTGTCGGAATTGCCATATTGTAGTGAAACTGTGATTGATGGTGTGAGAGTGGCGTTTCATAAAAAGGATTTGCAGCAAGGTTTAAAAGTATGTGAAAGTTTGAAAGAAAAGGGATATAAAGTATTTGTACAAGCAATGGTTTCTTTAAATTACTGCGACAAAGAATTTATAGAATTAATAAAAAAAGTAAACACTATTCATCCGTATGCATTTTATATAGTGGATAGTTTTGGAGTGATGAAGAAAAAGAGCCTGATGCATATGCTGGATATGGTGGATAAAAATCTTTTAAAGGATATTTGGATAGGTTTTCATTCACATAATAATCTGCAGCTGGCATATTCGAATGCACAATGCTTGGCTGATATACCCATGAAAAGAAACCTTATTATTGATTCATCCGTTTTTGGGATGGGTCGAGGAGCGGGCAATTTAAATACAGAATTATTTATTGATTATTTAAATGAAAATTATAATAAAAAGTATAATATAGAACCACTTTTAAGCGTTATTGATGAAATTATAGTCCGATTTTATGAAGAAAGGCCGTGGGGGTATACTTTGCCAAATTATCTGTCAGCAATTTACAATATACATCCCAATTATGCCATGTTTCTTGATTCAAAAAAAACATTGACAGTAAAAGAAATAAATGAAATTTTTTCAATGTTGGATAAAGAAAAAGGAGTTTCTTTTGATGGTGATTATATTGAAAGTAAATATGTCCAGTTTTTAGGTAAAAAAGATAATGAAATAAAAGTGGGAAATTTTGCTAAACTTTTGGATGGAAAAACAGTATTGCTGATTGCACCAGGTAACAGTGCAATAGAAGAAAAAGAAAAAATTAAAGAATATGCAGACAGAAAAGATGTTATATCAATTAGTATAAATTTTAATTACTTAGAGTTAGAAACGGATTTTATTTTCTTGAGTAATCTGCGTAGATACAGAGAACTTGATAAAGGATTGCTAGAAAAATGTATAGTGACAACAAATATTCCTGCAGATAATGTTAATATGAAAGTAAAGTATAAGAATTTATTAAATGAAGAGGAATATGTGCAAGATAATGCCTTACTGATGACTGTAAAATTTTTGCTGCGTTTTAATATTAATGAAATATTGCTGGCAGGGGTAGACGGATATGCCGCTGATGAGAATGATAATTATGCATATAAAAAAATGGTAGTACATAGGAATAAAGAAATTTTGGAAATGATGAATGTTGGTATGAAAAAGGTTCTTAAAGCATATGGACAAGCGGTAAAAATAGAATTTATTACAAAACAAAAATATATTATATTAAATTAATAAAATAATGGGAGGTTTGCAAATGCCTAAAATATATGCTTTCTATTTGCCACAATTTTACAGAACACTTGAAAATGATGAGTGGTGGGGAGAGGGGTTTACAGACTGGGTTACGGTTAAAAATGCAAAACCATTATTTGAAGGACATGTCCAACCACGTGAACCGATGGAGTATTATGACTTGCTTGAAAAAGAAACAATGCAGCGTCAAGCAGATTTGATGGATAAGTATAGTATTGATGGATTTTGTTTTTACCATTATTATTTTGAAAATGGGAAAAAAATATTAGAAAAACCGGCAGAAAACCTTTTGAAGTGGAAAGATATAAGAATGCCATTTTGTTTTTATTGGGCTAATCAGACTTGGATAAAGAGTTGGTCAAACATAGAAGGTGGAAATGTATGGACATATGGGTTAGGTGGTACTGAAAATAAGACATCAGATGATAATGGCATTCTTTTAAAACAGTCATATGGAGGCGAGAAAGACTGGTTAGAACATATAGAATATTTAATGCCGTTTTTTGAAGACAAGCGATATATTAAAATAGATGGAAGACCCATATTTATTATTTACATGCCGGAAGACATCAAATGCTTTTCAGATATGAAGAAGTGTTGGGATAAATTTATGGATGAAAATGGAAAACCACATGTATATTTCATAGGAAGAAATAGTTATGGCAGTTGTATGGATGGATATATGGATCATGAGCCGAAGTTTGCAATTCAGGAAATGGTGGGAAGAAAATATAATAATGATTATGGTATAATGGCAGTTCTTGATTATGATGAGGTTTGGAGAAAAATAATTGCAAATGCAGAAGTAGGGGATAATTATTTTTATGGTGGATTTGTAGGATTTGATACTACGCCACGCCAGGGGAAAAATAGAGGAATAGTTATTGCTGGACAAACACCGCAAAAATTTAAAAAATATTTAGTTTGGCTTTTAATCAAAGCGATTAATTGTAAGAATGATATAGTATTTCTGAATGCCTGGAATGAATGGGGGGAGAGTATGTATCTTGAACCAGATATATTAAATGGTGAGGCATATTTAAAAGCAGTGAAGGAAGCGAAATTTTTAGTTGAAAGTAACAAGGAAATATTTCAAGGAATGACATTGACAAATATGAATAACATGATGTCAGAAAGGATAGACAGTCTGTTAAGGCAAAATGAGCGTTATAGAAATTATTGGGAGATTTTACGGGATTGGTTAAATATTAAAGTTGATGGAAAGAAAATATTAAAATATCTTACTGATAGTAATGTTGAAACTGTGGCAATTTATGGAATGGGGATGCTGGGGGCGATTTTATATAAGGAACTTTGTGATGAAGGAATATGTGTCAAGTATGGAATAGATAAAGATGTATCTAAAAATGATAAGTTTGATATTCCGATTGTTGCACTGGATGATGAATTTACAGATGTAGATCTAATTATAATATCAGTTGTATATGATAGAGAAAAGATTAAAGATTTGCTGAAAGAGAAAATTAATGTAGAAGTTATGTTTTTGTATGAAATATTATCGTATGCGAAGCAGTAGAAAACAGTAAAAAGATAATGAATTTAGGGTGTCATTTACATATTATAATTGAGAAAGCAATATAATACAAAAGCTTATGTACACAGAGCAGTTGAGGGTGCACAGGGGAAATATATGTGCTTTATAGACTCAGATGATTACATAAGAGATTATAGGCAAGGTGATAGCTCATGAATAGGATGGCTGTATTTGTATTTTATGACTTTGAAGGTTTCATAGATGATTATGTCAAATATTTACTTGATAGTTTAATGGAAATAACAAAAAAAATAGTAGTAGTGTCAAATGGAAAACTTAGAAAAACAGAAAGGAAAAAGCTGGAAATCTTTACAGAAAATATCTATGAACGTGAAAATAAAGGGTTTGATGCAGGTGCGTATAAGGATGTTTTTACAAAATTTATGAAAAATGAAAAATGGGAAAATTGGGATGAGATTATTTTGCTGAATGATACTTTTTATGGCCCTGTATATCCTTGGTGTGATGTATTTGAAAAAATGGATAAGCAGAATGTGGATTTTTGGGGCATGACAAAACAGGAAAATTACAAATGTGATGGCATTGCACTGCCAACACATGTCCAATCCTATTTTTTGGCAGTAAGAAAAAAATTGTTTCTTTCTACATCATTCCGTTTGTTTTGGGAACAAATGGAGTATCCACTCAATTTGCATGATGCCATATTCAATTTTGAAATTCGTTTCACATGCTTTTTTGCCCAAAAATTTAAATATTCAGTATATACGGATACGTACAATACGAATTTTCCTATTGATCATTCAGAATTAATCTATGTGCATTATATTACAGAATTACTGTCTGTTGCAAAAATGCCATTAGTGAAACGAAAGGCTTTAGCATTAGCTAATTTTGAAAAGGCGAAGATAGCTCTTAATTACATATCTGAATATACTATGTATGATGTTGATTTAATAAAAAGACATATGTTGCGTTTAGATCATATATTCCAGCCTTTTGGGTACCGGCAACTTAATGAATTTTGCAAAAGATATTCTAAAATTTATATATACGGGAATGGGAAAATAGGAAATTTAGTGAGTAAGTATTTTCAATGCAGAGGAATTAAGTTTGAAAAATATATTGTTACAGAAAAAAAGAATAACGATGGAGATAACGTGATTGCTTATGACAGCTTTGTTATGGACAATGATACAGGCATAATTCTTGCATTAGGCATGAGAAACTTAGAAGAAGTCTTGTCTAAAATTGCTTGCAACATGCCAAGTGCAAATTTATTAATTCCGAATTATGGGATTGCAATTTCAGATTATGTTAGCTAGTAATAATATAACAGGATATATGAGGAAATGTATATATGAATAGATTTTTAATATGGGGAACAGGGGCAGTTGCATTAAGCAATATTGAATTTTTTAATAAAATAAATGTTGTTTCGGAAAATAAAATTATTGGATTTATTGATAATGATCAAAAGAAATGGGGGGGCATGGTAGGAAAATATAATATTTTTCCACCAGATGCAATAGGAAACATTAGTTTTGATTATATTTGCATATGGGTAAAAAACAGAGAAGAAATATATAGGCAGATTGTTGATGAACTTGGAATATTGGAAAATAAAATTGTGGATATTTTCACACCATATAAGCAGTTGATTTTTGATAAATATAAAAATACGAATGATTATGAAATATGTAAAATAATTAATAAAATAAAAAATGATGCAAAGCTGAACGTATATTATTATGATAAAGCTGATGATAGAAAAATCCTTCATGAAGTATATTATGATAAAGAGGTAGATTTACATTTTATTTATTTTGAAGAAAAGAAGATGTATCTAAAACGTAGTTATAAGAATTATGTTAATAAAAGAGGAAAATTATATGTAGGAAATGTCTGGGGCGAGCAGGACTTTAATTCTCCGCATTTATATGAATATGGCGATATATCAGTTAAAGATGGTGATGTAATAGTTGATGCAGGCGTTTGTGAGGGCAATTTTTCATTACATAATATTGACAAAGCAAGTAAGATCTATCTGATTGAATGTGATAAAGAGTGGATGGAGGCATTGCAGTATACATTTTTTCCTTATAAGGAGAAAATTGTATTTTGCAATAAATTTCTCAGTAATATAGATTCAGAAAGTACTATAAGTTTGAATACATTAATAACAGAATCTGTGAATTTTATAAAAATGGATATTGAAGGGGCAGAAGTAGATGCATTAGTTGGCGCAGATGAAGTATTCAGAAACAGTAATGATTTACGATGCGCTGTTTGTGCATATCACAGACATGGTGATGAAGAAAAAATAAGTGCATTATTACGGTGTTATGGTCTTTCAACAGAAACTTCGAAAGGATATATGCTGTTTTTGCATGACTCCGATGTCCTTGATGCACCTGAACTGCGAAAAGGCATTGTGAGAGGAAAAATAGGAAGATTGAGAGAAAAATGAAAAGTGTAAAAGATATATTAAAAGAGACAGAATATGTAATGATTTTTGGCGCTAGAGCTGCAAGGGAGCATAAACACAGTAATTTTGGGTTAAACATTGAAAATGAAATATATAAGTACGGAAAACAAATCATGTGTTATGTGGTTAGCTCCAAAGAAAATAATCCTGATAGCATAGGTGAAATTCCTGTAGTAGAGATTTCAGAAATCATAGAACAGCATAAACGAGAAGGGGTAATTATTATTTCTAATGCATTGAAAAAGCAGGATGAGATAAGAAATATGCTTGAAATATATGGGTTTCAGCACATTTTGCATGGAATAAGAATGTATGGTGAACTCAGCAGGCATGAGAAAGAGTATTATGGGCAATATGGCTGGAATATTTCTATGAAACATGTACCAGATGTATATGAAAAGAAAGCAGATATGCGTAATTTGGCTATTTATATTGTTACTTCCCATAATAATACCCGTCAATCAGTACAGAGGTTTGATTCGAAAATGCTTAGATATATACAGGCTGGCAGTGCTTTGACAGATGTTGATATGTGTGACATCAGGGATGATACAGGGGATAATATTTCTTCAAAGAATCATTTTTATTGTGAATTGACGGCAGGGTATTGGATATATAAGAATGATCATGTTCATAGGTATGTTGGGCTGTACCATTATAGTCGAGTGTTTAATATAAGTGATGATGAAATTTTGGAACTTCTGAATACTGGGATAGATGTAATATTAGCGGAGCCGGTTATTTATTTCGCGAGCAGAGGACATTATTGGTGTGGGGATCCTTTGATGGAGCAAGTGTTTCTTAGCAAGGCACCTCAATATATGGATTGTTTTTATAATTATATCCGTGAGGGGCTGTTGATTCCGTCAAATATGGTTATTTGCTCAAAAAAAGTTTTTGATGATTATTACCAGTGGATGATGTTGCTCTTGGAAACGTATGAACAGGAACTGAATGCAAGAAAAATAGCGATGCAACCTAGGCATATAGGCTATATTGCAGAAGAATTGACTGGGATATATTTTTTGCATCACAGTACAGATTTAAAGCTGTTTTTTGTAAAACAAAAAAATCTATATTAGTGACTACGCAGAGAAATATTATAAGGGCGATTGGATATAGGTTGCACAGAATTGCTATGGTGTGAGTGATTATGAGAATATTAATTTTTGGAACAGGGAAAGTTTATGAAAGATATAAAGGCAAACTAAGAGACGACATTATTATTGTGGGATTTTTAGATAATGATAAAGGAAAGCAGGGGAAGTATTTTGAAGGGAAAAAAATATATTCGCCTCAAGAAGCGGTTGGTTTGGAATATGATTTTATTTTCTTGATGAGCATTCATCGTGCTGCCATGAGAGAGCAATTAGTGGAAATGGGAATCAATGATGATAAAATATATGATCTCAACAGGCCGTGGACGGTATTTCAACATGATGAAATTGTAACTTATGGAGATATTAATGAGATTTCAGGGAATTTAATAGCAATTTTCAGCCATGCGCTTACCTCTACGGGTGCGCAAAATGTATTATTCCAGGCTACTGTGCTGATGAAAAAAAATAATTACAATATAGTTGTGATTTCCAGAGAAGACGGTGTGCTTCGCGAAAAATTCATAGCTCAAGGCATCACTGTGGTCGTATGTGAAGATATCATTACTGAGGACAAAACGCTCGCCCTGATCAAATCAAAAGCATGCATGATATGGGTTAATACGGTATGGCTTTATGATATTGCTGACTATTTCAGTGGAACCGGTCTGAAAACAATATGGTGGATACATGAATCGGCCAGAAAAAGTGATATCAGTAAGCGTATATTTAGAAGAATCGCTTCTCAATCAAGTATTCGGATAATGTCAGTAAGCCCTGTCGTAGATGAAAATATATGGCAAATATATGGTGAAGATATTAAAGTAAACAGGCTGTTTTATGGATTGAAAGACTATAATCTTTATGAAAATAAGGTATCTGAAAAGAATAAAATTGTTATGGCATGCATAGGTGGAATCAGTAGAATAAAAGGGCAGGATCTTTTGATAAATGCAATAGATCATTTGCCTGAATATATTAAGGAGAAATCCCGGTTTTTAATAATAGGTGCAGGCACTTTGGGTAATGACAGCTTGAAAATCGTTGATCAGAATGATTGCATAGAAGTAATTGGAGAAGTGGATAATTCTAAAATGCCGCATATCTATCAGACAATAGATGGGATTATCTGCTGTTCAAGACAGGATGCAATGCCTGTGGTAGTGGCAGAAGCCTGCATGAATATGAAATTTTCTATTGTTTCTGATGCTGCAGGAATTTCACAGTTATTAAAAGATAACCAAAATGCGTTGATTTTTAAAAGTGAAAACATTGAAGAATTGCGGGAAAAAATAATGTGGGCCGTGAATAATTATCAGCAGGCAAAAAAGATAGGACAGGCTTCACGAAGTGTATATGATAAATATTTTTCACTTGATATTTTTGAAAAGAATTTAATTGGTTGTCTTTAATGTTGGTTTCGGAAAGTCGAGGAGCGTTATGGGAAGAAAAGCCCAAAGTAAGTATGATGATGCACTTAAAGTATCAGTCATTATGCCCTCTTTCAATGTAGTGGAGTATATAGACGAGTGTATACAATCAGTCATAAATCAAACATTAAAAGAGATAGAGATTATTTGTATTGATGCGGGTTCCACGGATGGCACATGGGAGAAGCTTTGCTCATACGCGGACAATAAGGAAAACATGGTGTCTGTTCGCCTGATTCGCAGCGATGTAAAAAGTTATGGTTATCAGGTGAATACTGGAATACGGGCGGCAAAGGGGAAATACATTGCAATTGTGGAAACAGATGATTATGTGTCGTTGGACATGTATGAAACTCTTTATGCCATAGCAGACCAGACAAAGGCAGATGTGGTAAAAGCGGATTATAACAGCTTTTATACGCAAACGGATGGAAGCAGAGTATTTCAGCAGATTAGCATGTGGAAAAAGGATCAATCACAATATAACAAGCTGATTGATCCGCGTAAAATAATATATTTTTATGCCAATGATTATGGTATTTGGAGAGGAATTTATAGCAGAGAATTTTTGGTAAAAAACGATATTTGGTTAAATGAATCAAAGGGAGCGGCATTCCAAGATATTGGTTTTGTTCAGCAGATATTGGCATGTGCGCAGAAAGTATATTATTCAGATAAGTCTTTGTACAGGTATCGGACAGACCGTGAAATGTCTTCTATGAATTCTTTGCATGGGTTACAATATTCCTGTCAGGAATTTAAGCGTCTCTTGGAGAACGAAGCCGTTTTTAATAAACTGGTTTATTTGCCAGGACTATACCGCCACATGGTTCAGTCGTTTTATGGTGAACTGACTAAATTGTTGAGAATTACTGATTATGATGTACATTCTGAATATATTGAACCATATTCAAATTGGTTTATGGAAGAGGTTGGACGAGCTTTGAAGCTGAAATTGGTTGTGCCAGATGATTTGGATGTCTTTTATCAATATTTTCAGGTAATGGCGGACGATATTGAAAAATATGCGACAGACTTAAAACAGAGAGACTCTGTATTGCGGGAAAATACAGAGTGGATATTGTCAAAAACACAAGGAAAGAAAACGGTGGTATTTGGCGCAGGATTGCGCGGAAAACGTGCAGTGAGATTATTGATGGAGCATGGAAGAGAAATTGGGGCAATCTGCGATAACAACAGGGAATTATGGGGAACACAAAAATATGGCTTTACGGTCATTTCTCCAACGGAGAAGGTTGAGCATTTTGGGGAATGTGTATACCTGATTGCAAACAAATGCCATACGGATGAGATAGAAGAACAGCTATGCAGTATAGGAATACAAAAAGAAAATATTCTTCGATTGCTGTAAATCTTTTGTGAAAAAGTGTAGTATGTCAATCCTATAAAAAGATAATATGGGAGAAAATTAAGAAAATGAAAAGTGAGATAACGGTGGAAAAAGATAAGATTGCAGTGGTCATATGCAATTACAATGGCGGCAAGGATACGATAAAATGCATAGATGCGGTAATAGGGTCGGAGAATGTTAAGTGTGATATTTATGTTGTAGATAATGCTTCAACAGACGGTTCGGCAGATCGGATTCAGAAAAAGTTTGGTGAAAGTGTAACAATTGTACAAAATGCAGAAAATCTTGGCGGTTCCGGCGGTTTCGGAAGAGGATTGCGTCTGGCAGTAGAAAAAGATTATCCGTATATTATGATGCTTGATAATGATGCATATGTGGCGTCTGATACGATCGGGAAATTGTATTGTTATCTTGAACAGAAACCGGATGTTGGAATGGTCGGAGCTAAGATCATGATGTCAGATGACCCGAAACGGATTATGGATTATGCCAAGACGATTGATTTTGAGAAGTTCATTGATGGATCAGAATGGTGTGGAAAATTAGACTGCAAGGAGGCAGATCAGGCAAGAGAATGTGATTTTGCGGCGGCGACAGCCGCTATGGTGAAGCGGGAAGTTCTGTTGAAATGCGGAGGAATGGATGAAGCGCATTTTATTTATTATGATGATATTGAATTAGGATATCGAATTAAACTCTCAGGATACCGCATCGTGTCGCTGGGCAGTGCAAAAGCATGGCATAAAAGCGGTATGCGTCAAAGGAAAACAAACACTTTTGTAAGATATTACCTAATTCGCAATCGTTACCGTTTTTTTGCAAAATATATGCCGGAAAAGGATATGGAGCGGTTTACGGAATATGTTTTGTCGCGGGCGTTTACTTATATGTATGGGGCTTATTATAAGGGACGCATGGATATTTTTGATACAGAAAAGTACATCTTAGAAGATTTTATCTGTGACAAACGCGGAAAAGCAGGGGAGCGCAGAATTAATGAATTGCAGGGAGATGGGTATCAGCTGCTAAGAAAGGAACTGGAAGGCTGCAGCTGTGTACGGGTGGATATCTTGCCGGATGTGCCTAAGGAGACTGTGGAACGGGTTTTGGACAGGATCCATAAAATGAATTCTGGAATGAAAATTGTGATCGGTGAATTCGGAAAAAAACAGGGAATTACAGATGATTTTAAATTTGATAAAGTAATTCATATCTGTAAGCATGTAAAAGAAGTCAGGGAGAACAAGCTGCCGGAAATTTATATTGATGTATATGGAAACATGATCGCAAATGAGCAGGATTATTTCTATTTTCGGAATTATGATAACAGTTATGCTTTTTTTAAGGCAATTTATCATGATTCCATGATGGAAACAATGAAAAAGATCAGAAAAGAAAAGGAAGACTTATGCCAAAAGTATCGATTATTATGCCATCCCTGAACGTGGCTCCATATATTCGGGAATGCATGGAAAGCGTGATCTGCCAGACATTAAAAGACATAGAAATTTTATGCGTGGACGCGGGCTCCACAGATGGCACATGGGAGATATTGGAAGAATATGCGAAAAATGATGCACGTATCCGCGTGATAAAATCAGAGAAGAAAAGCTATGGTTATCAGATGAACCTTGGAATCAGGGAAGCGTCGGGGGAATATATCGGGATTGTGGAGACAGATGATTTTATTCTGCCCCGTATGTATGAGACATTGTATGGTTATGCAGAGGAAAACGACGCGGAGGTTGTGAAATCGGATTTTGACGTATTCACGACACTGGAGGACGGGGAACGCATGTTTTTGAGGTATTCTTTAAAGAAGTATAGTGGTGTGGCCTATCATACAGTAGTTACGTCAGATACTTATATGAACAGAAGACAGACCATAGATGTTTTTATCTGGAACGGAATTTATAAGCGGGAGTTTCTGCAGGAACATCATATCTTTTTTCAGGAAACGCCCGGAGCGGCATTTCAGGACTGTGGATTCCGGTATCAGGTGGCGCTGCATCTGCAAAGAGGTTTCTTTTTGAATGAGTCGTTTTACCGTTACCGCAGGGATAATGTAAATTCCTCTACTTATAATAGAAAATGCGTCTTGTTTAATCTTGCCGAGTGCAGGAATCTGATCCGGATCGTGCAGGAAATGAGAGGGGAATATTCAGAGCAGATGTCTTTTCTGGCCAGAGAGATCGCTGTTATTGCTCATCGGCCTTATCAGGAACTGCTGACATGGGGGCAGCCGGCAGAGGAAACGAAGGAGGCTTTGGCAGAGTTCCGGACAATATTGAAAGATTTTATAGAGAAGGGAATTCTACATCCGGCTTCGGTTACGGAAACGGCATGGTTTGAGATTCGAATGTTTGTGGAAAATCCGGATTTCTATGATTATTATACGCATTTGAAAGCGGAAGTGGCGGCGGAGACTATCCGGAGCTTCTTGGCTGATATTGCAAAACAGGAACAGGTCATTCTTTTTGGAAGCGGTTTTGTCGGTTCCTGTGCATATTGCCTGATCCGAAATAATGGCATAGATCATATTGCAGCATTTTGTGATAATGATGAGGCAAAATGGGGGAGTTCCTATCTGGGAAAAGTGATCGTGTCACCGGAGGAAGCAATCAGACGTTTTCCGGGAGCATTCTTTCTTATTACCAATGCGGGACATGCTGACGAAATTCAAAGACAGCTTGTAATGCTTGGGGTAGAGAAGAAGCGGATGCGAACATATACGTATACGACATCTCCGATGGACTGTACGAATATGGTGATGTGGCGTTCGGGCACAAAAGGACGATTACAGTGAGTTTGAAATGATGGAAAGGATTTGTTATGCAGGCAAAACCGATGCTCACTCTGGATACAGTGGCAGCGTTAAGGAAGCTGCTGGACATATGTGGTGAAATAAAACTATATGGGGCAGGCTATTATCTGAATGTGGTTCTCGATGAACTGGCAGGCTGGAATCAGGAGTATTTCAGGAAAATAAAATGCATTTTGGTCTCCGATATACAGGGAAATCCCCCAAAAGTGAGAGGAATTCCTGTGATAGCGTATCAGGAGGTAGGAATTGGACCTGAGGATCATGTGCTGCTGACACTGGGACTCCGTTACGCAGACGCGGTCTACCGGCTTTTAAAAGATACAGGAGCCCGCATTGTCCAGATTGATTTTAACATGTTTCAGGAGGAACCGTATCAGGAGATAAAAAAGAGCATACAGCCGTTTATTGATGATTTCCCGAACAAGCTGTCTGGCCTGAATGAGCCGGTAAAGGATGGTGAAATCACTGCATGGACATGCTGGTGGCAGGGAGAAGAGCATGCGCCTGGGATTGTGCGCGCCTGCCTGCAGAGCCAGAGGAGGAATATGCCGGCGGGGGTGCGTCATGTGGTCATCACAGGGGATAATTATAGGAATTATATCAGCCTGCCAGGACATATTACAGAAAAAGTCAAAACCGGAAGCATTACACTGACAACGCTTTCGGATATCATAAGAGCCTCTCTTTTGTATAAATATGGCGGATTCTGGATGGATGCCACACTGTTTGTATGCAGGCCGCTGCCCCAGAAAATCTTAGGGTATCCGCTCTATACAAGGAATCTGCCTGAAACGCAATATTGTGCAGATGCAATGTGGAGTGGATGGTTTTTCTATGCAAAACCGGGAAATAAACTGTTTGCATTTTTGATGGAGAGCTTTTTTTATTATTTTTTGTCACATGATAAAATCAAATATTATTTTATGGTAGATTATGTGATTGCCATAGCGTGCAACACATTTCCGGAAGTGAAACAACAGCTGAAGGCGGTTCCTTATAATAATGAGGGGGCACAGGAGCTTTTAAAACATTTGCTGGAACCATATGAGCGGCAGAAAATGGAAGATTATATCAAGAATACCTCCGTACAAAAACTGACATATAAGCTTGGCCAACGTGAAAGCTTGGAAATGGAGGGAACGATCTACGACTATATCATACGGATCGAAATAAATGGGCAAAGGTGAAGAACATGGAACAGGCACAGGAGATTATCAAGGGAATACAGAGCGGGCTGCTGCAGTGGTGTGATTGGAAACCGGACAGCAGGGTACTCTATTGCGGGGACAAAGAGGATGCATTGGCAGAGATGCTGAAAGGACGCACAGGAGAGCTGGTGTGTGTATCTTGTGAGACATTGTGTGAGGAAGGCTGGCAGAATGCGCATAGCGAGACATTTGATTATGTGGTTTCTGTGGAAGTGCTGGAGCGGCAGCCTGATCCGGGACAGATACTCGTTTTTTTTAGGAAGCTGTTAAAGGCTGACGGGAAGCTGTTTCTTGGCATGAATAATCGTCTTGGACTCCGGTATTTCTGCGGAGACAGGGATCCTTATACAGAGCGGAATTTTGACGGCGTGGAAGGGTACCGCAGGGCATATGCGAAAAAGGAAGATATTTTTCAGGGAAGGATGTACAGTCAGGCGGAACTGAAAGAGATGCTTTGGGAGGCTGGCTGGGATCAATGCCGCTTTTATTCTGTTCTTTCAGATTTAGAGAATCCGGTTTTGATCTATGCGGAGGATTATCTGCCGAATGAGGATTTATCCGGCAGACTATTTCCAACTTATCATTATCCCAATTCCGTATTCTTAGAAGAGGAGTGCCTGTATCGGGATTTGATCGCGAACGGGATGTTTCACCAGATGGCCAATGCATATTTGATTGAGTGTTCAAAGGATGGCAGTTTTTTGGATGTCAGCCATGTAACAGGTTCTTTGGAGCGCGGCAGGGAACGTGCGGTTTTTACGGTGATACATAAGTCCGGCCTTGTAGAGAAGCGTGCGGCGTATCCGGAAGGAAAGGCGCGTCTGGAAAAAATGGCAGAATACCGGGATGATCTGGCAGCACATGGCATTCCTGTGGTAGATGCTAAAATAGAAAATGGCGTTTATACCATGCCATATATTGAAGCAGAGACGGGACATGCATATTTAAAGCGGCTTCTGTTGAAAGATATCGATATGTTTTTGGAAAAATTCGATCAATTCCGGGATCTGATCTTACAGTCGTCTGAACTTGTAAAAGAGGACAGCGGAGACGGAGAGGGCGCCATCCTGCGGAAGGGATATATTGATATGGTTCCGCTGAATAGTTTTTATTTGAACAATACTTTTGTATTTTATGATCAGGAGTTTTGTGAGGAGAATTATCCGGCGAATGCTATCATCGTCCGCATGATTGCGACATTGTATGCCGGAAGTCCTGAATTGCTGAAGAAGCTTCCGATGGAACGGTTATTTGAGCGGTATCATTTGACGGATAAGCTGGAATATTTCCGGAAGATGGAATGGGATTTTCTGGCGGATCTCAGGAAAGAGAAAGAGCTTCGCAAGTATCATGAGTCGTGCAGGGCTAATCGAGAGGTGATTCATTCCAACCGGCAGCGTATGAATTATTCGCAGGAGGATTATGAACGGTTATTTTTGGATATTTTCCGGAATGCGGATACCCGGAAGCTGATTTTGTTTGGTTCCGGCACTTTTACAAAGAAATTTCTGGCTTTGTATGGACAGGATTATCCGGTATATGCGGTGATAGACAACAGTTCGGAAAAATGGGGGCAAAAGCTGGATGGAATGGAAATCCAGCCGCCGTATATTTTGCAGCAGATGCAGCCGGGAGAGTACAAAGTGCTGATCTGCATTAAGAACTACCTTTCTGTTATGAAGCAGCTGGATGAGATGGGGGTAAGCGAGTACAGTATTTTCGATTCACACAGAGATTATCCAAGAAAACGAAGGCCGATTGCAAATGCGGATGTTGAAAAAAAGAAATACCATGTGGGTTATATCGCCGGTGTATTTGATCTGTTTCATATCGGGCATTTGAATATGTTTAAACGCGCGAAAGAGCAGTGTGATTACCTGATCGTTGGAATCGTAACAGATGAAGGTGTACGGAAATATAAGGGTGTGGAACCGTTTATACCTTATGAAGAGCGGGTTGAAATGGTCCGCTCCTGCAGATATGTAGATGAGGTGGCTGAGATTCCGCTTGATTTTGGCGGTACGCGGGATGCGTGGAAGCTGCATCATTTTGATTGTCAGTTTTCCGGGAGTGATTATAGTAATCATCCAAGTTGGCTGATGGAGAAAGAGTTTTTAGAGAAGCACGGTGCGGAGATGGAATTTTTTCCTTATACACAAAGTACGAGTTCGACAAAGCTGAAAGCATTGATTGAAAAGAAGCTGGTGTAGGAGGACAGACAATAAGCAGTTTTTTCTGGGCGGGTAAAGGCGGCGAGGAGAACTCAGGTCATACGTTTGTCCTAAAATCAGAAATGAAAGTATGCACTTTGACAATTTCATATTTTATATCAGGGAAAACTATTGTGGCTTTTGGTGAAATATGTTATTATTTCCTCATGCTGATGGAAGGGGAGCATTATTTTAAAGTACCGCCATTGCAGTAAAGTGAATTGAAAAATGCGATACGTATTTTTGAAAGTGGGGGATGGGAAATGACACTTTCTGCTGTAAAAGTAAAGCCATTGGAAGGATATAAACTGCTCATAACGTTTGATAATGGGGAAGACCGGATTTATGATGTAAATGCGTTGATCCGCGGAGACTGGTTTGGCCAATTAAAGAATATGGATATTTTCAATACGGTTCATATTGCCGGAATCAGCGTGGAATGGGAAGGCGGGCGGGATGTCTGTCCGGATGATTTATACTATAATAGCGTGCCGGTAGATCAAAGATAAAGACGGCAGTTTGAGCTGAAACAGTAAAAAAGAAAAGAGAAGCATAGGGGCAGGTAACATGGTGTTAGCATTATGTGAGGATTAGCAGCTAAAAGAAAATATTTTTAGATAATTTAATGGTAGTTTCATTATCAGCGGAATAGGTGAAATTAAAGAGGGATAAGAATGATTAACATAAGAAAATACCAAAAGAGAAATGATAAAGGAAAATTAATTGAGCAGGAATATGTTTTTAATGATATAGCTCAGCAAATTGCTGCGAAGTATAAAATTGGTGTAGCGAATCCTAAGTTTTGGGATAAGGGCTCAATTTATCATATTGGAGAAAGTGTGGCTGATAGGCAAGGATTTGATATTAGAGCAAAGCGAATTGACAAACAAAAATATATTATAGAATTAGAAAAAAATAAGTATCCACTATGTTATAAGTATAGAATTACAGTTTCTCAACAATATTTAGGAAAAGGAGCGGAACTTGTGCGATATGGATCAGAAAGAGGACATTTTACGACACTTAGCGGAACAGAGTTCGATCAGCTGGGATTACCTTTTATACAAGATTCTGTTGAATTTCATCGATATAAGGTATTAAAAGATATACCTGTAAAGTGCTTTGAGGTGATAGACGATAAAGAACAACAAAGATTATTAGATGTAAAAAATGGAAAGAAACGACCAAAAGTTCAATATGCTGTTGAAGGTTTAGCCGCGCCAGCATTTGGGACTTCGGGAGGTGCGGTTCAATATTATCATGATATGTGTATTATGGATATGTTGGGAACAGTTTTAGAAAAAATTGAATAGGATGGTTGAAAGGTTATGAATGAAAAAATTGTTAAAGAGTGTTTTGCAAATACCATGAAAAATATTGGAATTTCGGATTCTTATTATAGTCTTGAAGGATATAAAGAAGGTGCTTCTTGTATTATAAAACAAAATAACAAGTGGTTGGTTTTTGATGCAGAACGTGCTGAAAGATACGGGGTTAAAGAATTTACAAATGTACAACAGGCATGTTTGGAAGTGATCAGACGGTTTACTTATTCAGAGGAAGATTATGATTATTTGAGTGGGGAATTTAAACATAATTTATCTGAAGTTATAAAACTAGAAACAAAAACAAACGTAGAACCTATTCGTTTAGTGGAAAGTCTTATGCTAAGTAAAAAAGTGGTAGAACCAAAAAGAATAGCAGGGCGAAAAGGAGTAGCATATAAAGCGACATTAACAAATAAGGCAACAGCAAGAACCGGTGACGGGAAACTCAAAGCGAAGAAAATGAATATGAAACGCAATAATTCTGTTATAAGAAAAAGAAGGGAAGGTGTTTAATATGCTTATAATCTGCAAATGGGCAGTTGTAGGAAAAAGCTGTGATACCCGTATGATACCTGTTTGCTCTAAAACTGCAAATACAGCATAAAATATGAATATTTTAGCGATAAAATCCTTTGAAAACAATCAGATATTTAACAGTTATGTTATATGCGCAGGGAATAAAACTTGCATCGAACTCCTGATATAAAGTATGAAATGGCTTTATGTCAGGAGTTTTATGATAAGGAAAAACGGCGGAAAAGGCCAGTCCCACGAAATTAAAGGTGCAGTTAGAGCAGAAACAAGAAGAAAACTCAGGAGAAAAATAATTTTTGAAAAAAGAAGCTGATGTAGGAGGATATACAGTTGGAAATTATATGTTCCCCCAAAGGGATAATTGATATAAGACGGCCAAATCAGGGAATCATGGATCTTTCCGAGGTGGGCTTTGGCAGTATGCTTCTTGATTTGTCTTTAGGGTGTTCGGAATATGAGTTGGAAGCATTGGGAAAGGCTCGTAAAAAGCAGGGTTTAAAAGATCAGTGTTTGGTTTCAGAGCATCCGGAAGAGCTTTTCAGTGTGATGGAGCTTATGATGAAAAAATGTGAGGTACGGAATCTGGACATGCCAATCGCCCGTGCGCCATATCTTGCATGGAATACAAAGCGTACCGACTTAAACGGCACCTTGCGGCAGCTTGCGGTGGAAAGCATAAAAATCTGCGGGCAGACGGGCTGCCGTAACCTTATTATCCAGCCGCTTTTTGCAGGAATTGAAAAGGAGCAGCTGCAGGAGGAGAATCAGCGGTTCTATTTAGGGCTGGCGGAGACGGCGCGGGAAAACGGAGTGACGATCCTGATCGAGAACCAGTGCCGGGATTGGAACGGCCATCTGCTGCGGGGATTCTGCTCCGATGCGCGGGAAGCCGCTGCATGGATCGACAGGTTAAATGCTGACGCACAGAAACGGTTCGGCGCGCGGACGGATGCGGCAGATTTCGGTTTTTGCATGGTTGCGGGAACATGCAATCTCTGCGGGCAGAATATGTATGACTTTGCGGTAACGCTGGGGGCGCGGATCAAGGCGGTGGTTTTGCGGGAAAATAACGGCAACAGCAATGAATCCCTGCTGCCGTTTACGAGCGTGCAGAAGTCTGCGCCGCAGATGGACTGGCTGAATCTGATCCGCGGGCTTCGCAGGATTTCTTTTGATGGATTTTTGATTATGGATTTTTCGGATACGGCGGCTGCATTCTCTCCGATTTTGAAGCCGCAGCTGTTAAGCCTTGCGAAAGCGGCAGCGGATTATTTTGTATGGCAGATCGGCATGGAACGCCTGTTAAAAAAATATCCGTCGCGCGTGCTGTTTGGCGCGGGAAATATGTGCCGTAATTATATGAAATGTTATGGGGAGCAGTATCCGCCGCTTTTTACCTGTGATAATAATAAGGATTTGTGGGAGACAGAGTTCTGCGGCCTTACCATAAAGCCGCCGGAAGCGTTAAAGGGTATAAAAGAAGACACGGCGGTGTTTATCTGCAATATTTATTATCGGGAGATTGAAGCGCAGATCCGTGAAATGGGTTTGAAAAATCCGGTTGTATTTTTCAATGATGAATACATGCCGGCGTTTTATTTTGACCGGATTGATGCGGTTACAAGAAAATCAGACCGGGAAGAGCAGGAGTAATTCGTTATAAGTTTTGCATGGACGGAATAAGCGGAGGACAAAATAAGTGGCAAGAATCGGTGTACAGAGTAAAAATGTAATCCATGACGAAAATCCGCTGGAAGGATTTGAAATGTTAAAACGCGCGGGCTTTACCGATGTGGATTTCAGCCTGAACGGGTATCTTTTAAATACGGACTTATATCACAATAATCCCAATAAATTTTTTGATAAAAGCATTTCGCAGTTAGAGGCGTATTTTGCCCCGCATAAATCTGCAGCGGAAGCGGCGGGCATTGCGGTCAGTCAGATGCATATGCCGTATCCGGTTTATGTCCCGTCCGGGACGCGGGAGCTGAATACCTATTTATCGAAGGAAGTCGCGCCTAAAAGCATCCGGATCTGCAATTTCTTTGGCTGCCGCTATATCGTTGTGCATGGCTTTAAGCTGGTGCGTTATCTGGGTTCGGAGGAGGCCGAGTGGGAGCAGACGGCAAAATTTTTGGACGATCTTGCTCCTCTGGCAAAAGAGCTTGGGGTTACGATCTGCATGGAAAATCTTTACGACGGCGTAGGCGGGCATCTGGTGGAAGGGCCGGGCTGCGATGTGCAGAAGGCCGTTGAGCGGATTGATTTTTTCAATGAAAAATACGGCACCGAAGTACTTGGATTTTGTTTTGATACCGGACATGCCAATCTGGTCGGCCTCGACTTTGAAGCCTTTATCACGAAGCTGGGGAGCAGACTGAAGGTGTTTCATATCCATGATAATGACGGTATCTCTGATCTGCACCAGATTCCATTTACATTTGCGAAAACGCGGGAAAATACGTCGTCTACCGATTGGCCGGGGTTTATCCGGGGGCTTCGCAATATCCGTTTTTCCGGGGTTCTGAGCTTTGAAACCGCGCCGGTTTTAACTGCGTTTCCGGATTGCATGAAGCAGGATGCGCTTTGGTTTATTGCGCAGATTGGAAAATATCTTGCGGAAGAGGCGGATCGTGAATTTGAATTACCTGTTGAGGAAAATAACAGCAAATGATAAAATAATAGAACTTTCTCTTCCTGCCATTCCGGCAAAATGTAACAGTTCAGCCTTCCGGCTTCACAGTTACGGAATCCGGCTCATTTCAAGTTTGCCTTCGGCAAAATTTACACGTTCTTACGGACTTTGCAGCAAGTGCAAAGTCCTAGGCTGAACTCCTCCGGCAAGATCCCCAAATATAGTTTTAGTGGTTGACAAAAACACAAGATATAGTATAATGAGTTTCAGACCATACAAGATATATCGGATAGGAGCGCGCTTTTTTGCTCCTTCCGCGGCAGATCTTGTGCAGTTGGAGAAGGGATATGGAGGAATATGGAGGAGAATCATGAAGATCATTAAAAGAAGCGGTACGGAAGTCATTTTTGATTCATCGAAGATTATTGCGGCGATCGACAAGGCGAATGCGTCTGTCATCGATTATGAGAAGCTGACGGATGAGCAGATCCGCCAGATCGCGGACAACGTAGAGACGGCGTGCATGAATATGAAGCGTTCCCCGAGCGTGGAGGAGATTCAGGATATGGTGGAGAACCAGCTGATGAACCACCGTGCGTTTACGGTTGCGCGCAATTATATCACTTATCGTTACAAGAGGGCGCTGGTTCGCAAATCCAATTCGACCGACGAGCAGATCTTAAGCCTTCTGGAGTGCAATAACGAAGAGGTAAAACAGGAGAATTCCAATAAAAATCCGACGGTGAACAGTGTTCAGCGTGACTATATGGCGGGCGAAGTCAGCAAGGACATCACGAAGCGCTTCCTTCTGCCGGAAGATGTGGTGGAAGCGCATGAGAAAGGGCTGATCCATTTCCACGATGCGGATTATTTTGCGCAGCACATGCACAACTGCTGTCTGGTGAATCTGGAAGATATGCTGCAGAACGGAACCGTGATCAGCGAAACGATGATCGATCCTCCGAAGAGTTTTTCCACGGCGTGCAACATCGCGACGCAGGCCGTTGCGCAGATCGCCAGCTCCCAGTACGGCGGGCAGAGCATTTCCCTTGCGCACCTTGCGCCGTTTGTGCAGGTCAGCCGCGAAAAGTTCCGCAAACAGGTCCGCGAGGAATTCCAGGCGGTGGGGATCGAAGAAGATGAGCAGAAGATCAACGAAGTTGCGGAACTGCGCGTAAAGGAAGAGATCAACCGCGGCGTACAGGTGATCCAGTATCAGGTGATCACGCTGATGACGACGAACGGACAGGCTCCGTTTATCACGGTGTTCATGTATCTGGACGAAGTTCCGGAGGGGCAGACGCGTGACGATCTGGCCGCGATCATCGAGGAAATGCTGCTCCAGAGGATTCAGGGAGTGAAGAATGAGAAGGGCGTCTACATCACTCCGGCGTTCCCGAAGCTGATCTATGTGCTGGAGGAGGACAATGTCCGGGAAGGCTCGAAATACTGGTATCTGACTCAGCTGGCGGCGTCGTGTTCCGCAAAGCGTCTGGTGCCGGATTATATTTCCGAGAAGAAAATGCTGGAGTTAAAGATCGATAAGAACGGCGAAGGCCACTGTTATACCTGCATGGGCTGCCGCAGCTTCTTAACGCCGTATGTCGATCCGGAAACGAACAAGCCGAAATATTACGGCCGCTTCAATCAGGGCGTTGTGACGCTGAATCTGGTGGATGTCGCATGTTCTTCCGGCGGCGATATGGACAAATTCTGGGAGCTGATGGATGAACGGCTGGATCTGTGCTACCGTGCGCTGATGTGCCGCCATAAACGGCTTTTGGGGACACCGTCCGACGTGGCGCCGATCCTCTGGCAGAACGGGGCGCTTGCCCGCTTGAAAAAAGGCGAGAAGATCGACAAACTGCTGTTTAACGGCTATTCGACGATCTCCCTCGGCTATGCGGGACTGTGCGAATGCACCCGTTACATGACGGGCGTTTCCCATACGGATCCGGAAAAAGGCACGCCGTTTGCGCTGGAAGTCATGCATAAGCTTAACAGCGCGTGCGCAGAATGGAAAGCAAAGGAGCATATTGATTTCAGTATTTACGGCACGCCGCTTGAATCCACAACGTATAAATTTGCCAAGTGCCTGCAGAAGCGCTTCGGGATCATCAAGGGCGTTACGGATAAAAATTACATTACAAACAGCTATCATGTGCATGTAACGGAAGAAATTAACGCATTTGACAAGCTGAAATTTGAGGCGCAGTTCCAGCATCTGTCTCCGGGAGGCGCGATCAGCTATGTGGAAGTTCCGGACATGCAGGACAATATTGAAGCGGTGCTTTCCGTTATGCAGTATATTTACGATAATATCATGTATGCGGAATTAAATACCAAGAGCGACTACTGCATGAAGTGCGGTTATGACGGGGAGATCCGGATCACGGAAGAGGAAGGCTCCGGAAAACTGGTCTGGGAGTGCCCGAACTGCGGCAACCGCGACCAGAACCAGATGAGCGTGGCCCGCAGGACATGCGGCTATATCGGAACGCAGTTCTGGAATCAGGGCAGGACGCAGGAGATCAAAGAGCGCGTTCTTCATCTGTAAAAGACCGCGCGGGAACAGGAAGGAACCATGAACTACGCAGGAATCAAATATTGCGATATTGCCAATGGAACCGGCTGCCGGACCGTATTGTTCGTGTCCGGCTGCCGGAATCACTGTAAGGACTGTTTCCAGCCGCAGACCTGGGATTTTTCCTACGGGGAGCCGTTTGACGAAACGGCCAGGCAGCAGATTCTGGATTCGCTGAAGCCGGATTATATCCGCGGGATTACGCTTCTGGGCGGCGAACCGTTTGAACCGGAAAACCAGCATGAGCTGCTTCCTTTTATGCGGAAAGTAAAGGAACAGTATCCGAAGAAAGACGTCTGGGCGTTCACGGGGTATGTTTACGACCGGGATCTGGTGCCGGGCGGCGCCAAATATACAGAAGACACGAAAGAACTGCTTTCCATGATCGATATTCTGGTGGACGGGCCGTTTGTGGCAGAGCAGAAGAGCCTGATGCTAAAATTCCGCGGATCGGAAAATCAGCGCGTTCTGGACTTGCAAAATACGATAAAAAGTGGCAAAATAGTCCTTGCAATGGATTAATATCAAAGGCGAGCCTTGAATTGGGGAGAGATTCTATGAAAAGAAGAATGAAAGCCCTTGCAGCCCAGTGCTGCTATCTTCTGGGCATCCTGGGAGCGCTCTATGTCGGAGGCTGGATCATGCTGCTTTGCCCGGTCCACGATCTGGTGCGCGCGTTTTCAACGGATGCCCTGACACTGCCGCTGATTTTTGCCAGCTTTCTGAAGATCGCGTTTTCTTCTACGTTTGCGGGACTGGTATGGTGTATCGGCTATATTGGGTGCAATCATTTTAAAGGAACCGAAGATCCGGACTGGGAACTGCTCGAGAAGAAGAACAGAGGAGAACAGAATTAAAGTTCAGTGCCATACAGAAAGCCTGCCACTACGCAAGGTACGCCTTCGGTGTGGCAGCCTTTCTGCATACTATGGTATTCAGGTGCCGGCGTGCTGCGCGATGCAGCCGCCGGTTATTTTGTTTACTATATTTTTTATTTATCCAAAAGATCGGTGTAAAAGTCCGCGTAATCCGTGCGGGCCTCTTTGGTATAATCGATAGCGGCGGACGGATGCTGGTTCAGCCGGCCGGTCAGAAGGTACGGGATATCGTAGCCCCAGACGGCGCCGCTTTCCTTCAAAGGAAGCATCTGGTTTTCAATGAATTTTAAGACCGGAAAAATGTTGTATTTCGGGTTCTTAAGGAAACCGATGAGAAGCTCCATCGCGCAGTTTCCGGCTCCGCGCCCCATGGACATCATCGTAGCATCCAGAAAGCTGACGCCGCGCGCCGTCGCCTCGATCGTGTTCGCAAAAGCGAGCTGCTGGTTGTTGTGGGCGTGGATCCCGATGAATTTGCCATATTTTTCTGCGGTTTCCATATATTTATCGGCAAGAGAACGGATCTGCTCCGGATAGAGCGCACCGTAGCTGTCCACAATATAAATGCCGTCGGCGCTGCTCTGGCCGACCATTTCCAGCGCCTGTTCCATATCGGATTCGCGGGCGTTGGAGATCGCCATGATGTTGCAGGTGACTTCGTAGCCTTTTTCCTTGGCATCCTCGATCATGTGGATGGCGGACGGCATCTGGTGGACGTAGGTCGCCACGCGCACCATATCGATCACGCTGTCTTTTTTGTCGATAATGTCCGTTTTATAATCGCAGCGTCCGACATCCGCCATAACGGAGATCTTCATATCGGAATTATTATCTCCGACAACCGCGCGGATATCCTCCTCGCTGCAGAACTTCCATTTGCCGAATTTATTGACATCAAACATTTCCTTGGAAGCCTTGTAGCCGAACTCCATATAATCAATGCCGGCTTTGACGTTCGTCCGGTATAATGCATTGATAAATTCGTCGGAAAACATAAAATTATTGACCAGTCCGCCGTCGCGGATGGTTGCGTCGAGCACCCGGATATCCGACCGGGCGGTCATTAAATCGCCTTTTTGGGCCATAGTTTCATCCTCCTGTGTTTTTAAGACTTTAACGCTTTAAAGCACGTATGTACATAGTACCATATTTTTTTTAAAATGCAAGTAAAACTTTACTTTTTTCCGGCAGACTAATATAATGGGTACAGTTCATCAGGCGGGCGCAGCCTGAACAGACGGGGGTGGATGTATGATTAACGAACTTGGGATTTTAAAAATTTCGGAAACGGCGTTTATCGGAGTGCTGTTTGCTTTTGCGGCGACCTGCATCGCGATCGCGAAGCTGAACCGTTTCCTGCCGAAGGATATGGGGCGCGAGTATGCCCATAACGGAGCGCTTTCCGCGGGGAAACCGAGGGGCGCGGGGATTATTTTCGTATTCGTATTTGTGATCGCGGCGCTGCTGTTTGCGCAGATGAATACGGAGATTTTGATCTATCTGGGCATTATCGTGCTGGAAATGTTTACCGGCTTTTTCGACGATGCGGCGGAGAAGCCGTGGGGCGAATACTTTAAGGGGTTTCTGGATATGATCGCGGCCGTGATCGTGGCTATGGTCTATCTGCATTACAACGACAGCAGCGTCTGCTTTGCGATCGCCGGGAAAACCGTAGTCTTCCCGCCGGTTGTATTTGCAGTGCTTACCGTGATTCTGGTATGGGTTTCGATCAATGTCACGAACTGCTCGGACGGCGTGGACGGATTGTCCGGAACGCTGACGATCATTACGATCATGACGATTTTTGTGCTGGATAACATCATGGGAGTCGATGATCCGTTTAATTACTGCATCCTCCTGTTTGCCGTGTGCCTGCTGGGGTATCTGTGGTATAACGCGACGCCGAGCAAGCTTTTGATGGGAGATGCGGGCTCGCGGGCGATGGGGATCTTTATTGCGATCGCCGTGTTAAAACTGCACAGCCCGTTCCTTTTCATTCCGGTGGCGGCGGTTCTGATCGTGGACGGCGGCCTGGGGCTGGTCAAGGTCTCCCTTCTGCGTTTTCTGAAAATACATATTTTAAAGAACACGACGACGCCGATCCACGACCATGTGCGCAAGAAATCCGGCTGGTCGAACGCACAGGTGGTATTCCGCTTTGCGATCATCCAGATTTTCCTTTCGGTCGCGGTCGTCTATCTGGTGATGATGTGATATGATGCTGGGAACGATCGTAAATACCTGTACCATCTGCATCGGCAGTATTGCCGGCAGCGTGGTAAAGAAGGGTATCCGGGAAAAATATCAGAATGTGCTGTTTCTTGCCATGGGACTGGCCGCCGCGGCGCTCGGCATTAACGCGGTTGTCAGCCATATGCCGGACAGCCGTTATCCGGTGCTGTTTATCGCAAGTCTTGCGCTGGGCGGCCTGCTCGGGACATTTCTCGATCTGGACGGAAAGTTCCAGAGGCTGGTTTCGAAATTTTCGAACGGGAACCTGGGCGAAGGGCTTGCAACAGGAGTGCTTTTGTACTGCATCGGGACGCTGTCCATCTTAGGGCCGGTGATGAGCGCCCTGTACGGCGACAACACGTATCTGTTTACAAACGCCACGCTGGATCTGGTCACTTCCACGGTGCTTGCTTCAACTTACGGGATCGGCATGATCCTTGCGGCTCCGGTGCTTTTCTGCTGGCAGGGAACGTTTTATCTGCTGGCGAAATACGTCTGCACGGCTTTTTTCACAGGCGATGCGCTGAATGACCTGATCACGGAGCTTTCCATCGTCGGCGGCGTGCTGATCGCGGCTTCCGGGATCGGAATCTTAAAGATTAAGGACTGCAAGACGCTCAATCTGCTTCCGGCGCTGCTTGTGCCGATACTGTTTCTGGCGGGGAAGGAACTGCTGGGGATGTAGTAATGGAAACAATTTCATTTGCTGTTTGTGTCATTGGGTAGTATAATGAAATTAGAATTGATGTAAAATATTGCTATGTAAGGAGCTGGAAATATGCAGACAATTATTAAGCCATCAGCTGCAATTAGGCAAAACTATACGGAAATTGCCAATTTATGCAAGGAAACGGGAGAACCTGTTTTTTTAACGAAAAACGGGGAAGGCGATTTAGTAGTAATGGATATTGCCGTCTATGATCAGCGTATCAAGCAATTGGAATTAAGGGAAAAGCTGGTTGAGATAGAAGAATTAAGGAAAATGGGTACTCCGGATATTCCTGCACGTACTGTTTCTGAAAACCTTCGTTTGCGTCTCAAGGAGAAATCCAATGTATAATGTCGATGTTTCACCGATGGCTAATGAAGTTCTGGAAGAGTACACTTTTCGCTGTGCCAGAGATAATGGCGAGGAATGTGCTTTGCGCCTTTTGGATGCTTTTGATAATAAAGTAAGTTATCTGGAGACAACGCCTATGATTGGCTGCGCAAGATTAAGGTATGTGCCGCCTAAATATAGGGTTATTAATTTTTGGCCGCATTTATGGCTGGTGTTTCAGATAAAGGAAGAAGAAAAATGTGTTAAGATTGAATACATTATTGACGATAGGCAGAACTATGGTTCCTTTTTAAGATAGTATCTGAGATCATTTCAAGTTATGTGTAATTCCGAAGGTGAATTGCAGGTCGAGAGTAAATTCCGAAAACCGTCTGCATAAAGACAGCCGCCGCTGCCACCATAGCGACGGCTTACCTTATAGGGTTATAAGATAGCTGCAAAATTATTTGGGTAGAGCCGCTTCTGTAGCTTTCTGCTTTTTCTACCTATATGCCCTATATTTTCCTCCGGAGAAAAGCATATAGCTTTTCAACATGGAATGGTTTCCCGAGGATTTCCTGCACTTTCAGGCGGTTTTCCTCGGAAAATCCCACGAGGATATTGTGGTTGGCTTCCGCCAGATAGTCCATGATGCCGTCAATATCGGACTTGATGTTTTTCGGGCAATGGACGTACATGCGCTTATTCGCTGTGATATGCATGGTATAGGAAATGCTGAAATGATACCACAGGAATTTCTGGAGCGTGGAATGTTTGTAGATCCACAGGATTTCCTTGATCGGAACGATGGCGTTGCCGTATGGCGACGTCATGATGAAATAGTGTTCCGTTATAAACATATCTTCGGTTGCCAGCTGCGGCAGCGTCGCAAGTTCCTCTTCCGCCTCATCCAGCAGCTTTTTCGGGCGCCCGAAAACAACCAGATTCTGGCAGGGCGGGGAAAGCACCGGAAAATTAATGTAAAGCAGATATAAAAGCAGGCTCAGCTCCGAATAGGCGATGAAGCCGAAATAGACCAGAAACAGGAAAAACGTCAGCCGCGGGAAAAAATCCGGTTCGCTGAAATAATAACCGGGCATCTGGCGGCCGATGCCTTCGGCGGTCCAGTCCAGATCTTTGGCGAGGCGGTCCAGCAGTTCGGAATAGGAAGTTTTCCCTTCCAGAATACGGCCGCGGACCTGAATATTTTCAATCGTCGGAAGGCCTTCTTCGCAGGTGGACGGGGAAAGCAGCACGATCACGCATTCCCCGTTGTGGATGCCGTAATAATAATAGCCCTTGGTGCTGCCGGAGCGCTCCTGCGTATAGCCGGTAAAAACCAGATCGTGGAAAACGGCGCGGACATAGCTGGAGCCCTGCCGGTATGCGTCGGCAAAAGATACGGTTTTGTCTAGTTCTTCCGGGGAAAGCATGTCCGAAAGCGGGAACAAAAGCCAGAGAATAGCCGCCGCCAGCAGATACAGGATCGGAGGCAGCAGCCGTTTCCGGTAAAAAGCCTGAATGTTCCGGGAGATATAGTGGTCAAAATTTTCAGTCATTTCGTTTACCCTTTTAAATCCATGATAAATCAAGTATAATAGTTTCCCGGAGAATAATCAACCTTGCTTTTCTTAAGAAAAATTCCCGTCTTTGACAGTTGACAGAAGAAAAAATCGCTGTATCCCTTGTATTTACTGGGCTACAGCGATTCCTTTCGTT
>CANQDS010000008.1 GCA_947593655.1 uncultured Lachnospiraceae bacterium | reverse complement strand
CCGAACAGGCCGTTGATAAAAGATGTCACGGCCCGGCCGGATAAGGTGAGCACCTTCTTAAACATCCGGTCATAGATATCATTCGATGATCCCTGTTTCTTTTCTTCTGCAATATCTTTCAGCAGCGTTCCTTCCTTATCCCTCTTGCCTTCCATACTGTTATCATCCGATTTTCCTTGCTTCTTCTCTTCTGTGCTTTCTTTCACTTCCAATTGATCCCCCTTTTTTCTTATTTTTGTTCTTAGCCACAACTTCCGCACTTTCATGATTTCTGGCACAGATGCCGCTCTGTTCCCGCAAAACCGCTCGCTCTAAAGTTCTGAAAATCCTTCGTTTCTCTAAAAATACACCCCAAACGAAACACTCTCCATTTAGAAATGAAAGCCATTCCTTTTGCCTTCTCCGTTATAAAATCCATATTTTCCGGGATTCTGCAGGGATTTTCCTGCCCGCGATCTGCTGAATATCTCCAGTTTAAATAAATCTATTTTAAATGAATCTATACTCAAAAATACTGTAAGCGAAGCTGCTAACTTCGATTTTGATTTTATGATACCACATTCCTTTCAAAAAGCAATAGGAAAATTCTACCTTCTTTGAATCCAGAATTATTTTTCAAAATCCTACTCTAACCAGCCAATGTAGGATTTACTATTGCATATTATTTCCCGGAAACAGAATTATTCCTGGCCCGCCTGCTTTACCGGTGCACGCCCGGACAAGCATCTATTACTGCGATCCCATGCGGAGCAGCCAGAAGGGCGGCATTGAAAATGTGCACACCATGCTCCGCATGATCATTCCGAAAGACACTGTTTTTGAGGGGCTGACGCAATGGGATATCCGCAAATGTGCAGACCATATCAATAATGCGCCAAGGAAGGCCCTGCTCTGCTTCCACCCCCTACTCTATCCCCAACTCCTATTCCGTCTCCGACTCCTTTTCCGCCTTCTCCGCCGCATCAGAGATCTGCTTTCCGGTCACATCCATATGGTAATCCTCCCTCATGATCAGCTCTGAGATCGGCACGATCTGATAACCCTGTTCCTCCAGATTCGTCAGCATGGTATCAAGTGCCTGCGCCGTATATTTCGCACCGTTATGGCAGAGGATGATCGCGCCGGGTGCCAGCTGCTTATGGCTGCACACGGTATCGACAATGGAGTCTGCGCCGTAATCCTTCCAGTCCAGGCTGTCCACGGACCACTGGATCGGATAATAATGGTTCTCGTATGCCGTCCGGATAACCTCATTATCATACGCCCCATACGGCGGCCGGAACAAAAACATTTCATATCCGGTCAGTTCCTTCACCCGGTCATGGACGTTCATCAGTTCGGAAACTTTTTCCTCCTGCGAGATCGTCGTCATATCATAATGATGTTCGCTGTGGTTCCCCAGATCATGCCCCCGCTCCACAAGTTCCTTGACGCATTCCGGATTGTCCTCCACCCAGCCTCCGGTCATGAAATACGTCACCTTCACCTGATGCCGGTCGAGGATCTGCATGATATTCTCAAAATCCTCCGAGCCCCATGCCGCGTCAAAACTGAGCGCGATCTTTTTCTCCTCCGTATCCACGCTGTAAATCGGCAGTTCCCGGTTCTGAAAAGTACTGCTGGTTTCCACCGCTTTCGCCGCAGAATAGGATGCAAATGCAGCCGTCAAAAAAAGAGCCCCTGCAAGCACCCCCGTCCGGAGCGTCTTATGCGGCCCTTTTCTTTTTCTGGTGTAATGTCCGGTTCGCATCATCTTTTTCATGTTCCACCCGACAAAACTCTTTCTATTATTCTATTGCTGTCATTCACTGTGTAGAACCAGGAATCCCTTCTTTCGAATTCCCGTCTTTCAAATTCCCCTCTTTCGGATTCCCGTCTTTCAGATTCCCGTCTTTTGGATTCCCGGCAGACGGGATTTTCTTACAATTCCAGTTCTCCGGCGCGGCTGATAAACCGCAGCACGACTGCGATCGCCTGTTCCGCCGCGGATTCCGCGAACGTCTGGTAATCCATCGCCCCGCCGTCGCTGTCAGAAATCGAACGCAGGATGGCAAACGGAACCTCATTCATATAGCATACCTGCCCGATGCTTCCGCCTTCCATTTCCGCCGCGATCGCACCAAACCGCTCCCGGATCAACGCTTTCTTCTCCTCATCCGCCAGAAACTGATCTCCGGTCGCAACCGCCCCCGTCAGGTAACGGATTCCTTCTTCCCGGATGCACTCCGCCATCAGCGAACGCATCGCTTCGTTTCCCGGAAGAAAAACCCGGTTGATGCCGGATAACAGCCCGACCGGATCGCCCAGCGGCGAAGTATCCATATCGTGCTGCACGACCTGATCCGCCAGCGCGATATCCAGTACGCCAAGATCTTTCGTTAAAGATCCCGCGACGCCGATATTGATGACCATGTCCACATGATACCGCAGGATCATGGCCTCCGCACAGATGGCGGCAAACACCTTCCCGATCCCGCAGACTGCGGCAACCACCTCATGTCCGTCTAACGTGCCCCGCACAAAGCAGACACCGCTGCAGCGTTCTTCCGAAGGATCGGAAAGCGCCTCCTTTAAATTGTCCACTTCCATCTGCATAGCCCCGATAATTCCGATTTTCATTTCCGTTACTCCTTTGGATAAACAAATTCTAAATTGGTCTGCGCCTGCAGTACCTTCAAATATTTCCCGCACTCCTCTTTGGCCGCCGCAAGCGACAGATTCCGGTAATTTCCGCATTCAATCGCAGACGCCCCGAACACTTCCCCTTCATATGCAAGGATCTGTTCTAAGATCTCTTTCGTCAGCTGAAAAACATCCGACGGCTTTTCCTGTTTCACCAGCAGATAAAATCCGGTCTGGCAGCCCATCGGCCCGAAGTAGACGATATGATCCGCCATGCGGGAATTCCGTGCAAATGTCGCAAACATATGCTCTACGGAATGCATCACCAAATTGCTCATATAATCCCCCTGATTCGGCTTGCGCGTCCGCAGATCGTAGGTGATGATATCGCCGTCCTCCCTGGAAATATAGAATCCCGGTTCCAGTAAATTATGATTGATCTCAAAGCTCTTAATCCGCTCCACTATGTTCTCCTTTCCCTGTCCGGATCATCCGGTCAGTTCCGTGCCACTTCTTCCATCTGGGAAGAAATGCCGGAAATCTCGTTCAACAGCCCGTTCATATTGTTTAACGCCCCGATCGTGGAATCGCTGATGGAAAGCGCCGTATCCGTCGATGCCGCCACTTCCTCTCCCGTCGCAGACAGGTTCGTAATGCTGTCCATGATCAGTTTATTGGCTTCAATGATCCCTTCCACCGATTCGTTCACCTGCACGACGCCGTTGTAAAGTTCATCGGTTTCTTCTTTAATATCCGCCAGCTTGTCCCCGGTCGATGCGATCAGCTCATTCTGCTTCTCCGCATGTTCCGCCGACTGCGTCATGCTGTCCGCCGCGCTCTCCGCATCCCTTGTCAGCTTCTCGATGATCGCGGAGATCTGCTCCGTCGCCTTTCTCGTATCCTCGGAAAGATTGCGGATCTCATCCGCCACAACGGCAAAGCCTTTTCCCGCTTCGCCCGCGCGCGCCGCCTCGATCGACGCATTCAGCGCCAGAAGATTGGTCTGGCTGGAAATCCCCAGAATCGTCTCGGTAATCGCCTGTACATCCTGAATGCTCTCGTTTAAAGCGTTTGTGGTCATCTTCGCGTCCGTATTGATCTTAACGACTTCCGCCGCCTGCGTTTTCAGCCGGTCGATCAGCGCCACGCCCTCTTCCACCGCCTGTTTCGTGCGCACGGAGATCTCGCCCATCGCCTTTGCCTCCTGGCCGACCGCCTGGATCTCCTGCTGGATATCCGAAGTATGCATCGTCTGCTTCTCAATTGCCTCCGCATTCAGCCTCGTGCTTTCCGCGATCTCCGTCACGGAGGTATGGCTGGTCTGCATGGTATCGTTCAAAGACCGGGACACACCCTGCGCCTGTTCAAATTTCTGGTTCAGCTGTTCCGCCAGTTCCACGATCTTTCCCGAAGTCTGCAGCTGGATATCCGCGCCCCGTTTCACCGTTTCCATATTCTCTTCGCTCTGCCGGTTCTGAAGCCTTGTCACCATTACTGACAGCAGGCAGTACGCGAGGATAAAAATGATCTGGATCACCATATTCCCCATATCGATTCCCTTTTTCGAGAACAGGTAAATATCGCGCATGACCGTTCCGACTACGGCAAGAACCGCCCCGAGCAGAGTCATCCGGTTATCGCTGTAGATCATCACCATCAGCGCAATCGTAAATACCAGCGCATACATGCCCTGATGCTGGAACGAAACCATGGTATACAGATACAGCACGATCATGGAAATGCAGCAGCAGTGCCGGTAGACCATCTGGGTTTTTAACTTCAAATAAGTCGCCACATTAAATAAAATGATCAGAACACAGACCACGCAGTTGAGAACCATACGGAATTCAACTCCCTGCAGCAAGCCTAACAAAGACTGCAGCAGCACCGTCGAAGTCGTAATCGCCGCACCGATCACTCCCAGCCTGTTTTTCTCTATCATCTGTTTCGTCTCTAAATCCATTCTTTCTCCCCTTCTCCTGTAAACGTAAGTTTATATCTGACTCAAACTGTCGGATGCCAGTGCTGTCAGCCACTCACTTCGTTCTAAACATAAGTTTATTTCTGGATCAGCGTCCCCATGCCGCCCGTGATCTCTGCCCCTTCTTTATTCAGTTTCGTGATCAGCACCGAACGGATCGCCGATTCCCCGATAAAACTGATCGCCGCCTCGATCTTCGGAGCCATAGTTCCCTCTTCAAACTCTCCCGCTTCCAGATACCGCTGCGCTTCCGCAACCGATAAGCGGTCCAGCTTCTGCTCGTCTTCCTTCCCGTAATTCAGGCAGACTTTATCCACGCTCGTTAAGATGACCAGCCGATCCGCATCCAGAAGCTCCGCCAGCCGCCCGGCCGCAAGATCCTTCTCGATCACCGCGCTCGCGCCCTGCAGATTGTTCCCCTGGGCCAGCACCGGAATCCCGCCGCCGCCGCAGGCAATGACTACCTGATCCGCGTCGGATAAGGTGCGGACCGCGTCGATCTCCACAATATCCATCGGCTTTGGCGCCGCGACCACTTTCCGGTAACCGCCTTCCACGGCAAGCACGCGGTTTCCCTTCCTCTCTTCTTCTTCCGCCTCTTCCTGCGTCATGATCCGCCCGATCATCTTGGAAGGATGATAAAACGCCTCGTCATACGGATCCACGACCACCTGAGTCAATACGGTAGATACCGTCTTATAAATCCCACGGTTCAAAAGTTCCGTCCGGATCGCATTCTGCAGATCATACCCGATGTATCCCTGGCTCATTGCGGAGCACACTGACGTCGGAGTCGCCGTATATTCCGGATGATTGCGGCAGAATTCCGACATTGCCGTATGGATCATCCCAACCTGCGGTCCGTTGCTGTGCGTGATCACCACCTGAAAATCCTCCCGGATAAAATCCGCCGCCGCCTTCGCCGTCCGTCTGGCCGCCGCGTGCTGCTCCGGAAGCGTCCTTCCGAGCGCCTCATGCCCGAGTGCGATCACAATTCTTTTTTTCTTCATAAAATAAAACCCCTCCACCCGATAACTTCTTAGGCAATAGTACCAAATCAGATATTATCATTATGAGTGAATGTCACCATTTTGTCAAATAAAAAAAAGAACATTGCAGGGATACTGGTAACAGTTCAGCCTTCCGTAACTGTGAAGCCGGAAGGCTGAACTGTTACGGACACTATTTCCTATCCCTGCAATATTCTTTATTTTTCTTTTGACCGGCCTTTTCACCGGTTTATCTTTCCGGCAGTGAAGTTCCCAGCGTAAGCGCGATCTCATGCTCCTGATAGCCGTTCTCCATCCGCTCGATCGTAACCGTCACTTCATCGCCCGGATCGTAATTATCCAGAAGCGCCCTCAGCTGATCCATCGAAGTCACCTGCGTTCCTTCCAGCTCCGTGATGATATCGCCCTGAAGGATCCCCGCCTTCTCGGCCGCGGAACCCGAGATCACCTGAAGAACGTAAACTCCCTCCGGAAAACCGTAAGCCTGCGAGATCTGGCTGGTGATATCTTTCCCCTGGATCCCCAGATATGCGCTCTGCTTCTCTGCAACCTGCCCGTCCTTGATCAACTGGTCAATGATTTCCTTCGCATCCGACATCGGGATTGCAAAACCGAATCCCTCCACATCGGTATCCGAATACTTCACGGAATTGATCCCGATCACTTCCCCTTTGGTATTCAGCAATGCACCGCCGCTGTTGCCCGGATTGATCGCCGCATCCGTCTGGATCAGGTTGGTATTTGTCACCGTTTCGCCGGTGGACTGGTCGCTCACGGTAACGGTGCGCCCCAGTGCGCTGACGCAGCCGGTCGTAACTGACTGGCCATAACCGAGCGCGTTTCCAATGGCGATCGCCGGTTCTCCGACCTTAAGCGCTTCCGAATCCCCGACCGTTGCGACTTTGATCTGGCTTAACGTATCCGCTTCAATCTCATCCAGTTCCACCTTTACGACGGCAATGTCGTCGGACGAGTCGGTTCCCCGGATCTCACATTCTACGGTTTTCCCGTCTACAAACTGCACCGTCAGCGTATCTGCATCCGCTACCACATGGTTGTTCGTCGCAATGTACAGATAATCCTCATCCTGATCGATGATGATTCCGGAACCGCAGCTTTCGCTTTCATAAGACTGCTGCCCCCAGAAACTCTGGTAGGTGATCGTTCCGGTGTTTGTGATCGCAACAATGCTCGGCATCACAGCGTCCACAATCCCCGATACGTCCACCACTTCCGTGGCGTTTCCGGTCGATGTCTGCTGAAGCTGGACCGATGAAACGCTGTTCGTGGAAGAAGTATTGTTTCCCGCGGAGGCGCTCTTTCCGGTAAGATTTAAAATGCGGCTGCCCGCATAGCTGACTCCGGTAAAGACCGAACCGCCCACCAGCCCGAAAACAAGGGCCGCCGCCACGCATTTGGCAAGGGTAAGCCCGAAGCCTTTCTTTCTCTCCTTCTTCGGTTTCGGCTGGTGCATTCCTCCGTTTTGCATTCCCGACTGATAACTTCCCGCCTGATAAAATGACTGGTTCTGATTTTGATTCTGATTCATACCCGGCTGCTGGTATGGATTATACGGATATTCGTTACGATTTTCGTCCATGAATCCTTTCCCCCTTCTCTCTTCTCTACTACTTTGTTATTCAAGACCCGCTCACAGAGCGTATATCAGATGGAGGAGTCATCTCTCATCTGACATAAAAGAGTCTATACGGATTCTGTGTCCAAAATGTGATAACTTTTTGTATTTTTTGTTATTTCTTTTTTACTCTACCGTCACGGATTTTGCGAGGTTGCGCGGCTTATCCACATCCAGTCCCTTTCCGACTGATACGTAATATCCGAACAGCTGCAGCGGAATGATCGCAAGGGAATTCGTAAAATAACGGTTTGTTTTCGGAATATAGATCACATAATCCGCCGTTTTCTCGATATCGATATTGTCATCGTTCGTAACGGCAAGGACAAACGCGCCGCGCGTTTTGACCTCGACGATATTGCTGACCGTCTTTTTATACAGATCCTCCTGCGTCACGACGGCCGCTACCAGCGTCCCGTCCTCGATCAGAGAGATCGTGCCGTGCTTTAACTCGCCCGCGGCATACGCCTCCGAATGGATATAAGAAATCTCCTTGAGTTTCAGCGAGCCTTCCAGGGAGATCGCGTAATCGATCCCTCTTCCGATAAAGAAGACGTCCTTCGCCGCCGCATAACGGTTCGCAAACCGCTGGATCCGCTCCTTGATCCCCAGCAGATTCTCGATCTGATTTGGAAGCATCTCGATATCATGCAGATATTCCCGCATTTCATCGTCGCTGATCTTTCCGCGCACCTGCGCAAACTTTAAGGCAAGCAGATACTGCGCCACCAGCTGGCAGCTGTACGCCTTGGTCGTTGCAACGGCGATCTCCGGCCCCGCCCAGGTATACATAACCTTATCCGCTTCCCGCGCGATCGAGCTTCCGACCACGTTGACAATGCCGAGCGTGGTGATGTGGCGCTCTTTCGCGAGGCGCAGCGCCGCCAGCGAGTCCGCCGTTTCCCCGGACTGGCTGATGATGATGACAAGCGCGCCGTCCTCTAAGATCGGATCGCGGTAACGGAACTCCGACGCCAGATCCACTTCTACCGGTATCCGCGCAAGCCCTTCGAACACGTATTTGCAGGTCACGCCGGTATGGTAGGCGGAACCGCAGGCAACAATGTGGATCTTGCTGATGGAAAGGATCTCCTCATCCGTCATTCCCAGTTCCTCGATCACGATCGCATCGTCCTTGATGCGCGGGTTGATGGTATCGCGCACGGCCTTCGGCTGTTCGTAGATCTCTTTCAGCATAAAATGCTCGTAGCCGCCTTTTTCCGCCGCGTTGATGTCCCAGTCGATATGCTTCGGCTGTTTCTCCACCGGCTCCCCGTCCACATTGAAAAATTCGATCGTATCCTCCGTCAGGCGCGCAATTTCCTCGTTTTCAATAAAATAAACATCTCTCGTGTATTTCAGCACTGCCGGAACATCGGAAGCGATCAGGTTGCCCCCTTCAGACTGCCCTACGATCAGCGGGCTGTCTTTCCGCACGGAATAGATCACATCCGGAAAATCCGCGAAAATGATCCCGAGCGCATACGAACCTTCCACGCGGTGGATGACCTTCGTGACTGCCGTCAGCGGATCCTCCCCGTACTTGTGATAATAATAATCCAGAAGATGTGCAACAACCTCGGTATCCGTATCGGAGCAGAACTGATAGCCCCGGTCCTCCAGCCTCTTTTTCAATTTGATATAGTTCTCGATGATCCCGTTGTGGACGACCGCGATCGTCTGGCTCTCATTAAAATGCGGATGGGCGTTGACGTCCGAAGGTTCCCCGTGCGTCGCCCACCGGGTATGGCCGATGCCGAGATGCCCCTGCATCGTTTCTCCGCCGTGCGTCAGCTCGCTTAAAACCTTTAAGCGCCCGGTCGCCTTTTTAATGTTGATCTGCGTTCCGTCGTAGACCGCCATTCCCGCCGAATCATAGCCGCGGTATTCCAGCTTGGAAAGGCCGTCCAAAAGGATCGGCGCCGCCTGCTGCTTCCCTACATATCCAACAATTCCACACATACTTCCATCCTCCTAAAATTCAATGCCGTTTTTCTTCAAGAGCTCCCTCGCGGATTCCACCGAATCCACGCCGGACGGATTTTTGACCGGGGCAAATTCCCTGTCGCGCTCGACTTCAAAGGAAAGGCAGTTATCCATCAGATAAACCATATCCAGGATCAGCGTCTCGAATTTATAAGCGTTCGGCTGCTCCGGCTTCACCATCCGCCCCTGCTCATCCAGATACGGCACCTTCTTCTCCACGATATGCAGCGGCATCCGGCTGTCTGCGATCTCCATTAATTTATCCACGCGGAACAGGTAATTTAAGATCACGCCGAACCCGTACAGCAGGGATCCCGCCTCGTTCTTTGCCTCCGCCATCTCCGGCGTCAGCTCGTAATATTCCACGATCGAAGGCTTCCCGTCCTCTAAGCACAAAGCGCCGACGCGCTCATAGGGATCGGCTTTGCGCACGACTTTCGCGCCGCTGACGCGCCCGGAGCAGATGACCGCCCCCGCAAAGACCGGATCGGCGATCTGCTGAAGCACGTTGTCTACTGCAAAAACGTTCAGCCATTCCACGCCTTTTTCTTTCAGATCCTGATCCAGACCCGCATTCAGCAGCGATTTGAACCATCCGCCGTTTCCGTTCGGGGACATGGCAAGGGAATCTTTTGCCTCCATTAAGATGTTTCCGTCAAAATCCACTGCCGGAACCATTTCCTGTACAAAAAATTTCACATATTCCGGCTGATATCCAAAATACGCATGATCCGCGAAAAATTCCCGCGTCTGCGCATCATTTTTCTCACTCGTCATAATGTAGAGCGGAACCCAGGCCTCAGCCATATCCGTGACTTTTTTCAGGTTTTCGATCAGCTGCTCGAAAATATAAAGATCCTTATTCACGCCGATGTTGTACATGCCCTTCGCCTTATCAAAGCCCAGCCGGGTTCCCTGCCCGCCGGCAAGAAGGATCGCGCCGATCTTCCCCGCGCGGATTGCTTCCAGCCCGGTCTTTTGAAACTCCTCTTTCCGCTCCCGGATCTCCGGAAGTTCCATCGCCCCCAGCGGTTCCAAGGTTCCTCTTTGCTGCTTTTCCCCGTGGATCAGATCCAGATACGACCAGTCCATGTTCTCCAGCTGCCTTTGAAGGCGCTCCGGAACCTCCTTTCCCACCAGTGCGGATAAATATTTCTGATTGGTATCGATGATCTTCTGTTCGATCGCCTGTTCCATATGACTTTTCTCCTTTTTTTCATTTCTAATTGATGATGTTGATGATGCCGCAAAACAACGGCAGACCAATCTTGCGATTGGTCCTGCCCGCTGCCGTATTTTTATTCTTCATTCTCCTGCTTATTGCTGAAATCCGTTCCGCCCTCTCCGGCCGTTTCGTTGTACTTTGAAGTATCGATCAGAGCCGAACTCTCCGTTACCCCGGTCTTTATCGCAATGCTGTCGCTGATCGTCTGTACCGAATTGGACGGAGTATACTCCGTATCCTGGAACAGGTACTCATGCAGCCATACCACATTATTATCCAGTTCCGCCGGAATGACCGTATCTCCCGTGGTAGACAGCTTCTTTGTCGTCAGCATATTCGGAAAACCGGTGGTGGATTTGATGGAGTATTTCTGCACGTCCTTCGCCAGATAGAGCATCTCCTTAATGCTCAGGCTCGTGGAAATATCGTCCACCACGCTGTTGCAGATATCCGTCAGCGTTACGAGATCCGCCTGTTTTGCCTTGTCAAGCATCGCCTCAAGCACGATCCTCTGCCGGGAAGTCCGCATGAAATCGTCGCCTGCCAGATTCCGGATCCGCGCATAAGCCGTCGCCTGCGTTCCGTTTAAATGAATCTGACCGGACTGCTGCACGTTCGGCGTATTGTATCCCGTCTCCATGTCGATCTCCGGAATGCACCGGTTCAGTTCCGGCACTTCCTGACGGGTCACTTCCAGATCAATGCCGTCAAGCGCGTCGATCACTTCCACCAGCGCCAGCCAGTCTACGCAGACATATTCCGTAATATCCAGATCCAGATTGGAATTGAGCATCTGAACCGCCTGTTTCGCCCCGCCGTCCGCATACGCCGCATTCGCCTTGCGGAGCTTGCCGCCGCCGACGCTTAAATACGTATCGCGGTAAACGGATACGAGCTGCACTTCCTTCGTCTTGTTATCAATGCTGGCAATCATGATCGTATCGCTGTTTCCCGTCTCATAGTTGCCGCTGCCGCGGTTATCCAGACCGAACAGTGCGATATTGGTGTATCCTTCCAGATTCTCCTTGGTCTCCTGACTCAGATCGATATTGATTCCGGCTTCGCTCGTATTCATCGGTTCAAATTCCACCCGCTCCATCATCGTCCAGAAATAGAGGACGACCAAAAGCACTGCAAGAACCAGCAGTTCCAGAACAATGATCAGTATCTTTTTATTTTTTTTCTTCTTTCTCTTACGATTTCCCGCTGCCATACCTGCTATCCTTTTTGTCTGTTATGTATATAGAGCCATGCATCCGCATAATCCTGACGTTCGCTCTCTGTCATATCGGTAAACTTCCCAAATTCCAGATTTGTCAGCCGCATCTGACTGCAATCACATTTGTGGCACTCGACATCCTTCCGGCGTGAGACCATGCGAAGCCATCCGCATTGCGGACATATGTATATCTTCATCATAGACTTATCCTACTTACTCAAAATTCTTCATCACATCTCTCTTTAACGCCTGAAGCTGTGTTTCGGCATCTTCCATAGAAGTTCCCTTCACGCCGAAATAGAACTTGATCTTCGGCTCGGTTCCGGACGGACGCACGCAGCACCATGCGTCATGATCCAGTTCATAGTACAGGACGTTCGATGAAGGCAGCCCGGTCGCCGTTACCTCCCCGCTCCGGCAGTCCGTCCGGGTATCCGCTTTATAATCGCGGACTGCAAGCACTTCATAATCTCCGAACGCTTTCGGAACGCTGCCGCGCGCCCGCGTCATGATCGTCTGGATCTGCGCCGCGCCGTCGATTCCTTTCAGCGTCATGGTCGCAACATCCTCACGATAATAACCGTACTTCTCATAAATATCGATCATCGCATCCCAGAGCGTCTTGCCCTGCGCCTTATAGTAAGCCGCCGCTTCACAGAGCATCGTTACCGCCGCCGGAGCATCCTTATCCCTTGCATAAGTTCCCGGCAGGCAGCCGTAGCTCTCCTCCAGGCCGAAAACATAATGATAGCTTCCTGTCTCCTCGAAGAGGCGGATCTGCTCTCCGATGTATTTAAATCCGGTCAGCACTTCGATCAGCTTCACCTGATAAGCCGCCGCGATCGCTTTCGCCATATCCGTCGTCACGATCGATTCCACCAGCGCCGGATTCTCCGGAAGCGTCCCGTTCTTCGTCTTTTCGCTTAACATATACTCCGCGATCAGCATTCCCGACATATTCCCGGTAAAACTTACGTATTCGCCGGTTTTGGTATCCTTGCAGTACACGCCGAGGCGGTCGGCATCCGGATCGGTCGCCAGAACCAGATCCGCGTCCTTCTCCTTCGCCAGTTTCAGCGCCAGTTCCCATGCGTCCGCACTCTCCGGATTCGGATACGGAACCGTCGGGAAATGGCCGTCCGCGATCTCCTGCTGCGGCTCGATATAGACCTTCTCAAAGCCCAGATCCTGCAGCACGCGCTTCACCGGCATCAGCCCGGTTCCGTGCAGCGGCGTATAGACGATGCGGATATCCTTCGCCATCTGGCGGATCACTTCCGGATGGATGGAAAGCCTGCGCAGCTCCTCAAAATAAGCCTCGTCTACCTCGCTGCCGATCGTAACGTAAAGCCCTTTCTGGATCGCTTCGTCTTTATCCATCGTTTTGACCATGTCAAACGAAGTCACCTTTGCCACTTCCGCCATGATATTGGAATCATGCGGCGGCGTGATCTGCGCGCCGTCCTCCCAGTATACCTTGTATCCGTTGTATTCCCGCGGATTGTGGCTCGCCGTTATGACGATCCCCGCGATGCAGCCTAAACGGCGCACGGCAAACGAAAGCTCCGGCACCGGCCGCAGGCTCGGAAATACATAAGCCTTGATCCCGTTTGCGGCAAGGCACAGCGCCGCGGCATCACGGAATTCATCATGCATCAGCCGGGAATCATGGGCGATCGCAACCCCTTTCTCCTGTCCGTTCTGGGAAATGATATAATTCGCCAGCCCCTGGGTTGCCTGCCGCACCGTATAGATATTCATGCGGTTCGTTCCTGCGCCGATCACGCCGCGCAGTCCGGCCGTTCCGAACTCCAGCGTCCGGTAAAAGCGGTCTTCGATCTCCGCCCGGTCCTCTGCGATCGCTGCAAGTTCCGCTTTTGTATCTTCATCGAAATAAGGATCGGTGCACCATTTTTGATATTCACTGTAATAATCCATCTCTCATCCCTCCTGTTCTGATGCGTAGCCGCACGATAAAATGTCTAATCCATTCTATCATAACTCCTCCTGTTTGAAAAGTTCAGTTTCTTAATATTTTCCGGAAAACAAATTTCCGCAGCGGCAGCGGCATCATGCAGACAACAAACTGCACGCACACGGTAAACAGGTAGTCCCACCGGCTGATCGTCCCGGTCTGCAGGATCTTTTTCCGTCCGCTCCGGTACTTCTTAAAATACGAAAACCCGCCGCGGCGCTTTAACATATCCTCCCCGGTTCGGACATATACGAGAACCTCCGGGAGATTGATCATGCGCGCATGATCGCGGATCATATGCGCCCACAGAAGGGAATCTTCCATCAGAAGCGCGTCCTGATAATTTCCCGCTTTCAGCACGGCCTCTTTCTTAAACATCACGGAAACATGGTTCAAGGCGTCGCGCCTCCGCTGGTACTGATAGATCTCTCTGGTTGCAAGCGGCACTTTCCGCACGGCATCCGCGTGTTTCGGATCCGTGGAAAACTCCGCGATCATCCCTCCGACGACATCCAGTCCGGGATGCGCCGCAAACGCCCGGATCTGCAGGCGAAACCGATCCGGCACGGAAATATCGTCCGAATCCATCCGCGCAACCAGCGGATACGAACAGTGACGGATTCCCTCCGCCAGCGCCAGCCCGAGCCCCCGGTTCTCCGGCAGCCTGACGCGGCATAGCGGGATCCGGCTTTCATTTTTCTCATATTCGTCTAAAACCGCATCCAGTTCCAGCGTCAGCGCCCCGTCCTCCACGACCACGATCTCCGACGGGAGCAGCGTCTGATGGATCAGGCTCTCCATGCACTCCCGCAGATACGCGGGCTTTTCTTTTTCATAAAGCGACATCAGAACACTGAATCGCAGGTTCATGCGCACGTTCCTCCTTCTTTTCCCTGCGGATCCGCCTCCCGGCGGCCGCCGACTTCCATCACCGTATCCAGACAGATCTTAAGATCCCGGAAACACGAAAACCGTTTCAGATAAGACAGGTTATATTTCATTTTCTGCGGCAGCACCGTCTCAACATATGCCCGGTCCACATCTTCGGCATGTTCCAGCAGGCGCTCTTCATCCCGAAACGCGATGCTCGCCTCGCTTGTCACCCCCGCCGGCAGCAGCAGCGTCGCCATCATCTCCCGCGAATAGGAGCGCACATATTTCTCGACTTCCGGGCGCGTCCCGACAAAACTCATATCGCCCATCAGGATATTCACCAGCTGCGGCAGTTCGTCCAGGCGGCAGCTGCGGATCTTCTTTCCCACCCGCGTGATCCGCGCATCACCGCGCACCGTTACGTCCGCGCCTTTCTGCTGCGCGCCGCTGACCATCGTCCGGAATTTCAGGATCCAAAAACGCCTTCCGTACTGCGTAATGCGCACCTGCCGGAAAAAGACCGGCCCCGGACTGTCAAGTTTGATCCATACCGCAAGAACCGCAAAGACCGGAAGCAGCACGATCAGCAGGAAAAACGCCGCCGTAAAATCAAAGATCCGCTTTGCGGCAAGGCTTGTGCGCTTTTTCTCCAGGATCCGGTAATAAGGTTTTACTTCTTTTGTTTTTAAATAAGGCGGGAGCTTGTCCCACAGCTTTAACCCATACATTTGATGATCTCCGTCAGATTCTCGATGATATAGGCCGCATCTTCATCGGCCAGCTTCGTATGCAGCGGCAGCGTGACTTCATTCGCATACTGCGCATAAGCGTTCGGATAATCCTCGATGGAAAATCCCAGATTCCGGTACGCCGTCAGCATCGGAAGCGGTTTGTAATGCACATTCGCGGAAATCCCGCGCTTCGCCAGAGCGTCAATCACTTCGTTCCGCTGCCTTTCCGTGATTCCGGGGATCCGCAGCAGATAAAGATGCCCGCTGGAACAATAGTCCTTTGTTTCATGCACCAGCATCCGGCAGCCCAGCGGCAGAACCGCCGCATCGTAGCGCCCGATCAGTTCCTTCCGGCGGGCCAAAAGCCCCGGATAGCGCTCCAGCTGCACCAGCCCGATCGCCGCTGTGATATCCGTCATGTTGCATTTATAGGCGGGCGAGAGGACATCGTATTCCCACGCGCCCGCTTCCCCTTTATGCAGCGCGTCCTTGGACTGTCCGTGGAGGGAAAGCAGCATAAACTGCCGGTAGATCTCTTCATCCTCCATGCCGGGAACCGGTTTCCAGGTCAGCGCGCCGCCTTCCGCCGTTGTCAGGTTCTTGACCGCATGAAACGAAAACGAGGTAAAATCCGCAAGCGCCCCCGTCCGGACACTTCCCCGGCCGGCTCCGAACCCGTGCGCCGAATCCGCGGCGATGATCACCCGGCCGAAAGCCGCCTGGATGTCATTTCCGGCATGAAACAGCGCCCGCTTGCGCTCTGCGATCTCATAAATCCGCGCATAATCGCACGGCACGCCGCCGATATCCACCGGAACAATGACTTTCGTCCGTTCCGTGATCGCGGCCTCGAGCTTCTCATAATCCATCTCAAAAGAATCCGCGGCCGTATCCACAAGCACCGGCTTTGCCCCCACATGCACCGCCGGGCTGGCCGAAGCCGTATAGGTATAGGCGCTGGTGATCACTTCATCGCCCGGCCCGACGCCTAAAAAACGCAGGATCGATTCTAAGCACGCCGTCGCCGACGACAGGCACACCGCGCGGTTTGTCAAGCAATATTCCGCGATCTTCTGTTCAAACTGTTTGGTCCGCGGTCCCGTTGTGATCCAGCCGCTTCGCATCGCTTCCGCGACAGCCGCGATCTCCGCCTCCGTGATATCCGGCGGGGAAAATGCAATCGTTCTTTTTTCCATGTCAAAATTTTCCATGTTAAAATCTCCCCTGATTTTACTCTTCCATCGGATGATAGGTCGGCACGATCTCTGCTACGATCTCCTTAATATCCGGCCGCTCCGAGGTACAGGCTTCTTCGAGCATCTCCAGCTGTCGGCAGAACGCCTCGTCGTCCATCTGGATCGGTTCCCCGATGTGGATCAGCTTATTCGGCGTTTCCTTCAGTCCTTCTTCGTTCATCAGCATTTCTTCGTATAATTTCTCGCCCGGACGCAGGCCGGTATATTCGATCTGGATATCCACATCCGGCTCGTAGCCGGACAGACGGATCAGGTTTCTGGCCATATCGTCGATCTTGACCGGTTCTCCCATATCCAGAACGAAGATCTCGCCGCCTTCCGCGTAAAGCCCCGCCTGCAGTACAAGCGCCACCGCTTCCGGAATCGTCATAAAGTACCGGATGATGTGCCGGTCGGTCACGGTGACGGGCCCGCCTGCCGCGATCTGCTCCTTAAACAGCGGGATCACGCTTCCGTTGCTCCCTAAGACGTTTCCGAAGCGCACCGCGACAAAATCCGTATCCGTCTTCCGGTTCATCATCTGGACGACCATCTCGCAGAGGCGCTTGGAGGCGCCCATGATATTCGTCGGATTCACCGCCTTGTCGGTCGAGATCATGACAAAGCGCTTCACCCCGTGTTCAGCGGCCGCTTTCGCCAGCTTGTACGTTCCGATGACGTTATTCTTGATCGCTTCATTCGGGCTCATCTCCATCAGCGGAACGTGCTTATGCGCTGCCGCGTGGTAAATGATGTCCGGATGGTATTTTTCAAATATGCTCTTCAAGCGGTTCGTATTGCGCACCGAACCGATCAGCGTCTCAAACCGCAGATAGCGGTATTTGCGCTGCAGTTCCTGCTGGATCTGGTACGCATTGTTCTCGTATATGTCAAAGATCAAAAGCAGCTTCGGATTTTCCCGCGCGATCTGGCGGCACAGCTCGCTTCCGATCGAACCGCCCCCGCCCGTGACCATGACCACTTTTCCTTCGATAAAGGAATGGATCCGGGCGTTGTCCACCACCACTTCGTCCCGGCCGAGCAGGTCTTCGATCTGGACCGGCCGCAGATTGGAAACCGATACCTTGCCGTCCACCATCTGGTAGATGCCCGGCACCACCTGAACCTCGCAGCCGGTGTCGCGGCAGATGTTTAAGATCTCCCGGCGGTCTTTGCCCGTGGTCGTCGGAACCGCATAAATGATCTTGGTGATCTCGTATTTCGCGACCATCTCCGGAATGTCATGCCGGTTGCCGACGATCGGAACCCCGTCCAGAAAACGGTTCTTCTTCGCCGGGTTGTCGTCGATGATGCAGCACGCCTTCGCGGAAAGATGGGAGCTCATGATCAGCTCGTGGATCAGCATTTTCCCCGCGCTTCCCGCGCCGATGACCATGACGCGCTCACAGCCGTAATTCTTTGTCCGCTGTTCCAGGATCTTCTGTCCGCTCCGGATAAACCGGTAGGAAAAACGGACGATGACCACAAAGAAGAAACTCAGCAGGAATCCGACCAGCCAGAACGCATACGGCATGTAGATCTTCCACACATAATTGACCAGAAGCGCCGGGATCTGCAGCAGCAGAAACGCGATGATAATGCGCATAAACTCGCTGACGCTCGCAAAACGCCAGATGCTGTGATACAAACGGCAGCAATAGAAGATCACGATCGCGCACGCGATGTACGCCGGCATGATCTTAATATAATTATCCAGATAAATCTCCGGAATATTCCGGTATACAAAATCAAACCGGATATAAAGCGCCAGAAAATATCCGATCGCAATTGTCCAGATATCCACAAACGCCAGCATCAGCGCACGGATGATCCACTGGCTGTCGTTTCCCATGTACATTTCCAGATCGTCACGGTAACCGTCTTTTTGTGTTTTTTTTCTTTCATCCATAAGCAATCAATACCTCCGCAGATACCCACTTTCCTAGTTTACCCTTATCCCCCGGTTATTTCAAGAGGACAGGAAAAATCTTTTCTTAAGGTTTTCTAAAGAAAAGCATCCTTGCAAGTTCTTTTTTTCCACGCTATAATGTCCAAAAAAGTTACGATTTGTAAAAGAAGGAGGCATCCATGAAACTGCCCGGCTACTATTCTTCCGGCGAATTTGCCCGGATGGCGCAGGTGTCCATCCGCACGATCCGCTTTTACGATAAACAGAATATCTTAAAACCGTCGTTCGTGTCCCCGGCCGGCGCGCGTTTTTACACGGATTCCGACTTTACGCGGCTGCAGCAGATCCTGCTGTACAAATACCTCGGCTTTTCCCTCGACGATATCCGGGAAATGACCGTGGACGATATCGACAGCGGTTTTCTGCTCAATTCCCTCAGCCTCCAGAAAAAGCTCGTCCAGGACCGCATCGAACAGATGCAGCTCGTCGAGCAGGCGATCGAATCCACCGTCGGGGAACTGCAGGAAAACAAGGCCGTCAACTGGAGCCGGATGCTCGAGCTCATCCACCTGACCGGCATGGAAAAAAGCTACAAAACCCAATACCTCGACGCCGGAAACATCTCCGCCCGGATCCGTCTGCACAGCGAATATTCCGTCAACCCGCTGGGATGGTTCCCGTGGATCTTCGGGCATTGCGCCGCGCTCTGGAACGCTTCCGGCGCCGATACCGCTTCGCCGTATACGGTTCTGGAGCTGGGCTGCGGAAACGGCGCCCTCTGGACCGAAAACCTGCCGCAGCTGCCCGCCTTCGTGCAGGTGACGCTCTCGGATATTTCGGACGGCATGATCCGGGACGTCCGCAGGACCATCGGAACCGAAGATGCGCGTTTTGCCTTTCAGACGTTCGACTGCGCAGAAATTCCGGCCGAAGATCATTCCTATGATCTTATCATTGCCAATCATGTGCTGTTTTATTGTACCGATATTCCAAAAGTTTGTGAAGAAGTAAGGCGCGTGATGAAACCGGGCGGCGCTTTTCTCTGCAGCGCCTACGGTCCCGCCCATATGAAAGAGATCACGGAACTGGTTCAGGAATTTGACAGCCGGATCGTGCTCTCCGGCGAAAAGCTCTATGAACGGTTCGGATTGTCAAACGGATATCAGATCCTGGAGAAAACCTTCCGCCGGATCGAAACCCGTCATTACGACGACGCGATCGTCCTTGCGGCGGCGGAACCGCTGATCGCCTATATCCTGTCCTGCCACGGCAACCAGAACCAGTATCTGCCGGACCGCTACCGCGACTTTCGGACTTTCGTAGAAAAGAAAGTAAAAAAAGGCTTCCGCATCACCAAAGACGCAGGGATCTTCCTCTGCCGTGATCCGAAAGCCTGAACCTTAGAACGTAAACGTGCTGCCGAGCCCGCTCCACAGCTGGTCTTTTCCGCTGAGCGTCAGCGGGGTTCCGTCGTCCATCGCATACCCTTCGGCGGACGCCGTTCCCCGGTAATCACCCGTTACATGCGGCCATGCGATCCCAATCTCGGGATCGTTCCATGCAAGGCCGCCCTCGTCGTCCGGATGGTAGAAATCCGTGCACTTGTAACAGAACTCCGCGAAATCCGACAGTACCAGAAATCCGTGTGCAAATCCCTTGGGAATATAGAACTGCTTTTTATTCTCCTCGGTCAGCTCCACGCCGAACCACCGTCCGTAGGTACTGCTGCCCTTGCGCAGATCGACCGCCGCATCGAACACCGAACCGCGCACCACGCGCACCAGCTTCCCCTGCGGATAGTGCTTCTGAAAATGCAGGCCGCGCAGAACACCCTTGACGGAGCTGGACTGGTTATCCTGGACAAAGACAAGATCCAGCCCTTCCGCCTCCATGTCCTTCTGGTTGTAGGTTTCCATGAAATAGCCTCTTGCGTCTCCGTGGACCGTCGGTTCGATCACGCAGAGGCCTTCGATCCCGCCCGCGTTTTTTTCCACTTTTATCTGTCCCATTTTATCCTCTATTCCTCCATTAGCTCTTTTAAATAACGGGAAAGCGCATCTTTCCAGTCCGGAAGCGGCCGAAAGCCGTTTTCCGCGAGTTTGCTCTTATCCAGCCGGCTGTTGAACGGCCGCGCGGCTTTGGAAACTCCGTATTCCTCCGTCGTCACCGGAACAACCGAAAGGCGCCCTTCCTCATACTCGCTGTGCCCTAAGGCCGCCGCCTGGCGGAAGATCTCTTTGGTAAACTCATACCAGCTGATATAGCCGCCTTCGTTTGTCGCATGATAATAGCCGTACTTTTCGGTTTCGATCATGTCCACCAGAAGGCGCGCAAGGTCAAACGTATACGTCGGCGTCCCGATCTGGTCGCTGACCACCCGGATCCGGTCATGCGTCTTTCCGAGCTTTAGCATCGTTTTGATAAAATTCTGCCCGTTTTTCCCGAATACCCAGGCGATCCGGACGATGAAATACTTTTCCAGCGCTCCGGCGACTGCAAGCTCGCCGTCAAGCTTTGATTTCCCATAGACGTTGAGCGGCGCGTAATCCCTGCAGTCCGGCTCCCACGGCGTTTCGCCCTGCCCGTTAAAAACGTAATCCGTGCTGATATAGGCCATTTTGCAGTCGTTTTCCCGGCAGGCTGCCGCCAGATAAGCCGTTCCGCCGGCATTGATCGCGTGTACCTTCGCCGCGTTTTCCTCTTCTTCCGCCAGATCGACGGCCGTCCATGCCGCACAGTGGACGACGGCATCCGGCCGAATCTGCGCAACGGTGCGACGAACCGCCGCCTCATCGGTAATATCCAGCGGCACATACGCCGTCCGGTTCTCTGCGGGCGCAAGATCGCTCCCGATCCCTTCATGGCCGCGCCGTTTCAGCTCCTGCATCACATCATAGCCCAGCTGTCCGCCGACTCCGGTAACAAATACTCTCATGCTTCGACCTCCCTGCGGTCCCCGTACATTTTTTCATAATAGTTCTGATATTCACCGGAAATAATGGTTTCCCACCACTCCTTATGCTCCAGATACCAGCGGATCGTCTTTTTGATCCCGTCCGCGAATTTCGTCTCCGGCAGCCAGCCCAGTTCCCGGTGGATCTTCGCCGGATCGATCGCATAGCGCATATCGTGCCCCTTGCGGTCCTCCACATGGGTGATCAGGCTTTCCGGCTTCCCAAGCTCCCGGCAGATGATCTTTACGATATCCAGATTGGTCATTTCGTTATGGCCGCCGATATTGTAAACCTCGCCGACTTTTCCGCTTCGGATGATCAAATCGATGGCCCGGCAGTGATCCTCCACATACAGCCAGTCGCGGACATTCTCGCCTTTCCCGTAGACCGGAAGCGGCTTGTCGTTCAGCGCGTTTGCGATCATCAGCGGGATCAGCTTCTCCGGAAAATGATACGGCCCGTAGTTGTTCGAGCAGCGGCTGATCGTGACAGGAAGCCCGTAAGTCCGGTGATAGGCCAGCACCAGAAGGTCCGCGCCCGCCTTGGAGGAGCTGTACGGGCTGCTGGTGTGGATCGGCGTCTCCTCGGTAAAGAACAGATCCGGACGGTCTAACGGCAGATCGCCGTACACTTCATCGGTCGATACCTGATGATAGCGGGTAATGCCGTATTTCCGGCAGGCGTCCATCAGCACGGCCGTTCCCATGATATTGGTTTTAAGGAAGATCTCCGGATCCTCGATCGAGCGGTCCACATGGGACTCCGCCGCAAAGTTCACGACGATATCCGGTTTTTCCTCTTCAAACAACCGGTAAACCGCTTCCCTGTCGCAGATATCCGCTTTCACGAACCGGAATCCGGGCTTCTCCATCACCGGCGCAAGTGTGGACAAATTCCCGGCGTACGTCAGTTTGTCCAGACAGATGATCCGGTCTTCCGGATGCTTTTCCAATTGATAAAAAATAAAATTGCTTCCAATAAATCCGGCTCCGCCGGTAACAATGATCGTCATAATCGTTTTTCCTTTCTATAAACGTAAGTTTTATATCTAATACAGATTCTCCTGATATTTTCCGTCCAGTACGTCCTTTAAATACTGCCCGTACTGATTTTTCTTCAAAACTTCATAAACGTCCAGCACATCCTCCCGGCTGATCCAGCCGTTTAAGTAGGCGATCTCCTCAAGACAGGCGATCTTTCTGTGCTGGTGGGACTCGACCGTCTTCACAAAATTCGTCGCATCGACCAGGCTCTCATGCGTCCCGGTATCGAGCCATGTGAAGCCCTGCCCGAGCAGTTCCACATTCAGCTCCCCCTGTTCCAGATAAATGCGGTTTAAGTCGGTGATCTCCAGTTCCCCGCGCGCGGACGGCTCTAAGTTCTTCGCAAAATCCACCACCCGGTTGTCATAGAAATAAAGCCCGGTCACGCAGTAATTGCTCTTCGGATGCTGCGGTTTTTCCTCGATGGAAACGGCTTTTCCCTCGGAATTAAACTCGACGATACCGAAGCGCTCCGGATCGTCCACGTAATAGCCGAACACCGTCGCCCCTTTCCCGGACTCTGCATTTTCTACCGCCGCCTTTAAGCGCTTCTTTAAGCCGTGTCCCGCAAAAATGTTGTCTCCCAGAACCATCGCCGCCGTGTCGTCCCCGATAAAATCCTTCCCGATCACAAACGCCTGCGCCAGCCCGTCCGGGCTCGGCTGCACGGCATAGGACAATTTCACGCCGAACTGGTGCCCGTCGCCTAAAAGCTCCTCAAAGCGCGGCGTATCCTGCGGCGTGGAAATGATCAGGATATCGCGGATGCCGGCATTCATCAGTACCGACATCGGATAATAGATCATCGGCTTGTCATAGATCGGCAGAAGCTGTTTCGATGTTACCATCGTAAGCGGATACAGGCGCGTGCCCGAACCGCCCGCCAGAATAATTCCTTTCATCAAAATCTCCTTTCAGATAACGCTTTATAGCAAAACTCGTTTCGTGATAACAGGTATACTGGCATTATAAAAGGTGACCTATGGTCACCTTCAAGTGTTTTTTGAAAAAATGTTTCTATTCACAGCCAATCATGATATGACAGTCAGATGCGCTGCGCTTGCGCATAAGCAGATGGCCGTTACAGATACCACCAGCTGATAAAATTGTCCTTCGTGAAGTGCAGGTCCATAAGACCGTATCGTTTCCGCTCCCCGTCGCTTAATTTGGAATCGATAAACCGGTTGACGGAATCCGCGAAATCGTCCTCCAGACAGCCGATGGACTGCACGGTCGCCAGATTCTCGGACTGCCACTCCTCGACGAAAGAACCGCCGAAATCAATAATGCGGTTCCAGCCATTCGTAGTGTTGATAATCCGCTGCTTGATGTTTTCGAGGATCACCTCATAGATCATGCGGATCTTCGGGCTGTACATGCATTGATCGAAAAGCTGCGCATTCTTATTCTTCCGGTTGACATTGATCTCAAACGAGCGGTACTGATCGTTCGTAATAAAACAGAACAGATTCTCATTCCGGCACTCCTCCACCCGCCACCGGTAGCCGTACTGCGGCTTCGGGCGCGCCAGAGGCTGCCGCAGATCCGCGGCGACGGCAAGATAGACGACTCCCGGCGTCTTCGTCACGATAGCTTCCCGGCTCTTGACGTAAGGCATGATAAACTGCATAAAGCTGTGGAGATTCGGCTCAAACAGGATCAGCTGGTACTCTTTGATAAATCTCACAAACGCCGCGATATGGTGCTTCCGGTAATAGACAAACATTTTCTTGGTGATCACGGCGATCTTGATCTCCCGGCCGAAGTAACCGCTGATCACCGTTTCCATCGGAAGCTGCACCTCTTTGTTCTTCAAAAACACATGGACAAAATACGCTTTCGCGATCAGATTCATCTCCCGTTCAAATTCCGACATGATATTTTCCCTGCCGTCCTTTAAGAACTGGGAAAGCCCCACGATATTGTCCTTGTAATGCGCTACGATCAGCGCCCCGACCTTCGCCCGCAGCACCCGGAATTTCTTATCGCGGACCACGCCGTCCCGCGTCAGCTCCAGATTGAGATAGCGGTCCTTGACGTTTAAGTAATAGCCCATGTATTTCAGCCATTCGGGTTTTAACGGAATCTCGACGCCTTCCGGCGAAATGCGGAAATTCTGCTGGAACAGCACGGAGGTTCCGATCATATGCCGGTGCTGGACATTGTAAAGCACCAGATAACCCTCCACCATCTCGTCGTCGACTTCGATCGTATTGATCCCCGCCACCGAATTGATCCAGTCCGCTTTTTCCATGCCCGGACGCCCCAGAACGCGCCGTTTCCCGTCCACGTTGATCACGACCGGGATCGGCTGGTACGCCATGAAATAATTGACCAGCCTTGTCAGATAGTTCAGGGAAAGCTTTTTGGCGTATTCCGGTTTCAGCGTCAGCGCGATCCGCGTCCCGCGCATTGTCTGTTTGGGATTAAAACGCTCGATCTCCATCGAATAACCGTACCATTTTGCGGAAACCGGGACAAGCGAAACCTGATTGGAAACATTCCACGCCGTATTCGCGCATTTGTCCTTCCGCGAATCAATATGGATCGTATGCGCGATCAGAAAACAGGAAAGCAGCCCGATCCCGAACCGGCTGACCGGCACATAGGACAATTTCTGCGAAGCAAACTCTTCGCTGACATAATAGCTGTTTCCGATCTTTTCGACGTAATTGACCAGATCCTGCTCATTCATGCCGATCCCGTTGTCCTCGACCATCAGTACCTGCATTTCCGTGTTCAGCTCGATCCGGATGGACGGAACATAAGGCTCCCTCGGCCTGCGGGGAATTTCATCCTGCTGGGCCGCTAAAAATTCCGCCCCCCAGCTCTGCTCTAACGCCTGCCTGGTATAACAGGCATCGTAGGCGTTCTGCAGAAGCTCGCGGAGAAAAATATCCTCAGAGCCGTAAAACCGGAAACTGGCAAGCATATCCGCCATTTTTCGATTATCAAAATCTATCGGTTTATTACTCATATACCTATCCTATCCATCATTCTTCGCTTCCCCCGGTCCCGCCGTCTTCCGGACCGGACGGGTTTTCCGGCCCTTCGCCCGGATGGCTTTGGCCGCCGTTCTCCCCGGAGCTTCCGGTTCCTTCGCTTCCGGTATTTCCGCCGCCGGTTTCCGCGCCTCCGGTACTGCCGGTATTACCGGAGCTTCCAGTATTTCCGGTACTGCCGGTGTTGCCGGTACTCCCGGTGTTTCCGGTACTCCCGGTGTTTCCAGTACTTCCCGTATTTCCGGTGCTTCCCGTATTTCCGGTACTGCCTGTATTGCCGGTACTCCCGGTGTTTCCGGTGCTCCCGGTATTGCCGGTACTTCCCGTGTTTCCGGTGCTTCCGGTGTTTCCTGCGTTTCCGGTGCTTCCTGCGTTTCCGCTGCTTCCCGTATTTCCGGTGTTTCCGTTATTGCCCGCAGATGCACCGCCTCCGGACGTCGTATTTCCGCCCGCAGTTCCGCCGTTACCCCGGTTCCCGTTCGAGCCCGGCCGGCGGTTTCCGTTATTGCCGTTCGAGCCCGGCCGGGCGGCGTTTTCTTCGTCGTCCTCATCTTCCACCGTCCCTACATGCGGCGCAGATGCCCCTGCGGCCGCCAGAACCGCAGTATGCGGCATTTCCTCATATTCCCGTTCGTATTCCTGTTCAAATGCTTCCAGCGCATCATTCCCGGCCGCATCTTCATCGGCCGCCGCCCCGGTATCTTCCTGCGTATTTTCCGCCGAATACGGCTTTCCCGTCGTTTTTTTGTTCCTTCCCGCCGCGCTGACAGCCGCCCAGACCGCAAGAACCACGATAAGAACCGCAAGAACGGCTGCCACCGCTGTCAGGATCTGTTTTCTCCTTTGTTCCATAAATTTTCCTCCCTGCACTCTTTACCAGACAAGTTTCTCCGGAAGCCCCAGATATTCCCGGCCGATCACAAAGGATTCCTCCGAGGCATCCGGTTCATAGAGATAGCTTCCGTCTTCCGCATACGCATAGATCACGTTCCCTTCCTCCGAAACTTCGTCAATCTGTTCTTCGGCAGTTGTCCCGTCTTCCTTTAGCTTTCCGGAATAAACTACGCCGTCATATGTGACCGAAAATTCCCCGACGCAGATATTCTCCTGAAATGTCCCGGTAAAATCCCGGATCAGCTCGTTGCTGCGGTCAAAATAGGAAATCCGGCAGCCGCCCTGGTAAACTCCGTCTGCATAACCGGTTTCCGCGATGATCATTCCGTCCGCATCAACGGCGAAATACCAGTAAGAGCCGTCCTCCGTTTCCGCCGCCGCAGTAGTAGTATACGCATCAGACGCCACCTGTATCGTGCGCTCCCCGGTAAATTCCGTCTTCCGCTGCACTCCGGCCAGATCATCCCTCATCTGCCGCTCCCATTCCTGCGATCCGACCAGTTCCCGCAGCCCGGCCGCATCGCCCTTGGAAAGCCCCTCCGTCAGGCGTTCCATCAGCCCGGCCGTCTGCGCGTCGGAAGCGTCTTTGGAAACGGCAATCCTGCTGATCCGCTCCACATATTCTCTGGACGGATAGCGCCGGTGCAGCGCGATCAGCGCCTCCCTCTGCGCCTGAAAATCCCCCTGCAGTTCATAATCGTCCGCGACCTTTAAAAGCGCCTCCTCCGACAATTCCGTCTCTTCCGTCGTTGTGTCCTGCTGCACACTGTCCGGCTGCCATCCCGGTTCCTTGTCCCGGGAAGAATAACGGATGATCCCCACGACCAGAAGAACCACCAGAACCAGAAAAAGCAGCGCATATAGAATGTAAACCGTTTTCTTCAAGCCTGTACCTCCAAATTTCATGACCTCCGGGCGGCTCAACGCCCGCCCGTTCATTCTCTCTTACTATCATAGCATTTTCCCGTGGAATCGCAAGATAAACAAGATAAATCGGAAACGCTTTTTTCCGGCGTCCCGGAATCTTCTCTATTTACAAGAAAGTGTTTTTTTAATTTTGTTCTGTTCTCTCTATTCAGCAGAATTGCTTGCCAATTTACCCCATAGATTGTAAGATTTTAACGCTTTCAAATAAAGTTTTTTATATCGGGCCGGCTGTCGGAAAGCGATTTGCGGCATCAGGCCCACGATCAAAAAGAGAGGGGAAAATAACATGAAAAACAAAAAGATCGGAGAGGTATTGAAAAGGTACCGGAAACTAAACGGCTATCAGGTACGCGATGTCGCGTCTGTCTTACAGACAAAATATCACCTGAACGTAGCCGAAAAGACCATATACGGCTGGGAGAGCAATCAGGCGCATCCTACCACCGATATGTTCCTGACCCTTTGCGAGATTTACCAGATCGGAAATATCGCCAATATTTTCTATCCAAGCAGCCCGGATGTTACCGAATTTGCGCTTTCTCCGGAAGAGCGCGTCTTAATCGAGGCATACCGGGAGCATCCGGAGCTCCAGTCTGCGATCCGTCGGATGCTGGAAATGAATCAAAATTCTGAAAAATAGTAAATATATCAGAATTTTCTTGACTTTCTCCGAAAAAGAAGGTAAACTAGGTGTCACCACTACTAATTTTCAAAAGGGGGAAACAGACAATGGGCGTAAGCAGCAAATATGCGGGTACTCAGACGGAAAAGAATCTGGAAGCAGCTTTTGCGGGAGAATCTCTGGCACGGAATAAATATACGTTTTTTGCATCGGTCGCAAAGCGCGAGGGGTACGAACAGATGGCCGCGATCTTTTTGAAGACGGCGGACAACGAGAAAGAACACGCGAAGATGTGGTTTAAAGAACTCGGCGGCGTAAACGGCACGGCAGAGAACTTAAAGGCCGCTGCAGACGGAGAGAATTACGAATGGACCGACATGTATGCCGGATTTGCCGAAACCGCCGAACAGGAAGGTTTCCCGGAGCTTGCGGAGAAATTCCGCAAAGTCGGTGCGATCGAGAAGCACCACGAAGAGCGCTACCGCGCCCTGCTCCACAATATCGAGACGGCGCAGGTATTCGAGAAGAGCGAAGTAAAGGTATGGGAATGCCGCAACTGCGGCCACATTGTCGTCGGCACGAGCGCACCGGAGATCTGTCCGGTATGCAGCCACCCGCAGAGTTATTTCGAATTGTGCTGTGAGAATTATTAATGAGTCATGATTCATAAGTCATAATTATTGTTTACCCATTCTTCCAGCCGGGAACGAGTCTGTACAAAGGCACGTTCCCGGCGTTTTTACCGCCCGGATGCGGAATTTAACCGGAAACCGGCCGGTTCCGGATGATCCCCAGACGGATAAAAACCGGGTACAGATAGGACGCGCCGAACGTCCCCAGTTTCTTCGGCCCCGATACGCAACCGGCGCCCTGCGGGCCGTACTGCAGCTTTAACCCCTGATGGAACGCCATCGCAACCGTCGATTTGGTAATGGATTTGTCTTTCCGGTCAACAAACATTTCATACCCGCGGATCGTATAGGTAAACGCCAGCCCGGTCGCCGTGCAGAACGGATAGCCCGCAAACACCGAAAGCACGCTCCAGAGGCAGTCGTCAAGGCGCTGATAAAACTTTTTATCGACCGTATCCGATCCTGTCCTTTCCAGTTCGTCCTGATACTGTTTCAGCGCCTTCTGCAGACGTTCCAGCGCTTCTTTCCGCTCCGGGAGCTCCTCGGCAATGCTTTCCTCCGGCGCGCTGTCCGGCTCTTCTTCCTCTCTCCTGCAGTCAATGCGGATCTTACACGTTCCCTTTTTGTAAGGAATATAAGATTTCACGGCCGTCTCGCACATATGCACCGCTTCTACGATCTCCGGGATCGTTTTCCCGGCATCCGCCAGCTGCCGGATCTGGCGCATCTGTTTCTCTTTCGCTTCCGAAACCGGCGCAAAAACCTCCGCCGTAACCAAAAGCCTCCGGATTTTCAGAGCAGACAGCTGAAAACGCTCCTGCAATACCGGTATGCGCGTATTTCCGTTCCGGTCCGTAAGGTCGCCTTCCCGCGGATGCAGGTAAGCATCTGCAAGCGCATCCAGCAATTCCGCAAATGCCCTGTCTGCAATGGGTTCTGTTTTCTCTTTCGTACGCATTCTGACACTCCTTTGCAGCCGATGCCTACAGTTCGATCATGTATTTTTCGTAGGCATTAATGACATGCGTTTCGCCCACCATATCCTCCCTCGGGAACTTGATCCCGTAATTCATATGGACATGCCCGTGGACAAAATATTTCGGGCGGTACTGCTCGATCAGGCGGTTAAACACATCAAACCCCCTGTGGCAGAGATCCACATCGTCATGCAGGCCGTAAGCCGGAGAATGCGTCACCAGAATGTCAAACCCCTTGCTGCGCTTCAGTTTGAAACGCAGCTTTTTGATCCGCTTCTCCATCTCCTGCTCCGTATACTGGTTTTTCCCCTCCTTGTAACGGTAGGAGCCTCCCAGCCCGAGGATCCGGATCCCCTGAAAATTGTAAATCCGGTCCTCGATGCAGACGCAGCCCTCCGGCGGTTTCCTGTCGTACTTGTCGTCATGGTTCCCCATGACATACAGAACCGGCACCGACGTCATCGTCGCCAGAAACGACAGATACGCCGCTTTCAGATCCCCGCACGATATGATCAGTTCCACCCCTTCAAAATCTTCTTTTCGAAAATAATCCCAATACGCTTTTGCCTCTTCATCCGCAATAAATAGTATCTTCATCCGATTCGGTTTCCTCTGCCCCTTAAAAATAGTACCTTCTCAAAAATCTTATCCGTTGGACTCCTGTTTGGCCTCCTCTACGCCCTTCAGTTCCACGACCGCTTTCGCGCCGTCCACCAGCTCATCGATCGCCGGGATCGTACCGATCACGTTTTCGTTCAGCCAGTCCATGTTCATGATATCCTCCGGCTTCATGGATTCGTTCTCTTTATTCATCAAAGAACCGCTCTGTGAATAGATTTCCCCGTAAAACGGAACAATATAACCGCCGCAGATATCTTTTTTCATATGATCGACCAGACGCTGCACGCCGCGCGGCACATTTTTCGAACAGATCAGATCGATCACGCCCGCGGACATTCCCCACCAGTAATTCAGCGCGCGGCCTTCTGCGTTCTCTTCCGACTGATAAGATCCTGCCAGAATGCTCTGGATCATTTTTTCATAAAAAATCCCCCAGTTCCAGAGCGGCATGACCAGATTGGTCGCCTGATCCCCTTCATAGCGGTACAATCCGAACTGCCGGGACGCCGAACGCGGCGTGATCATATCCTGATCCGATACATACCGGATATCGTTGTCCGCCAGAAACTTCTCCAGCTGGTAGCCCTTGCGCGTCGACCACTCCAGATAAACCTTCGCGCGCGGATTGACGCAGGCCGCCCCCAGCGCAAACGCATTGATGTTGGCGATCATCCCGTAGATCGGATAATCCGCGACATAGGCGATCTTGTCATTCTCCGTCATGGATCCCGCAACCATTCCGGATAAGAATTTCGCCTCATACATTCTCGCATAGTAAGTACGGATGTACTTGTGCGGCGTATTCAGCGAGCAGTTGAGGATCTTGACCTCCGGATGCTCGACCGCGATCTTTAAGCTCTGCTTCATCATCTGCGGCCCGATGCCGAAAATAATGCCCGCCCCGAGCCGGATCACATCGTTTAGCACCCGTTCAATGTTATCTTCATTGACGTTATTGACGCTGATGGTATCGATGACGTCCGAAAACGTCTCTTCCAGATAGATCCTTCCCAGTTCATGCGCATAGATCCAGTCGGATCCCTCCGGCGACTTCGGATACAAAAACGCGACCGTAAACTTCTTCGTGGTGACAGGAAGGAAGAAGCTGAGCAGATTCTTCCGCTGCACGGTCTTCGGATCCATGACCAGCCCGACCTTGTCCTTCTCGGTCATCATGACGATCTCGTTCCACGCCTGCAGGATCTTCGTATTAAAATCCGCCGGCGACATGGCGCGCGTTTCCTCGTAGTCAAACACGTTCATGAACGCGACCAGCGCATCTCCGATGGCGATCGGGAGCTTCTCCCCGCCGCGGAACTTATACGCCTTCGTAAAATAAAACAGGATGTTGTTAAAATCCTCCAGCGTCTTTTCGTCCCACTCGCCTTCTTTCCCGACCAGCTCCAGCAGGCGCTCCGCGTTGCCCAGGCGGGTAAATTCGATCGTATTCAGCCCGGTCGCCTCGTTGAACTTCATAAATTCATAGTACAGCCGGATCTCCTCGTCATCGGAATACTTCGGGATCTTCCTCGTTACGACCGCCGGAATGGAATCCGCCTTGTAATACTTCAGGACGCTGACGCGCTTGTTCCCCTCCACCACATAATAGCGGTTCATATATTCATAAGCAACGATCGGATCGCGGATGCCCTCGGTCAGCTGCGCCTCCGACAGATGCGCCCACTTGTAGGCAAACTCCGTCCCCACTTCCATGATCGGCATAAAATTCGCGGCAAACGCCCGCGTGCGCCCCATCGTGCTGGTTCCGACCACGAACTCCAGCGGCACCTGCACAAGTCCTATTTTCTGCTCCGTCTGGATCTCGGCGTGGGATAAGATATCGTCCAGTACCGGCAGATACGGGAACTGCCCCCTCGCCACACGCGCCTTATATTCCCGTTTTCCTATCTTTAAAGCCTCTAAATACGGATTTTCAGCCATATGATCACTCCTTTTTCCTCGTACTCTGTTAGCTATCATAACATGAAAATAGAAAAAAATAAAATATTTCTTTTCTATTTTGCTCATGTCTGCTATAATCAAAGACAGGTATCAGGTACTATGGAGGGAGATTGATGAACAGCATAACGAAAGAGCAGGCTGACATCATCGGCGAAATAGCGAACATCTGTACTGGAAATGCCGCTACAACGCTGAGCATGATGCTCAACTGCGCGACGAACATTACGACGCCCAAAGTCGAAGTGCTTTCCAAAGAGGAAGAGCTGGCGCGGGATGATCGTATCTTAGTGAAGGTTCCCTACACCAAAGGATTGGATGGAACGAACCTTATGGTCTTAAAGGAAAGGGACGCACTGGTGATCGCGAACCTTATGATGGGGGGAAACGGAACCGATCTTTCCAATATGGCATTTGACGAACTGACGATGTCCGCCATATCGGAAGCAATGAACCAGATGTGCGGGACGATCGCCACTTCGATGGCATCCCTGCTGCAGACTCCGACCGACATCGGTTTTCCGCTTGTGAATTCCAAATATCAGTCGACTTTTGAAATTCCGGAGGAGTTGTGCAACGGAACAGATATTGTCAAAGTCACGTTTAAACTGACGGTCGACAAATTAATTGACAGCGAAATGCTTCAGCTTTACCCACTAAGTATTGTAAAACAGATTTTAAAACAGGAGGAACGATAAATGGCAAAGATATTGATTGTTGATGATGCAGCTTTCATGCGGATGATGCTGAAAGACATCCTGACAAAGGGAGGATTTGAAATTGCCGGGGAAGCAGCAGACGGCAACGAGGCTGTTGCAAAATATGCAGAGCTCCAGCCAGATCTTGTCACTTTGGACATTACCATGCCGAACAAAGACGGCATTCAGGCATTAAAGGAAATCAAGGCCGCTGATCCGAACGCAACCTGCGTGATGTGTTCTGCAATGGGCCAGCAGTCGATGGTTATCGAGGCGATCCAGTCCGGCGCGAAAGACTTCATCGTGAAACCTTTCCAGGCAGACCGCGTACTGGAATCCATCCGCAAGATATTAGGATAACCGCTCCTTCCGAAAAGAATACCACCTTTCCATCGTCCAGCAGAGGCGTTATGCGCCTCTGTTTGCCGACGGTAAAAATACTAAGGATGAGTTTTGAAACAAGAAAGCGCATCCTTAGTTTTCGTTGCGCAAACAGATCACCCGGCCGGGGCGAAACGAAGTAAGTTCATTATAATCAAACAAGCCGCCGGCCGCGGCAGCGCTAAGCACTCAATAACAATCAGGCAAGCCGCCGGCCGGATCAAGGGCGGAAAAAATCCAGGGCATTTTTCAATGCTCTGGATCTTATAACTGCCGCAGCATCTCTATGGCATGATCTTCCAGAATGACTTCGTCATGCTCTTTCACATACGCATACCGCTCCCGTCCGATCTGAACGAACGAAGCATATTCATCGGCCAGCATGGACAACCGGAAAACCTCGTCTTCCTCACAGTTCGACAGGTTCATGATCAGAAGATACTCTCTCCCTTCCTTGTAAAGCGAACTGCCCGGCATATTCTCCATCTCTGCCTGCTTCGCAAAGCGTATGAGCGTCTCCATGCGTTTAAACGTAAACAGAACGATGACCGAGAGGTCTTCCTCGTCGTCGTCCGGCAGTTCCGCTCCGTCCTGCCTCCTATTGCGGATCTCCTCCCACTTTTCCGCGGGAATGGAATTCAACAGGTTGGTGATGATGTCCTTTAAGTGATCCATCACGCCGGCCGGATGCTCGGAAAAGGTCAAAGAAAGCGTATGATCCGGCAGGAAATCCGCGCGCACCGTCTTAACGCCCAGATCAAACTTGATCTGAAATTCCTGCTCCGCCAGATCAAAAATATGGTTCATAAATTCCTGGGTACGTTCCCCATTGCTCATGATCTCATCCATCGTAAATCCCAGTTCATAAATTTCCTCTTCTGAGATGACACATTTGATGGTATGCTCTCCGATTCTTGTAAACTGCATATCGTCACCTGCCTTCCAGTACTTCGATTTTTCCACGGATCCTTTGTAACGCGTTATCAATTGATTTGGACGGCTTCCCGAGGATCTCTCCGATCCGGGTATAGGAATTGCCCTCCAGATACAGATCCAGCACCTGCCGTTCCAGTTTGCTTAAGTTTTCCAGAAGCTGCTTCTGGTAATCCTCCCAGCCTTCCTGCTCGATCACAAGCTGCTCCGGGTTGACCACCCGCTTGCTGACTAACAGCTCCCCGAGGGCGGTTCCGTCCTCCTTCTGTTCCGCCGAAAGGGAAATATAGGTGTTGAGCGGAACATGCTTTTTCCGGTTGGAGGCTTCCAGCGCCGAATAAAGCTGGCGGCTGATGCAAAGCTGCGCAAAACTGCAAAAAGAGCTCTCCCTGTCTTCCTTAAAATCACGGACCGCCTTAAACAGCCCGATCATCCCCTCCTGGATCAGATCGTCGTTCTCGCCCCCGATCAGATACATGGCGTGCGTCTTTTTGCGGACCAGCGGCTTGTATTTCTCCATGATGTAATCCATGATTTCGTTTTCTCCCGCGCGCAGACGCCCGATCAGCGCCTCGTCGGGAAACTCATCATATTTTTCCACTCCTGCTACCCTCTTTTGGCCATCCGCTGGCGGACTACTTCATAGGCCAGCACGCCTGCCGCAACCGATGCATTTAAGGAGCCGATCTCGCCCCGCATCGGAATCGCCGCCGTCATATCGCAGTTCTCGCGGACGAGCCTGCTGACACCTTCTCCTTCGTTCCCGATCACAAGCCCGATCGGACCGGTCAGGTTCAGATCGTACATGGCTGTTCCGTCCATATCCGCACAGGCGAACCACATCCCGCGTTCCTTTAATTCCCGGATCGTATTGGACAGATTCGGCACTTTCGCTACCGGAGTGTAGTTTACCGCTCCCGCGGAAGCCTTGACTGCCGCCGGGGTGAGCCCGACCGCCCTGCGCTTCGGGATAATGACTCCGTGCGCCCCGCACACATTCGCGGTCCGCAGGATCGCCCCCAGATTATGCGGATCTTCGATCCCGTCGAGAAGGATCAGAAACGGCGGTTCCCCTTTCTCTTCGGCCGCCCGCAGCAGATCCTCTATTTCAGCATATGCGTATGCCGCGGAAATTGCAACCACTCCCTGATGTTTTCCCGTTTCGGAAAGCTGATCCAGACGCTCTTTCGAGACATAGTTTATGATGGTATCCTGTTTCCCCGCTTCCCGTATGATCGTTCTGACGGGGCCGTCCTGGCAGCCGTCCAGAACAAAGAGCTTATCGATCGTCTTTCCGGAGCGGAACGCTTCCAGTACGGGATTGCGCCCCTCGATCTTATTTCCCTGGTCTTCCATAAATATCTCCGTTCTTCCTATGCCGTTTCCTATGCTTCCAGTTTCAGCCTCTGCATCGCCAGCTTCGAAAGCTCGACGATCCGTTCAAAGCGGTCGGTCAGGTACAGATAACCGACCAGCGCCTCAAAACCGGTCGCTTTCCGGTAATCCTCCACCGTCGCATGTTTGGCGATGTTCGGGGATTTGGCATTCCTCCCCCGGCGGTAGATCCCCGCTTCTTCTTCCGTCAGTACGTCGGCCAGCGCCTTGACCATCATCGCCTGCGTATGCGCTTTCACGATGCGGCTGGTCCGTTTGTGGAGCCTTCCGGCCTTCGTATTGCCCTTTCCTACGACAACCGACCGGATGACCAGATCAAACACCCCGTCTCCGATGTAGGCCAGCACCAGAGGAGAATACGTCCGGATATCCACTTCCGGATTGCCAAACTGCTCCCGGATATAGGAATTAATTCCGCTGCTCATGAAATCTTCTCCCATACCGTGCCTTCCCTTGTATCCTTGATCGCGATGCCCCGGTCGAGAAGTTCCGCCCGGATCGCATCCGCCCGTGCAAAATCCTTCTCTTTCTTCGCCGCGGCGCGCTCCGCGATCCGGTCTTTAATATAAGATTCCAGTTCTGCATCCACGCCGGAACCCGCTTCCTTTAACCGTGCCGCCGCTTCCGTTAAGTTCAAAGACAGCACCTGGTCGAAATCCGCGATCAGCGCAAGCTTCGTCTTATCATTGATATCGGCTTTTAACAGGTCATAAATAACCGTAACCGCCATAGAAGTATTCAGATCGCTGCACAGATATTCCATAAACCGGTTCCGGTAATCCGCAAACGCCTCCGCGTCCGTTTCCCCTTCGCCGTTTAACTCCGCGATCCGTTTCACGAGCTTCTCATAAGCGGCCGTCATATTGTCCAGAACCTCATAGGAAAACTCTAACGGTTTGCGGTAATGGGACTGCAGGCAGAACAAGCGGTAAACCAGCGGATCATAGCCTTTCTCCTCCAAAAGCGACACCGTCAGGAAATCCCCTTTGGACTTGCTCATTTTGCCGGACTTGTCGTTCAGATGGTGCACATGGAACCAGTAATTGCACCATTTATGCCCCAGATACGCTTCCGACTGCGCGATCTCATTCGTATGATGCGGAAAAATATTGTCCACGCCGCCGCAATGGATATCCATCCGCCCGCCCAGATGCTTCATGCTGATGCAGGAGCACTCGATATGCCAGCCCGGATACCCCGTGCCCCACGGGCTTTCCCATTTCAACGCCTGGTCTTCGAACTTGGATTTCGTAAACCAGAGCACAAAATCATTCTTATTCCGTTTGTTCGGATCCTCGTCCACATCGTCGCGGACGCCGACCTGAAGCTGCTCCTTTTCCACTGCGGAAGAAAAGACAAAGTAATCTTCCAGCCGGGAAGTATCAAAGTAAACATTGCCGCCCGCCTGATAGGCATACCCTTTCTCCAAAAGGACGCTGATCATATGGATAAATTCCGGTATGCAGTTGGTCGCAGGCTCCACCACGTCCGGCCGCTTGATGTTCAGCTTCTTACAGTCCGAAAAAAAGGCGTCCGTATAGAACCGCGCAACATCCATGACCGTCTTATGCTCGCGCTTTGCGCCCGCGAGCATCTTATCCTCCCCGGTATCCGCATCGCTGGAAAGATGGCCGACATCCGTGATGTTCATGACGCGCTTCACGTCATAGCCGATATAGCGGAGCGCTTTCTCCAGAATGTCCTCCATGATGTAGCTGCGCAGATTCCCGATATGCGCATAATGGTAAACCGTCGGCCCGCAGGTGTACATGGCGATCTTCCCGTCCTCATTCGGAATGACCGTTTCCACCGTCCGGCTCAATGTATTGTAAATACAAAATTTATTCTCCATTTGTATGCTCCCGAAACAAAAATATGATCGATCAGTGATTTTCTAATTTAGTTTATGCAGTAATTCGCATTTTGTCAAGAGAAAGTATTTTCCGCGAAATGCAGGAAAAGGTGCAGCGATCCGCTGCACCCTTCCGGTTTTCTTTTTTATCAAGCATTTCTGCGTCTTACGATTGCCATTCCGGCAGCTGCAGCCGCAGCCGCAAGCAGGATGACATATAAGATCATCAGTGACGGATCGCCCGTTGCCGGACTTGCCGCAGGCGTCTGATTCTCGCCGATCACTACCACATAATCGGAAGCATGGGTAAACGTGAAGCTTACCTCGCCGTTGGAAGCAATCTTTCCTGCGCTCACAAATTCCAGCTTTCCGCTGTCCTTATTGTAATAATACAGATTCCCGTATTTTCCGGAATATTCCCTGCCTGCCGGAATCGTCAGAACCGCTTTGAATCCAAATGTTCCGTTATGGTTCAAAGAAAGCGTGAACGAGTCCGCCTGTCCGTCCGCAACGGATGCGATCAGGCTGTCCGGTACTGCATTCGGCACATCTTTGGCAACTCCCAGATCGATCCCGCCGGAAGCGACAGTTGTAATGTCCCTGCCGTTGATCACCCACTGGTATCCGTTCATATTCAGCACCAGATCAACATTTTTGTTTTTCGCTGCGTCCAGTACGGTCTGCGGGATTTCGGTGTCATTTCCCATCGTAACCGTAACCGTGCCGTTTCCTGATGCAGCCGCACTCTGAATATCAGCAGCAACAGCCGCTGCCGTTGTATTCCCCATCTCCTGTGAAGCATCCGATGTTCCCGAATCGGTTCCGCTTCCTGCCGGCGGGTTGCTTGGTTCTGTTCCGCTTCCTGATCCTTCACCTTCCGACGGCGGGTTGCTTGGCGTATCCTGTTCCGGATCGTTCTCGCTTCCCGAGCCTTCGCCTTCCGACGGCGGGTTGCTCGGCTGATCCTGTTCCGGATCGTTCTCGCTTCCTGAGCCTTCACTTTCCGACGGCGGGTTGCTCGGCTGATCCTGTTCCGGATCGTTCTCGCTTCCCGAGCCTTCGCCTTCCGATGAATCATCCGGTTCCGGATCAGTCAGATCCGGAAGTTTTGTATTTGTATCAAATTTCTCCTCGCTTAACTCCGGTCCGTTTGTAAATCCGGTTCCACTCGTGGATACCCGGTTTTCTGCCGGATGAGACTCCTTGAATGTCATACCGCTATCGTTCACGGTATTTGCACCGACTGCAAGATAAAGTTCCCGTTCACCTCCCGATAATGCACCGGTTCTTCCATCTACAACCGGATCGTTCCACGTTACATCAACGGCATACCACTGTTCACCCAGCTTTACATAGTTCCACATATGGGCTTCTCCCGCGGAATCTGCCTTATTCTTAGCATTTCCGTCTACGAGTACACAAGGAATCCCTTTCTCGTCGCACAGATATTTAAATGCGCGGGCATAGCCTTCGCATACCGGGCCGTTCGTTCCCGTGCTGCCCTTTAATGCACTGATACATTCCCATGACAGCGGTGAAGCGGAAGCAGCGGTCGCAAGATTCGTATTGTACTCGTTGTGATCTGTCAGCCACTTGTTGAAATACTGAATCTGCTTATAAGCGTCCCCGGATGCACCGTCCAGAATCACCTTTGCGGCAGCATCACGTTCTGCAATCGCGTTCCGAACAGCAGCCGCAGTCTGATAACCGGAACGCCTCATATCATACTCATCGCCCGATGTATGATCCTTTAAGATCAGATAGACCTTAACTCCGGTAATCTGACCGTCTCTGCTGGAAACAGAATACGAAGTTCCGGTCTTCACCATTCCGGAAAGCCAGTAAAGCCCCGGATAGTCACGATCCAAAGCATCACAGGCAGCCTGAATATAAGCAGCAGCTTCAGCCGCATCAGCATCAGCGACATCATCTGTTACTCCGTCCGGATACGATTTTTCATAAACATCGATCACATTTAATGTATGCGGTTCCTCATGCCCATCTGCATACTTATAAGTAACCGTTCTGGCGTTCGTTCCTGTTGCACTGAAATTCGCATCATCCGTCCAGAACAATTCATCCGCAAGCTGGTCATACAAATCTTTCGCGTATTCCGGTATGTCCACCCGGTCGATCCAATTCGTATAACTGCCGGATTGCAGCGCGACGCTTCCATCCTTGGCCAGCGACATCAGCATGATCTGCTGCTGCGATGGTTCCTGTCCGACCACCTTGCCTTCCAGATCGATCCACTCCGTTTCCCCGGCTGCATCTTCAGCAAATACGCGCGGTACATACTGCACGCACAGCGTCAGGCACAGCAGAAGGATCAGAGCGCCTTTCCATTTCTTAAACATCTCTCATCACCTTTCCTTAATTACTATAGGGTTAATATGTTACGTGTCTTTCATTTTAGCAAAATCCCAGCAAATGTCAATACATTCCGGGATTCCCACTCGGCAAAATTTACACGTTCTTACGGACTTTGCAGCAAGTGCAAAGTCCTAGGCTGAACTGTTACCCGCGTATTTCTAGTCCATCCACCCTAGCCCGCGCACCCGCTGCATCCCCCGCAGCCTCCGACCGGCACGCTGCCCTCGTAAAAACCGCTCAGCAGACAGACCGCCTGCGCGGCAATGCCCTCTTCACGCCCGGAAAAACCGAGTCCTTCTTCCGTCGTCGCTTTTACATTGACCTGTTCTTTTGCGATCTGCAGCACATCCGCAATATTCTGCTCCATCTGTTCTATGTACGGGCGCAGCTTCGGCTTCTGTGCAATCACCACGGCATCAATGTTATCAACGACATATCCTTTTTCCGCGATCATCGTCCCGACCTGTTCTAAGAGCTTCATGCTGGAAATCCCGCTGTACGCCGGATCGGTATCCGGAAAATGCTTTCCGATGTCGCCGAGCGCCGCAGCGCCGAGCAGCGCATCCATTACCGCATGTAAAAGCACATCCGCGTCCGAATGCCCCAGCAGCCCCAGAGTATGCGGAATTGTCACGCCGCCTAAGACAAGCGCCCGGTTCTCCGTCAGCCTGTGTACGTCATATCCCATTCCTATCCGCATCCGTTCCCCTCCTTTTTGCCTTTTCAATGATGATGAGCTGCCCGCAGATTCCGGGCAGCCCATTCTGATTCCTTATTTCTACTTAAACTGTCATTGGCTCACTCCGTTCGCGGGACAGTACCAGGCTTATGCAAGCGCCGCCGTAATGATCGCCATAGAATAAACCTCCGATGCGTTGCAGCCGCGCGACAAGTCGTTGATCGGCGCATTCAGTCCGAGGAGGATCGGCCCGTAGGCATCAAAGTGCCCCAGACGCTGTGCGATCTTATAACCGATATTTCCCGAGCTGATATCCGGGAAAATAAAGGTATTGGCATGACCGGCCACTTCGGAATCCGGACATTTCGTGCGGGCTACGTTTAAGGACACCGCCGCGTCAAACTGCATCTCGCCTTCGATCGGAAGATCCGGATACTGCTTCTTCGCTTTCTGCGCCGCATTGCGCATCCGGTCCACATCCTCGCCTTTTCCGGAGCCGAACGTGGAATAACTTAAAAAGGCAAGCTTCGGATCAATCCCGAAGATCTTGGCGCAGCTCGCCGCTTCGCCCGCGATCTCAACCAGTTCATCTTCGGACGGGCGGATATTGATCGCGCAGTCCGCCATCGCCAGAACTTCATTCTCTCCCGTTGCAGACGGGCGAACCAGAATAAAGCAGGAGGAAACAATGGAATTTCCCGGCTTGGTCTTGATCAGCTGAAGCGCCGGACGCACCGTATCCGCCGTCGAATAGGTCGCGCCGCCTAACAGGGCATCCGCTATTCCCATTTTCACTAACATCGTTCCGAAATAATTGCCCTGCGCCAGCGTCTTTCTCGCCTGCTCCGGCGTCACGCCCTTGCTCTTGCGGAGTTCGCAGAACAGATCGACCATTTCATCGATCCGGTCAAAATCCGCCGGATCCACGATCTGCGCGCCCCGGATATTATAGCCGCTGTCCTCCGCCGCTTTGAGGATCTCTTCTTCATTCCCGACTAAGATCGGATGGAGGAAATATCCTGCCAGAAGGCGGGAAGCAGCCTCTAAGATCCGCGGATCGTTTCCTTCCGTAAAAACGATCTTCTTCGGATTTTTCTTAAGAATGTCAATCAACTGACCAAAACCAAACATATTTCCTATCTCCTTTTAATTTTTTAAAATACCCCTGAAATTTATTTTATACCTCTTTTTGTGGAAATACAATCCGTTTTGGAAAAAAATAGTGCTGCGTTACGCCTGTTCGGAAACCGCTTCAAACGCCCCGTCCAGATCTTCAATAATATCGTTGATATTTTCCGTTCCGATCGAAAGGCGGATCGTATTCGGCTTAATGCCCTGCGCCGCCTGTTCCTCGGCGTTCAGCTCCGCATGAGTCGTCGTCGCCGGATGGATGACCAGCGATTTGACGTCCGCGACATTCGCCAGCAGCGAGAAAAGCTCCAGATTATCGATAAACCGGAGCGCGGTTTCTTCTCCGCCTTTGATCTCGAAGGTAAAGATCGAACCGCCGCCGTTCGGGAAATATTTCCGGTAAAGTTCCTGCTGTTTCGCATCCTGCGATACCGCCGGATGGTTGACTTTCTCCACCATCGGGTGCTTCGACAGATAATCGACGACTTTCAGCGCATTCTGCACATGGCGCTCCACGCGCAGGGAAAGCGTTTCCAGTCCCTGAAGGAAGATCCAGTTGTGGAACGGAGAAAGCGTCGAACCGGTATCCCTTAAAAGGATCGCGCGGATCCGGACGATATAAGCCGCAGCTCCCGCCGCATCCACAAAGCTGATCCCGTGGTAACTCGGATTCGGCTCGGTAAGCTGCGGGAATTTTCCGGAAGCTTTCCAGTCAAATTTCCCGGAATCCACGATCACGCCTCCGATCGTGGTGCCGTGGCCGCCGATGAATTTCGTCGCCGAATGGATCACGATGTCCGCGCCGTATTCGATCGGGCGGATCAGGTAGGAAGTTCCGAATGTATTATCGATCAAAAGCGGAAGGTTGTGCCGGTGCGCGATCTCTGCGACCGCTTCGATATCCGCCACCTCGGAATTCGGGTTCCCCAGCGTCTCGATAAAGACCGCCTTGGTATTTTCCTGAATGGCATCCTCAAAATTGGAAACCTCCAGAGGATCCACAAACGTCGTGCTGATGCCGTAATCCGGCAGCGTGTGCGCAAGCAGGTTGTAGGTTCCTCCGTAGATATTCTGCGCCGCTACGATATGGTCGCCCGCAAAAGCAAGGTTCTGGATCGCATACGTAACCGCCGCCGCTCCGGAAGAAACCGCAAGCGCCGCCGCTCCTCCTTCGAGCGCCGCCATCCGCTGTTCAAAAACATCCTGCGTCGGATTCGTCAGCCTGCCGTAAATATTTCCGGCATCCTTTAAGCTGAAACGATCCGCGGCGTGCTGTGAATTGTGGAATACAAACGACGAGGACTGATAGATCGGAACGGCCCTCGCATCCGTAACGGGATCGGCCTTTTCCTGTCCAACATGCAGCTGTAAAGTTTCAAATTTCAAATTTCTCTCTGAATAAGGTTTCTTTGCCATGATCATAATCTCCTTTTCTACTGTTTTGTTAGCATCATACAACTTTCTCCTGCCCTTTGCAATTTGAAAAGAATAAGAACCTGTTATAAATTATTCTTATAACAGGCTCTTTGCGTCCAGCGGAATTGCACAAAAGGCAGCTACGCTTACGATACATTTGTCAGGCTGTTTCGGAACGGCAGGAAATCAGTCTGCGGATCTGCGCCGTTCCGCTTCCGGTCCGGTTATCGACCACATAATCGCAGATCTTCCGGTTCCGCTTCTCCGCATCGATGGAAAGGATCCGGAGCGTTTTCTCTTCCGCGGAAAAAATATCTTCCTCTACAATGCTGCGGATCAATATTTCCTTATCCTTTGAAACATAAATGATCGCAGTCGGGAAGTGGCGCTTCATGGCGATCGCCCCGCACATATCGAGCGGCATAACGGCGAAGCGTCCTTCCTTTAAAACCGCTTCGATCTCTTCCTTTTTCGTGCCGTAGCGCACGCCGGCATACATCGTTTTCTCGAAAAACTGCTGCCGTTCAAATTCCTCATCGGTCAGATAAATATGCTTGTCGCTTTTCTTCGTGCAGTACGTCAGCGGACTGGCAAAACGGGAATCGCTGCACAGTTCCTTCGCGATCTCCGTTTTCCCGGAACCGGACGGACCGACCAGCGCGAGCACGGAAGGAACCGTGATTGCCCCGCTCTTCGACTGGGAAGCGCGGATGATCTGTTTCACCAGGGAAACAAATTCCGTCATGTCATTGACGGAAAGCAGCCCGGTCATCTTGCGGTTCCAGGGCTTGCGCATCAGCACCGGGTAGGCGGCCGGCGATTCCAGTACATTGTGGATGGCGTCGTCCAGAATGATATCAAAATGCACCAGATTCTTGGCGTTCCCCAGAATAATGTTCTCGTGCGGCAGTTCCGGAAACGCTTCCACGATCTGCTGCGCACGGATCCCCATAAATTTTGGATACGCCGCCGTTATGATATACACATCGGCAATTTCCATCAGGCGGCGCACTTCCCGGCGCGTCTTCTGCGAAACCTTCTGCCGTCGGTACAGTTCCTCATCATGATAAAATTCCTTGATCACACCGGCTCTTCCGGTATTCTCCCAGCTTTCGATCTCTTCCATCGAAAGCGGCGGCGTGATGCCGTACTTTTCATTTGCCATCGCAATGGCCAGACTGTTAAACGGCGCGGTGACGTCATCCCAATCCAGTCCGATCGTAGGTCGCAGCATTGTCTTTTCTCCTGCTTAAAACAGTTTCATCTTAAAATTATAATAGCCGTCGTAATTGTCATAAAATTCTTCCCAGAACATCTGATTGTACGTCGGATCCGACTGTATTACCCGGTAAATAGCCACATAATAAATGATCATGCCAATGCTGAATATCAGGCCGAATGCTCCGGTTATGATGCCGGCGATCGCAAGTCCTTTTCCTTTTCTCTGGGAAAGGGAAACGCATCCGAGGATGATCGCCGCGATCCCGAACAGCGCTCCAACTCCGATGCAGCAGCACAGGATGGATAAAATTCCGGTTACCAGAGACGCGACCGCAAGTCCGCCCGGACTGTTGTCCTCGACCGGAAATGTATTCATCGACGAATACGGCGTCTGGTACGGCGTCTGATAAGACTGTCCGATCGTCTGGTACTGCGTCTGCCCGGCCGACTGGCTGCTCTGCTGTGCATCCGGTTTCTGCAGGGATACCGAACCGGCAGATTCCTGCTGCGGCGCCTGATAGTACGCCTGGCCGGCAGACTCCTGCTGCGGCGCCTGATATGCTGCCGGACCGGCCGGCTCCTGCTCCGGCGCCTGATACGTTGCCGGACCGCCGTTCTCCTGTTCCGGCGCCTGATACGTTGCCGGACCGCCGTTCTCCTGTTCCGGCGCCTGATACGGGGCCGGGCCGGCAGGTTCCTGTCCCGGTGTGTATGGGTTTTCCTGATTCTGATCCATTTTTCTCTCCTTTTCGCATGGTATTCTGCCCTGCGCCGGGAAATCACCCTGCCGCAGAACAGATTCAGTATAGCACATCTTGACAGATGCCGCAACTAACGAAAAAAACAAACCCCCAGCTAAAAACCCCGGCTATTTGAGATTGACCGCAGTACCCTTTTCCATTTCCCATACATGATCGCACAATATCTCGATATCATCCGCATTATGGCTTGCGATCAGCATTGTCTTTTTCTGCTCCTTTAACTGCAGAAAAATCTTTCTGATATCCGCGACTCCCTCTTTGTCCAATCCGTTCATCGGTTCATCCAGAACCAGAATGTCCGGATCTTCCATGATCGCCTATGCAATTCCCAGCCGCTGCCTCATTCCGAGAGAATACTTGCCGACATGACGCTTGAGCTCCGGATCCAGACCGACCAGCCGCATGGTATCTGCAATCTGTTCCTTTGTGATCCTGCGGTTCAGTTCCGCAAGCATTTTTAGATTGTTCATTCCACTGTAATACGGAATAAAACCCGGATTTTCAATAATGATCCCGATATTTTCCGGAAAATCCACCTCGGTACCGACAAGCTTTCCCTGTACGCGGATCTCTCCGCCGGTCGGTCGGACAAAACCGCAAATGCATTTCATAAGCATTGTTTTTCCGGAACCGTTCCTTCCGATCAGTCCATAAATTTTCCCCTTTTCCATTTCCATGGAAATTCCGCTTAAAATAGTTGTTTTTTCAATTACAAGATTCACATCCTGAATGCTGATTTCTGCCCGCAGACGTTCCGGCATCTTTATCTTCCCCCCCTCCTGCCTGTCTTCTTTGGAATATTTTTCATTTCGGTCATCTGTGCATAGCCAACGCCCGCCATATGCGCTGTCCATACCGCTAATCCTCCATATCCGCAATTTTAGAAAAATCGTACCGATCGATCCGCAAGAAACTGATCAGGTAAAAAAGCACGATCAGCACCAGCAGACATAGGAACGAACAGGCGATCGGAAAAACCTGATATTTGTAAATTTCATCAAAATGAGTCCACAAAAGAACATGCGCCGTCGGAAACAGCCAGTAAAAACTGCTGCGAAACTGAACGATCGCCGTCCCTATGCACACAAGTGCTGCGGTAACGGCGATTCCCGCCGCATGCTTTCCGATTACAAATCCGCTCATCAGCATCATAGAGATAAGGACGAGAAAAAGCAGCATCAGCGCAAAAGACAGCAGACATGCGCTAACCGGTTTCAGGTTATTATACAGCCTGCCGTCGATCAGCTTCGCTACCATACTTTCCGACTGCTCCGGAAAATATTTTACATATTTTGTCGTGACATCGCTCCATCGGTTTTCATAGGTACACCGAAAGAAAATGCTCCCTGCGGAGGCCAGAAAAACCAAAAACAGATACGTAAAAGAGGCGAACACAGAAAACAAAAGCTGCCCGATCATCCAATTCTGCTTTCCGCAGCGCTGGAGATAAAACATGGAATTTCCGTCTAACCGCGGAAAATCCCCCATCAATCCGATATAAACAGACGGCAGCACCAACAGCAGCAGGGAAGAATTGCAAATTGCGATAAACGGTTCTAACACCATCAATTCTGTATTCAGGTCATTTGCCGCCTGAACCATCTTGGTAATCATTGCATCATAAATATAAAGAAACATAATGGCAAACAACGTCAGTTTCGGATTGCAGATCCATTTTACATATTCGCCTTTGGCGATATGAAAGCATTTTTTCAACGAGAACGCACTCCGGTTATTCTCCACAATCACACCTTCTTTCCAAAGCAATACGATGCACCAAGAAAAGTCCCGCCGCCAGACAAAGATTGACCAGCAGAACCGCCGCCGCTTCTTTTCCCTCCATCAAAAAGACGGACTGCATATTTTGAGAAAAAACAACCGCCTGAAAAACCTTAGAGCGAAATAAAGGAGCCATCCCTTTGCTGATCTGGCTTTGGAGTAAACCGTTCAAAATATAATTCATCATAAAAGGGATGCTGATGATCAAATACTTGTTTCGGATAAAAACCGAAAACAGCACTGCAAAATAAGACGAGATCCATCCATACAAAAAAGAAGACAGCAGTTTAAGAAATAACATTCCCGCCAGTCCGAACGTTTTACAGACGCTTCCGCTCCATGCGCCATTTTGATAAGCCGCCGCCATATAACTGCTGTCCAGACTTGGGAGTCCCATTACGGCATAAACAACGATGATATACAATATCTGCCCCAGTGTCATCAGCAAGCCTCCGGCCAGCATTGCGGAGCATAACCTGCCGAGCAGATACCGGTTTTTTCCCGTCCGGTAAATTTCAAATCGGGTACTGTGATGCGCGTTGCCGGAACAAAGCACAGCAACAAAGGGAAGTCCTGCAACAATCGGCGCAAACATCCATAGCGAACCCCTGCTTTCGCTTAATGCAATGTCGTGCGATACAAGACCTGCCTTTTCTATGAAAAGCCGCCTCTCCTGCGTAAACAGGAGCGTAAAAATACTGTAGGCTTTTCCATTGGAGCTGTCAATATAGACATATCCGCTCAAAAGTATGAAAAACACTGCTGCCGCCGCAATGAAAAAAGCCGGAGCCGCACACATCCTTTTTACATTGATCCCGATCGACCGTCCTGATTTCCTTCGATTTTCCATGCTTATTCTCCATACTCCGGCTTGAATCTGCTGGCTACTGCTCCGGTTTCCAAATCCACATAAAACAGGGTATCTTTATCATCATTTTGGTTTTTCCCAATGATTTTCCACTTCAGCCGCCCGTTATAACGCGCAGGCGCATCCGCCGCCTCCTCCTTAGGTTCTTCCTGTATAAATTGATATACCAGTTCCACACCATAGATATCGTATACGGAATTTCTGCCGATCTCATCCGATACAGCATGAAGCGCGTCTTCCAGCGAAACCGCCTGACTGATCGGCTCCGGCGCTTCAATGATTGAAAACGTATCTCCCCCAAGTCCGCAGATATTATCAATTTCATTCGTTTTTATCATGCACAGCTCGCCTCTGTCATCCCAATACGGACTGGTAAATTCGTTATCCGTCGAACCGTCCACATAATCAAACGGAATATTCCGGTATGTTTTCCTGACGCAGAAGCCAAGCGCATCCTGACCTTCCACATCCAGCACCCGTACTTCCGCCACCTGATACACAAAATCCGGATTTTTTTCATACGGCAATTCATTATTTAAATAATTTTCAATAAAGGCAGCCGCTTCCGCAATCGTGATCTATCCGTCCTGAAGCTGTATTTTATCCTCCAGACCGTCCCTGTTTACGGCAAGGTTATAAACTTTTTTTATGTCATACGAATACATCGGAAATGTTTCCGGAATTTCTCCTTTGGAAAACCAAAGAGACGTCATGCTCGAATCAAGCTGCAAAAAACCCTTTTTCCCTTCGGTCCTGCCATCGCCGAACAGCAGAAAATACGGTAATATTTTCTCTGTTTCCTTCGAGATCATCTGTTCAAATTCATCCATTGAAACTTCTTCATAATTGTCCTCAGAAAGAAAATAAGTCACCTGTATCGGCGGCAGTTCAAAGGAGTCTCCATAAAAATCATGAATAATGTTTTTTAACTGCTGCAGATTCTCTTTGGGGGTATTTTCTTTATAATCCCAATTTGCTTCCAGATCGATCTGGTAAAGGTCTTCTATGCCGCTGAAATCCGGATTCATTTCTATGACATTCAGATTCGGATATTTCCCGTTTTTGGCCTCTTGCACCTCTTTCGGATAAGTTTTTTGGATATTTGCCCAGTCTGCTTTCTTTGCCTCAGAAGGCCGCCGGTTTCCATACCAGAAAATCCCTCCCAAAACAGCAGCGGCAGCCATTACGGCAGCAAAACAAATGATGCTTTTTCTTTTCTTATTCATAACGGTCTCCTGACCTCAGCAATTTTTCACTTTTATCTGCAGCAAACGGCTAATGTAAAAATAGGAATGCTATAAACCAGTAAATTTCCCCATTTCAAATTATAAACTTTTACTAATAACCAATTGTTCCAGAACCATATACATTTTGATACTTTGTAGCATTACTTACTACACGCATATCAAATGACATCGTTGTTCTCCCATCCGTTGTCGGTGTAATTTGAAAATTAGCTGGTCTATTTACTACACTAACTAAAACACCATCTGCATGATTCTTAATAGCTATATCCGTTCCCTTACATTTAGCTGCAATATAACTGCAATCGCCGCCCAACTTTGTAGCTACAAATGATATATCCCCTGTGTAATAAGTTAAAGACCTTTGCGTCCCATTCGTAATATCCGAACCAGGAATTTTGGAAGAAGACCACGTAGCTGTTTTAGCTGCATACACAGGTTCAATCTGTACTGCAATCGCCAAAAGAAGTATCATTGACAAAATCATTGATTTTACCTTGGTGGAAAAATGTTTTTTAGTTGTCTCATTCATTATATTGTCCTCCTACTTAAATAATATATTATTTATTATAATATAAGCCCACAACTTTCAAATGTCAATATCTTATATATTTTTTACCAATCCACGAAAATGTCAACATTAAATGCGAAAGAATTTTTGATTTTTTCTCTTTCCACACAATGCACAAAAAAGAACGCTTGTTTTGTGCATTGTGAACAAATCATATTGCCTTTAACTCCATTTCAAACAGTTCCCGGCTACTGCAGTAGTCTAATGTCCGTCTGGGATAGTCATTCATCCAATCTTCCACGCGTTCAATATCCTCTTCTGTCTTTTTGTCTATGTCCGTTCCTTTTGGAATGTGGCGCCGGATCATTTTATTCTGGTTTTCGTTGCTCCCCCTCTCATAGCTGCTATATGGATGGCAATAATATATTTCTGTCCGTTTCCCCGTTCTCCTGCATGACCGTTCCATTCCCTCATAGTCTGCAAATTCCGATCCATTATCAACTGTTATACTTTTGAACACTTTATAGAATAGATCTCCCCACTTCTTTTCTATTCTGTCCAGTGCCCTTGTAACGCTTTCTGCTTTCTGATTCTGCAGTTTCGCTATTATCTCTGTCCGTGTCTTCCGTTCCGTCAAAACTAACATACATGATTTTGTCACTCCCTTCTTTCCCTTTACCGTATCCATTTCCCAATGCCCGAACGTTTCCCGGCTGTCGATTTCGTCCGGCCTGTTTTCTATGCTTTCCCCTCTGCTCGCACGTGATTGCCGTACCTTCCTCTTTTTCTTTTTCTTGTTTTTCTTCACTGGAAGATCTTTATTTGTCAATTTCAGGAATATTCCTTTATCTATATATGAATAAAATGTCGTTGTACATATCATAGTTGAAAATTCTCCCCGGCGTTCCCTCGCTTTTGCTAACGCCGCATCCGGGGAATACTTTTCATCCGCGACAAGGCTTTCGAGATAGTTCGCTAGTTTAATGTCGTTCCCTATTTTCAGCCCTGCCCCTTTTTCCTTTAAGTTTTCACGCGCTTTCCTGTCTGCTTCATCGGGATTATAGCGCTCCTCCTCCGTCAGGTCGCTATTAGTATGAATATATCTTCCCCGCTTTAGCTCTCTGTAAATGGTGCTTACGTGCTTATGCAAGATCTTCGCAATCTCTTTTGGCTCATGTCCTGCCCTTATAAGTATATCAAGCCGCAGTCTATCGTTATACTTCATGTGTGAAAATTTTTTCATGTATGTATGCCACCTTTCCATAAAAGAAACGCCTTCTGGCGCGTTCCCCTTACGGCGTTTCTGTATCATCGGATATCAGCCACATGATTTTTACCAATCCATGCAATGCTCATTCAATTCTTTTCACATACACCCTAGAATCTTCTCCGTCCATATCTTTCATCTGTGTACGGTACTCGCAGCCGTATTTCTCATATAATCCGACGTGATTCGTTGACAGATACACGGGTTTTTAACACCTTAATCTCTGGAAAGGCTTGCCAGGCTTATTTTTTTGTGTCAAATTTATTTTTATGTATT
>CANQDS010000007.1 GCA_947593655.1 uncultured Lachnospiraceae bacterium | reverse complement strand
TTGAAGCCGAGCTTATGCAGTTGGCATAATTAACAAAATAATTTAATATCAAAATAGCAGCGTAAAGGCGCATGGAAACAGTAAAATGTAAACCATGCGCTTTTTTTGCGTTCAAAAGGAGGAACATGAGCGACAACATTCAGACCAACACCGCAGGGCAGACACCGCCCTGCTTGCAGCATCAGATCGAAAAGACAAGATATTTGATAGAGGTACACTTTTCAGACACCAGCGCCCAGAGTGTGGAGGACAGGCTGAAACGTGTCATTCTCTATGACTTAGAGCATGGGAAACGGGGCAGTCGGGGAAAAAATGATGAAAAATGATGAATATGTCCTTGACAAGTAGCAACAGGAAAGACGGCGACTTTCTGTGCTGTGTTGACGGTTTCTAAAAATAAAAAAGGTAGCCGATTGTCTGTTAAGATAATCGCTACCCAAAGGTAAACAATATTCAATTTTTATATTTTATTTCTTTTTTGATTTTCCCCGACAAATGGGAAGTTATGATTATCTATACTCTTCAGGAAGTTCCATATGAAATACTTCGCACAACAACTTTACATCATGCATATCATTTTCATCATAATCGTATCCCAAATGGAACAGCAGTTGACTATACGGTTCAATACAAGAAACTTCTATTTCCTCAATTTTTCCTATTCCCGAAAAAATCTCTGATGGAAAACAATCCCATTCGTAAAGAATTTCACCATTTTTTGTATATTCAAAACAATGTAAATCAATAATTCTTTTCTTCAAATCCTCCCATACTGTATGGTTCGTTGTTGTATACTCCATTTTTATCTCATAGAAACCATTGTTTTTAATTATCTGTATAAATTTATGATAATCTTTCTTTTCTACAAATATATCAATATCGTTATGTCTTCTTGTTTCATATCCAATAAGCGCATCTACACCCCAACCGCCGTCAAGAAATACTTTAATCTCCGCATCCGTTGCAAGTCTGATAATCTGTTTTGCATCTGTTATACTGACCATATTTTCCTTCCCTAAATCCCGATTTGTTTCATTGTTCAATGTTGCTATTTTACCACAACCGCACACACAATTCCATTAAATTTTGCTTAATCCTCTCTTATTCTGTGCAATCATCATTTGCCTTGCCCGTTCCCTCTGCTCGGTGCTGACTGTCCTCGGCTTGCGGTAACTGATGTGTGATTTCGGAAAGGAATAGGTCTTAGATACCCCGTCCTGCCCTGTCAGCTTGTATGTGTTGGGAAAGTCGGCAACAAGCGTGTCAAGTTTCCGCATGACCGCTTTATCCTAAACCATTCAGGGAATCATTTTGTAGAGGGTGTCGCTCTACTCTCCGGCGTTATAGTTGACTACGGTTTCCTGCTCGTATCGTGATAATGGCGTCATAATGTCCTCCTGTTTGATATGGATTGATATGATTGATTTCGGTGCTGATAAATGGTTTTCTTCTGATAAGAGTTGTCAAGTGTTGACGTGGATTATTTCTGATTTTTTTCAAGGCACTCATTGATAATCAGCTTTTGCACTCTGTCCTTAAAGGTTTTATCAGTGTCCTTACTGAAATGTACCTTGACGGTGTAAGTGGTGTTTCCCAACTTTCGCTTGAAACTGTGGGGCTGTTGCTCGTTTTTGGTTTCTGCCATATCCTCTGCTCCTTTACATAAAGATAGAGCGCATAGACTGTTCTCTATACGCTCTGACGCTGTGTTGCCTATTCAGTTGTGATTGTGGTAATGGTTGTTTGGACAAAAGTTCTTATGTTCTGCTTCCTAGTTGGTCAAATCCTGTTGCAAAACTCTATGATTTCCTCTTTTCTCGGTTCCACAGCCTCTTTATACTCTACAGAACATAAACCCAACCTGTCGCAGCACTCGATCTCCAAATGCCCGTAAAAATGTTCAATCGTCTCAAAAATGTGCTGGCATTCCCGCATGCTCGGCCCTGTTCTCAACGCCACCACATAACCTTTCTTTCCTGCACTTAAAGCTGCGTGGGGCTCATGAGTATTGCACCACGGCGTGCATCTGTCAATAAAAGCCTTAAACTGCCCCGGAATATCCGCCCAATAGGAGGGCGATACCGATACGATCACGTCTGCCCATTCATAGTTTTCCATAATCTTATCGACATCATCATGCTGGACACATTTTGCTGTGCGGTGGCATGTCCGGCATCCCTTGCAAAAGCTGAACTTAAAATCATCAATACAGATACTTCTGACCTCATACCGATCCCCGAGGCATCGGGAAATGATCTTGCCGATTTCTGCCGTTGCTCCGTCTCTGACAGGGCTGCAATTGATGACCAGTGCTTTCATTTCGTTCACCTCAAATAATTTAAGTTCTCGTTCTGATCTGCTTCCGAACAAAGTTTAATTTATCTTGCGTATATATCTTCAAGTTCCTTTAGATAGTCAAAACACAGACTCCCATCTCACTGATAAAAGAATGGATCGTCACGAATGGTATCTGAACTGTTGATAATACAAATGTTTACCGATCGGCTAAACGTACTCATAGACACAAATGAGAGAATTAAAATAATTAGGCTTAACAATTACAGTCCCATTCTTGAAAAAATTCGTTAAGAAAATTATTCATAAACAAATGTCGATGTTCTGCAATTTTTTTTGCTTCACTAGTGTTTAACAATTCTTTTAAACTCAACAATTTTTCGTAAAAATGATTTATACTTGTCCCTTTACAGTTTTGGTAATCAGCATAATTTATATCGGTATGTGGTGTGAGCAAAGGATCATGAATAGGACGATTAATGGTTCCGCCGTAGGCAAAGGTACGAGCTATGCCGATTGCACCTATAGCATCAAGTCGATCTGCATCTTGAACGATCTTCCCTTCAATACTTTCAGGCGGATGTGTTTCCGTTCCCTTATATGATATATCAGCAATTATAGAACAAATAATGTCAATTTGCAAGGGTGGAATATTATGTGAATTTAAAAAGTAACGAGTATTTTGGAGATTTCTATTTTGGGCAAAAAGTTTATAATCATCAACATCATGAAGTAATGCAATAAGTTGTACTAATGTTAGGTCGACATTTTCATGTTGAGCAATGCGGGTTGCAAGATTATATACGCGAATACTATGGTAGTAATCGTGACCGCTAAAGTCATTTTGAAATATGTCTTTAATATATATTTTTGCACTTCTGATTATATTTTCATTCATTTGTCGCTCCTATTCGGAGAATGATTAATGTCTTTAAATTATACATTGTATTGAGGGTAGTAATTTGTTTTATTTCATCAAAATCCTCAATAATAAATCCTTTGCCTGTGTTACCATCAAATCCCGATTGTTTAATTGTTCAACGCTGATATTATACCACAACCACACACACCATTCCATTAAATTTTGCCTAATCTCCTTTTATCTTATTCTTTGCAATCATCATCTGCCGAAGTGATGTTCCATCACTTTGCCTGTATCCCTCTGCTCAGTGCTGACTGCCCTCGGCTTGCGGTAACTGACGTGTGATTTCGGAAAGGAACCTCGTCCTGCCCTGTCAGCTTGTATGTGTCGGGAAAGTCGGCAACAAGCGTGCCAAGTTTCCGCATGACCGTCCTATCCCAAACGATTCAGAGAATCGTTGTGTAGAGGGTGGCGGTCTGCTCTCCAGCGTTATAGTTGACTACGGTTTCCTGCTCGTATTGTGATAATGGCGTCATAGTGTCCTCCTGTTTGATATGGATTGATATGATTGGTTTAGGTGCTGATAAATGGTTTTCTTCTGTTTGCCATTGGGGAGGAACGTGAGTTGCTGGGAATTTGTGAGAACGCCTTATGAACGGGGAGACAGAAGAGAGCGGGGAATGATAACGGAGGAAGGTAGATATGAGGCATCCGCTTTTGGAGCGGGTGCTTTCCTTTTTGAATCTGGTGGAGTATCGTACATTGAGCATGGCTATTCCTCCATCAGTTCAGCAAATAGAGCCTCTGTGCTGCCGGTGAATAGAGTACCGCCACCACTCTCCAGTTCCTCTATTGAGGCTATAGTTTCAGCATTGGGCGTCTCTTCCGGTATTGCGGCCCCCTGCAGATAGGCAACGATATAGTACATTTTGCTATCGGGTATCTGATCTCCACTAAACGGCGGGTAAGACACCTGCTATTTTTTGATATGGCATGACCAGGTGAAATAGGTAAAATCTATTACCGGTTATAGAGAATAAGTAATTGGATTTGTCCTATATGAATAGTATAATATCTATGCAGGAGCCTGTCTGCAAAAATACTAGAGTAAGCGTTAAAGAGGTGAAAGGATGAAACAGATATTATGTTTTGGTGATTCAAATACATATGGCCTGATTCCGAAAGGAGGCGGCAGATATGCATGGGGGATCCGATGGACAAGCATATTGAATGAGAAACTGGGTTTGGAAAATTACAGGGTTATAGAAGAAGGATTGTGCGGCAGGACAACCGTATTTGATGATCCGTTACGGGAAGGAAGATGCGGAATACAAATGCTGCCTGCTGTTTTGGAAACACATAACCCGATCGATATTACGGTGGTAATGCTGGGTACAAACGACTGCAAGACCATATATGGAATAACTGCTGATTTTATAGGAAAAGGCATAAGCAAAATAATAAACCAGATTCGTATCAATGCAGGCGAATCTAAGATATTGCTGATCTCTCCCATACATCTTGGCGCAGATGTATGGAAAGATGAATATGATCCGGAGTTTTCTGCGTTATCTGTGGCAACATCAAAAGCATTGGCCGATGTTTATCAGAAAGTGTGTGAGAATGAAAATATTTATTTTTTGGATGCTTCGTCTTATGCAGAGCCAAGCAGCATAGATCAGGAACATTTGGACGAGGAAGGGCATCGCCTGCTGGCAGATGCCATATTTAACAAAATAATGGAGATAGAAATTTATCTTTAATAATATAAAAACCTGTTTTCTTCATTTGTATGTCCTCAATATAAAAAATCCTTCGCCTTACGGCGAAGGACTACACTTTCAACCCAACCACTTATATACCGCATATTGGTCAGCGGTAAACTTTCAACCCGACCATTTATATACCACATATCGGTCAGTGGTAAACTTTCTTTGCACTCTCATTCTAGTAAGAAACGGGAAGAAAGTCAATACAATTTTCCGTAACCGGCAGTGATTCTCCCGTAAATTCTTTGTTTGTATTTTTACGGACTGCCCGCACCATTGCTCTGCCCGGTCTCTCCGGTGCCGCCCCCGGAAGCGTCCGGGGGTGTGTTTTCCGTTTCGGAATTGTCCGGCGGAAGATCGATGTCCGGAAGATCCGTATCCGGAAGCTCCGGCTCCTCCGGCGCTTCCGTGTGGATATCACAGGTCTGCTGCAGAAATTCCTCCGTGGCAAGATAAGCTCCGTCTTCCGTGTCGGAGGATCCGCCGGTGATGTAAACGGTAGGCGTCACCAGCTCTTCCGGACAGAACTCGCCGGCGATCATTCCGGATTCGCTGCAGATGTCAAACATCTGGTGGTGTTCGCAGGAATCAGCCGGAACGGTGCCTTTCGCAAAATATTCGGTGTAAACCTGAGAACCGCGCGGGTCGAGGCTGCACAGCTCATCGACGGCAAGCTGGCCGGATTTGCGGCAGACTACAGCGGAAGTAATATCGCTGGGCTGTTCAAAATCCTTGTACGGAAGGTCGGTATGCAGGCGCCTCATCACTTCGCGCCAGATCACCTGTGGGTAAGAGGTTGTGGTCTGGATGGAATTATCATCATAGCCGCCCCATACGGCACAGGTATAATACGGCGTATATCCTGCCCAGAGGCTGTCGCGGTCGTTGGTGGTGGTTCCGGATTTCCCGGCCTGCGCCATCGAATCGCCGAAATAAGCCCTGCCGCCGGTTCCGGATGTCAGAACTCCTTTCATGGCGTCTGTCAGAAGCCATGCGGTCGTTTTCCGGATGACCCGGTGCGTTTCCTGGGTCTCGGTTTTATCCAATAAGACATTTCCCTCATGATCCAGAACCTTGGTATAAAATTTCGGTTCCATATATTCTCCGCCGTTGGCGATCGCGGCATAAGCGGCGGTCAGCTCCAGATCGGTCACGCCGTTGGTCAGTCCGCCCAGGCAGAGTCCGAGGTTCTTATCCGTATCGACAAGGGTCGTAAAACCGAATTTCTCGGCGTAGGAATAACCCAGATCGACTCCGATTTCCTGAAGCGTCTTGACGGTTACGATATTCATGGAACGCGTAATCGCCTGACGGTATGTGGTAAAACCACGGAAAACGCCGTCGTAGTTCCGGTAGGTCTTGGTGCCGACGGTCAGAGGAGCGTCGTCCTGTACGCTGGCAAGCGTCTTTTCCCCGGCATCGAGAGCCGGAGCGTAAGCCGCGATGATCTTGAACGTGGAACCCGGCTGGCGGGTCGTTTTCGTCGCGCGGTTCCAGGTCCGGTTGCCGGCTTTATCCCCGCGGCCTCCGACCAGCGCTTTGACCTCGCCGGTATACTGATCCATGACGGTCAGCGCAATCTGCGGCTGCAGCGTAATGTAGACGGATTCGGAATCTTCCACGATCGAATCGCCTTCCCCCAGAATATCCTGCTCGTACTGCGCGATCGCCGCGTAACATTCCTCTTCGGAATTGTATTTGATGCTGAATTCCGGATTGCCGGACTGTTCCTTATAATAAGCAAGCATCGTCTGATGGGAAAAATTCTCCGTGGAACCGTCCGCGTGTTTTACCTGAAAATACAACTGGAACGAATAATAAGTTTTTGCCGGGTAATTATCCGGATTGTTTGCCTCCTCGTCGCAGATCTGCTGGATATCCAGATCCTGTGTCGAATAGATGGTCAGTCCGCCCTGATAAAGCGCCTTGTAGGCCTCGCTTTCGGTATAGCCCAGATCATTTTCCAGATCGTCCAGCACGTTGTCAATGACCGCGTCCGTAAAATAGGAATTAACGGAGCTGTCAACGACGACCGCATTGTGCTCTGCAATCCGGTCGTAAACATTGTCGGCCATTGCTTCATCGTATTCCGTCTGCGTGATATAGCCCTGTTCCTTCATATCGTCCAAAACCTTTTTCCGGCGTTTTGCATTGTTGTCCGGATGGAGGATCGGATTGTAGGCGCTTGGATACTGGGTGATCCCGGCGATGACCGCGGACTCGGAAAGCGTCAGCTCCGAAACGTCCTTCCCGAAATAACGGAGGGAAGCCGCCTGTACGCCCAGCGTATTGGAACCGAGGTTGATCGTATTCAGGTAATTTTCCAGAATCCAGTCCTTGTTGTGAACCTGTTCTTCCAGTTTTACCGCAAGGTACTGTTCCTGAATCTTGCGCTGCAGGCTTTCGATAAAAGTTGTTTCTCCGGTCCAGGAAGTCAGCACGTTGTTCTTGATCAGCTGCTGCGTGATCGTACTCGCTCCCTGGGAAAATCCTCCCTGGCGCAGCCCGTCTGCAAAAGCACGGAGGATTCCGGCAGGGTCGATCCCGTTGTGGGTGTAGAAACGGGAATCCTCGATCGCGACAAACGCGTGCTGCATATCAAGGGGAATCTCATCAAGCGTGACATATTTCCGGTTGGCTCCGGATGCGACAAGCGTCGCCGTTTCCTGCCCGTCGCTGGAAAGGATCGTAGTGGAAAATCCGGTAGGAGTTACATCCATAGCGGATATATCCGGCGCGGAATCTACAATGCCTTTCCAGACGCCGATCCCGGAACTGATGCCGACCGCCCCCAGAAAGATCACGAAGACCAGCAGAACCTTGCCTGCCGTCACGGCGCATTTATTGCGGATCCGCTTCCCCGGTGCATCAATCTGGGATTCCCGGCGTTTCATAGAGTTTTTTCCGTAATTCATATGATGCCTCCTTACGTTTTGAATCGGTATCAGGCCGACGGTATTCTTCTGCCTGATTTTAATATTATACCAAAGATAAGCGGAAATAGAAAGAAAAAGTTGACAGGCGGCCGGGCGGACGTTACCCTATAAGAAACAAACGGAAACGAAAACAGTCAGGAGAGGAACGGATTGAACGAACAGGAAACCAGAAATTGCCGGATCGTCTACCGGGGCGGAAGCGGAGAGATCACGGAAAAAAAATCGCGCTTTATCGCAACCGTGCAGCCGGTTCATTCGGAGGAGGAAGCAGCCGCTTTTATCCATGCGGTCAAAAAACAATACTGGGATGCGCGCCACAACTGTTCCGCCTTTGTGATCGGGCAGCGGCAGGAACTCACCCGCTGCTCGGACGACGGGGAACCGGCGCAGACCGCGGGAAGGCCGATGCTCGACGTCCTGCTGCAGGAGGGGATTACAGATGCGGCGGTCGTTGTCACGCGTTATTTCGGCGGAGTGCTTTTAGGAACCGGCGGGCTGGTGCGGGCGTACCAGAAAGCGGTTCAGGAAGGGTTAAGAAACAGCACGGTCATCGAGAAGCAGCGGGGCAGGATCCTTTCGGTGCGGACGGATTACGGCGGGATCGGCAGGATGCAGTACCTGTTCGGGCAGCAGAAGATTCCGGTTCTTCAGACGGAATACGAAACGGACGTCTGCTGGCAGCTGATGGTTCCGGACGGGCAGAAAGGGCAGATCGAAAAAATGATCACGGAGCAGACCGGCGGCACCGCCGTGCTGGAATGGGGAGACGAGGCGTGCTATGCGCTGGACGGACAGGAAGTGATCCTTCTGTAATTGCAGGCAAAATGATCGATCCGGAAAATTTGCTCCGAAATTTGAAAAAAATCATTGACATGCCAGTCCGATTCATGTATACTACCATTTGTTGAGACGATATTGGCCCATCGCCAAATGGTAAGGCAACGGACTCTGACTCCGTCATTTCAAGGTTCGAATCCTTGTGGGCCAGCTGGAAAGCACTACTTCTTCGAATCCAAGTAAGTAGTGCTTTTTCCTTATAAAAACGGCCGGTTCACAAGGCCGGGCGCAGAAAGAGGCAGACGGCATGAAATATCAATTTGAAAGCAGGATCCGTTACAGCGAGACAGACGCGCAAGGGGAACTGACCTGGACGTCGCTCATGAATTATTTTCAGGACTGCAGCGTCTTCCATTCCGAGGATGCGGGGCTGGGAGTGGCTGTCCTTGCGCGGGAGCATCAGGCGTGGATGCTTTCCTCATGGCAGATCGTGAAGAACCGGATGCCGAAGCTCGGAGAGCGCGTGACCGTGCAGACATGGGCATGCGGACTAAAAGGTTTTTACGGCTACCGCAATTTTTCCCTGAATGATGCGGACGGGGAACGGCTGGCTTACGCCTATTCCATCTGGATTCTGATCGATACCGAAACCGGGCGTCCGGTCCGGGTTCCTTCGAACTATGAGGACATTTACGGGATCGAGCCGCAGATTGAGATGGACTGCAGCGGGCGCAAGATCGCACTGACGCAGGAATTTGTACCGAAACAGGAAATTACGGTGCCGGATTATTTTATGGACACCAATCAGCATATGAACAATGAGAAATACGTGCTGCTGGCTCAGGAATATCTGCCGCAGGGCTTTGTACCGCGGGAAATCCGGGCGGAGTATAAGAAAGAGGCAAGGCAGAAGGACATCATGAGGCCGGAACTGGCGCTGGAAGAGCGGAAAGTTACGGTGCGGCTGGCGGATCCGGCGGGCGGAGCGTATGCAGTCGTTGTTTTTCAGGCGTGAGGAGTGAATATGAAATTAGGGGAATATCAGGAACTGATCTGTGTAAAAAAAGTGAACTTTGGAATTTATCTTTCGGAGGAGCCAAACGGCCGGGAACGGGTGCTGCTCCCGGCGAAACAGGTTCCGGAAGGCGTAACGATCGGCAGCAGCCTGAAGGTCTTTTTATATAAGGACTCGCAGGATCGTCCGATCGCGACTACCCGCGAACCGAAGCTGACGGTTGGCAAAGCCGCCGTGCTGCGCGTGAAAGAAGTGATCAAGATCGGGGCGTTTCTGGACTGGGGATTAGAGAAAGACCTGTTCCTTCCCTATAAGGAAATGACCGCGAGGCTGCGGCCGGACGATGAGATTCTGGTAACATTGTATATCGATAAGAGCAGCCGCCTCTGCGCGAGCATGAAGGGAATCTACCATCTGCTGGAAACGGATTCCCCGTATCAGGCGGGCGATCAGGTAACCGGGCGCGTCTATGAATTCAGCGACAATTTCGGGGCGTTTCTGGCGGTGGACGACCGCTATTCGGCGCGGATCCCGCGTTACGAGGATACCGGTTCGTTAAGGATCGGCGAATGTGTCAGCGCGAAAGTAACCAGCGTGAAAGAGGACGGGAAGCTGGATCTGACGCTGCGGGAAAAGGCGTATATCCAGATGGATACGGATGCACAGAAGCTGTTGGAACTGCTGGATTCCTACGGCGGCGTGCTTCCGTTTACGGAAAAAGCCAGCCCGGAGGTCATCGCAAGGGAAACCGGCTTAAGCAAAAATGCGTTTAAGCGCGCGGTGGGGCGTTTATATAAGGAAAGAAAGATCAGTTTAGCAGACGGAAAGATCCGCAGATTATAGCCCAAAGACCCGCAGACGGGTTCTGAATATAAAGAAAGAAGGTTTTAGCATGAAAAAAGTAATCAGCACGAAGAAAGCGCCGGAGGCGATCGGACCGTATTCACAGGCGATCGAAGTGAACGGAATGGTGTATACGTCGGGAGTGATCCCGGTTGTTCCGGAAACCGGAGAGATTCCGGAAGGTTCCGCCGCACAGGCGAAACAGGCGCTTACCAATCTTTCCCATCTTCTGGAAGCGGCTGGAAGCGGCATGGATCAGGTGGTAAAAACCACGGTGTTTATTAAGGAAATGAACGATTTCGGCACGATCAACGAAGTTTACCAGACGTTCTTTACCGGAGATTTCCCGGCGCGCAGCTGCGTGGAAGTCGCAAGGCTCCCGAAAGACGTGATGCTCGAGATCGAGGCCGTTGCGCTGAAACAGGATTAAACGGGTACACGGAAAGATAGAAAAGACAAAAAGACAAAAAGACAAAAAGACGCAAAAAACGTGCAGGCTCTATCCGGTGAAACGGAAACCTGCACGTTTTGTCTTCCGGTCAGGAAAATACCTGCCCTCTTAAGGGCGCTAGACAGATTCGTCGAAATTCCCGCCGATATGCGGATTGACGGAACGCTCCATCATGCGGATCATGCTGTCGTTCATCTGTTCGTTCATATCAAGCGTCTTATCCAGCATCTTCATGCTGACGGCTCCCTTCAGCGTGTTCGTGGCCGGAGAAGCCTTCACAGCGTCAAGTGCGGAAGAAACATTCATCATATCCATACCGGACACCTCCTTGCATTTTGGTAAACACATTATTGCACAATTTGACGGAAAAAACAAGGGATTGGAAATTTTTTCCGGTAAAAAATAAGGGTTGACACATATATGACGCTTTGTTATAATGACATCGTAACAAATGTAACAAATTTGTAACAAGTCACGTAAAAATCATATTGGAGGAACGTAATGAAGAAAAAAGCAGTGAAAGTCACAGTATGCGTCCTGACCGGAGCCCTGTCGTTCGGGGCTGTTCCATTCAGCGCATCTGCAGCGCCAACTGCCGGAGTTACAGGTTATACGACGGAGATCATGACATCGTCTTCCCTGCCGACTGCAGGCGTATCCCTTGCATTTACCGAGTGCATGGTCAGCTCGAAGGGCGACGCAGTTATGGAAAGCGCACAGCCGGAAGCGGAAGTTGCCGAGAATGAGACGCCTGTTGTGAAATCGGAATATGCGGATATCGCAGTCGCTCAGGTGACCAGTTACGTCAATGTCCGTTCCATTCCGGGCGAAGACGGAGAGATCTTAGGCAAGCTTTATAACAATTCCGCGGCGACGGTTCTTGAGACGAGCGGCGACTGGTATAAGATTTCTTCCGGATCCGTAACCGGATATGTCAAATCCGAATTTGTGGTAGTTGGAGACGAAGAGCTTTCGAAGAGCGTCGGAAGAAGAGTAGCGACCGTGGATACGGAAACCTTAAAGGTACGCAAAGAGGCTTCAACGGAAAGCGGAGTCCTCGGACTGGTTCCGGGCGGCGACGACCTTACCGTGATCGATGAATCGGTAGACGGATGGGTCGGCGTAGCGGTAGCAGAAGGACAAGGCTATGTATCTTCGGAATATGTCAAGCTTTCTACGGTATATACCTATGCGGAATCGAAAGAAGAAGAAGAAGCCAGATTAAAGAAAGAAGAAGAAGAACGCGAGATGGCGGCCGCGGCCGCAGCTGCAGCCCGGAAGACGAGCAGTTCCTCTTCGTACAGTTCCGATTCGGGCTCTTCCAGCCAGCGGAGCTACAGTGCACCGAGCGGTTCGAACGGACAGGCTGTTGCGAATTATGCATGTCAGTTTGTCGGCAATCCGTATGTATACGGAGGCACCAGCTTAACGAACGGCACGGATTGTTCCGGATTTGTAATGTCGGTTTACAAACAGTTCGGCATCAGCCTTCCGCACAGTTCTGCAGCTCTGCGGAGCGTCGGCTACGGCGTGAGCGCGAGCGAGATGCAGCCGGGCGATATTGTCTGCTACAGCGGACATGTTGCGATCTATGTCGGCAATAACACGATCGTTCATGCGGCAACCGAGAGAACCGGTATCAAGTATACCTCTCCGGCGAATTATACGACGATCTTGGCAGTCAGAAGAATTTTTTAAGACAGAATACGAAAGCAGCCCTGCCGGGTTTCCGGCAGGGCGTTTTTTTTTGAAATGGAAAATTGCAGTTTTCAAAAGGTATTCGGAACAACAGCGTAAAGGAGCGTGGAAGGTCCGGTGTACAAATTGCACAAAAAAACAAAATTCGAGCTTCCGGATTGCCGGAAATCCTTTTTTGAACAGAAATGTTATCCACATTGGAAACGCCGGAAATGGCGAAAAATCGAGTTATGCACCGAGTTATTCACGTTATCCACAAAAAAGAGTGGCATTTTTTATAGCAGAAAGGGACAAAATACAAACATTTGTTTTGTGAAGAAATGATAAAGTTGTCCGATTTTGACGGAATGCAGAGAAAGTGAATGATTGCAAAGGCTTGTAAAAAACACATGGTTTTGGTATACTATAAAGCATTATGATTAAAACGATTGATATCACGGGGATCGAACTGAATAATTATACGGTCCATGAATCCATTATGCTGCTGGAGAAGCATATCAGCGGGAACCTGTTCCATAGCGTGGAAGAAGTCACGATGGATACGCTGCTTTTAGCGGAGAATGACGAGCGGGTGCGCCGTGCGCTGGAGCTGCTGGATGACACGGTGATCGCGGAGATCAGCATTCTCGACGCCACCGGGAAACATTCCGCGCAGCGGCGGCATGAGGTGGAGAATCATACTTTCTTTTACGAACTGATGAAGCGTCTGGAGCGCAATCACAAGAATGTATTCCTTCTGGGAAAGACGGAAGAGGAACTGGAAGAGATGAAGGAGTTTCTTCTGGAATATTATCCGCGGATGCAGTTCGCCGGAATGGAAGCGATGGACAACTGCGTGGGAGAACTGGACGCCATTGTCAATGAAATCAACGCCGCTACCCCGGATGCGGTCGTCAGCATTCTGCCGTCCCCGGAGCAGGAGTATTTTCTGGTGGATCACCGGGATAAGATTTCCGCGGTGCTGTGGTACGGAAGGGGCAGCGGGAAGCCGGTTCAGAAGAAGCCGGGCATTCTGCCCGCATTTTTCCACGCGCTGAAGAAACGGATCCGGACGCGCTCTCTGGAAAAGCGCATTACGGATTATGAAGGACAGAAAGAGGATGAAAAATGACCGTTGGAAGAAAATATGCCCTGGTGCGGGATTATTTCTGCATTTTTCTGGGAACTGCCCTGCTGGCGCTTGCGATTCAGTGTATTTTTGACCCGACCGGACTCGTTACCGGCGGTTTTACCGGGCTTGCGATCGTGATCAAAAATATCACCGGATCATGGATTCCGGGCGGGATCCCGCTTTGGCTGACGAACTTTGCGCTGAACATTCCGGTTTTTCTGATCGCATGGCGGAAGATGGGCTGGAAATTCATTGCCCGCACGCTGTTCGGCACGGTGATGCTTTCGGCGTGGCTGTATGTCCTGCCTGTCGTGGATCTGGCGGAGCAGGATTACCTTCTGGCGGCGCTCTTCGGCGGCGTGATCTCCGGTGCGGGGATGGGGCTGGTGCTTCGGGCGAACGCGACGACCGGCGGCACGGATATGGTTGCGGCGCTGATCCAGAGGAGGATGCGCCATCATTCCGTAGCGCGCGTCATGCAGGTGATTGACGGGCTGGTCGTACTGACCGGACTTTATGTGTTCGGAGTGCGTCCCGCGCTCTATGCGATGGTCGCGGTTTATGCGGCGGCGCAGGTCAGCGACGCGCTGCTGGAAGGCTTTAAGTATTCCAAGGCCGCCTGGATCATCACCGAAAAGCATGAAGAGGTTGCAAAGGTGCTGATGGAGGAGTTAGAGCGGGGCGTGACGGGCTTTTACGCCAGAGGCATGTATACGAAAGAAGAGAAATGCGTGCTGTACTGCGTCGTCTCGCGCAAGCAGATCGTAACCGTAAAAGAACGTGTCGTAGCCATCGATCCGGACGCTTTTGTCATCGTTTCCGATGTCCGGGAAGTTCTCGGAGAAGGCTTTCAGGAGTACCTTGAAGGAAGCGGTTCATAGTAAAAATTACTAACTTTTTGTACATTTCCCCTTTATTTTTTTGTAGTTATGCATTAAAATAGTAGTTGGATTTTTAAAATCATACAAAAAGGGGAGAAGGTTACGTCATGATTTCCAATCAGATACTTCAGAATACCATTGATGGATTGAAGGGCATTACGAGAACGGATTTCTGCATCATCGACATTGAAGGCAAGGTTCTTGCGGCTACTTTTCCGGATACCGAGCAGTTTTCCGCGGCGGCGCAGGCGTTTGTCGATTCGCCGGCGGACAGCCAGGTGATGAATAACTGCCAGTTTTTCAAAGTCTTTGACGATCATCAGTTGGAATATATCCTGCTGGCCTGCGGGAACGGCGAAGATGTTTACATGGTTGGAAAGATTGCGAGCTTCCAGATCCAGAATCTTCTGGTTGCGTATAAGGAGCGGTTTGATAAAGACAATTTTATCAAGAACCTGCTTCTGGATAACCTGCTTTTGGTTGATATTTACAACCGCGCCAAGAAGCTGCACATTGAGACGGAAGTGCGCAGAGTCGTGTTTATCGTGGAGACGAACCGCGAGAAGGACAGCAACGACTTAGAGAGGATCCGCAGCCTCTTCGGCGGGAAGTCGCGGGATTTCGTGACGGCCGTGGACGAGAAGAATATTATCGTCGTCAGGGAGATGACCGAGAACGAGACATATGCGGATCTCGCGAAGACGGCGGAAGTGATCATTAATCTGTTCCGCTCCGATGCGGACTGCAACGCACATATCGCATACGGCACTGTTGTGAATGAACTGAAAGAAGTTTCCCGTTCCTATAAAGAAGCGCGCATGGCGCTGGACGTCGGGAAAATATTTTTTGAAGAGAAAGATATCATCGCGTATTCCCAGCTGGGGATCGGCCGTTTGATCTATCAGCTTCCTATTCCGCTCTGCAAGATGTTCATTAAAGAGATCTTCGACAGGAATCCTCCGGATGAATTTGATGAGGAAATGCTGACTACGATCAATAAGTTTTTTGAAAACAGCCTGAATGTATCCGAAACCTCGCGCCAGCTTTACATCCACCGGAATACGCTGGTATACCGTCTGGATAAGCTCCAGAAGAGCACCGGGCTGGATCTGCGGGTATTTGAGGACGCGATCACGTTTAAGATCGCCCTTATGGTGGTAAAATATATGAAATATATGGAAACATTGGATTATTAGCGTACTTGGCATTAAGGAGAGAAGCATGATTACACTGGAACATGTCAGCAAGGCTTATTCTGCAGGTGTTCCTGCCTTAAATGATGTAAATCTGGAGATCGAAGAAGGTGAGTTTGTTTTTATCGTTGGGGACAGCGGTTCCGGGAAGTCCACCCTGATCAAGCTCCTGCTAAAGGAACTGGATCCGACGGAGGGAACCATTATCATCAACGGGAAATATCTAAATAAAATACACAGAAGGCAGATCCCGAAATTCCGCCGCAACATCGGTGTGGTCTTTCAGGATTTCCGTCTGTTGAAGGACCGCAACGTCTATGAGAATATCGCGTTTGCCCAGAAGGTGATCGGGGAGCCGAGCAGCCGGATCCGCAAGCGCGTGCCGATGATGCTTTCGATGGTGGGGCTGGCTCCGAAGTACCGCTCCTATCCGCGGCAGCTCTCCGGCGGGGAGCAGCAGCGCGTGGCGATCGCGCGTGCGCTTGTGAATGAGCCGAAGATCCTTCTGGCGGATGAACCGACCGGCAATCTGGACAACAACAATGCCTGGGAGATCATGAAGCTTTTGGAGGAGATCAACAGCAAGGGAACGACCGTAGTGGTGGTTACGCATAATCTGGAGATCGTGAAGGTGATGAAGAAGCGCGTGATCACGGTTAAGAAAGGCGCGATCGTCGGCGACAGCAAAAAGGGTGATTACAGCGATGAAGATTAATACACTGGTATATTCATTGGTACAGGGCATTAAGAATATTGGCAGGAACAAGATGTTTTCCATTGCTTCCGCCGCAACCATGTCCGCATGTATTTTCATGTTCGGACTGTTTTACATTCTGGTGACAAACTTTACCGGGATGGTGAAGGAAGCGGAGGAAAGCGTCGCAGTTACCGTGTTTTTCGACAGCGGACTGACCGATGAGCAGATCAAAACCATCGGGAATCAGATCACGAAGCGCGCGGAAGTGGCCAATTGCGTCTATGTATCTGCGGATGAAGCGTGGGAGTATGTCAAGGAAAACTACTTCGAGGGAAAAGAGGAGCTTGCCGCTGCTTTCGAGGGGGACAATCCGGTTGCCAATTCCGCCCACTATGAGATCTATCTGGACGATGTGGAGATGCAGGCATCTCTTGTCCAATATATCGAGGGCTTAGCGGGCGTCCGCGAAGTCAAGAAATCCGAAGCGGTGGCGAATACGCTCTCGGATTTCAACCGCTTGATCAGCTATGTTTCCGCCGGGATCATCCTGATCCTTCTGTGCGTGGCGGTTTTTCTGATCAGCAATACCGTTACCGTCGGGATCTCCGTGCGCAGGGAGGAGATTGCGATCATGAAACTGATCGGCGCGACCGATTTTCTGGTCCGTGCGCCGTTCGTGGTCGAGGGCATGATCATCGGGCTGGTCGGTGCGGTCATTCCGCTGGTTCTGTTGTATATTTTGTACGGGAGGATCGTAGGATATATCAATGACCGTTTTGATTTCATCGGATCTATGCTGAATTTCATTCCGGAGAACAGGATCTTCCACGGCCTGACGCCGATCGCGGTCCTGCTCGGCGTGGGGATCGGTTTGATCGGAAGTATCTGGACCATCCGCAAGCATCTGAAGGTATAGGCGGCAGTAAGGCATATACGGCCAGATTTTCGGCGCTGCCGGAAGTGTGGCCATTTTTCCGGTTCAGGGATCGGGTGATGCAAAAAGAAAGGAAGATGGCATTTGGACGAAGTACAAGGGAAGAATGATGAGGGGAAGAAGCGCGGCTTTTCCAAAGGGCTGTGGATCGGGCTTATCGCCGGCGCGCTGCTTGCGGTCGTTTTAAGCGCTGCCGTGATCTGGATCTACTGCGCGGCAAACGGCTGCAATCTGGTTCTGGGACGCCACGGGGTGGCGAAGATCAGCGGCCATGTGCTGCTGGACGATCAGACGGTCGGAAAGCTGGATGAGCTGATCTCCTATATGGACGCCTATTACTATGAAGACTACGATCTGGATGAAGCAAGGGATCATATGTATGCCGGGCTGGTCGACGGACTGGGCGATAAATATTCGGTTTACTACACGAAGGAAGAGTATCAGGAACTAAAGGAAAGCACATCGGGCACTTATTACGGCATCGGAACGGGGCTGCAGCAGGATACGAAGACCATGCAGGTGACGGTGACGACCGTATACGAAGGAACCCCTTCGGAAGAAGCGGGATTAAAAGAAGGCGACCGGCTTCTGACCGTGGACGGGGTGGAGGCCGCAAGCATGGAGCTTTCCAAACTGGTGGGATTGATCCGCGGGGAGGAAGGAACCTCGGTGCATCTGGAGGTGTACCGGGAATCCACGGGAGAAACGCTGGAATTTGACGTAGAGCGCAGGAATGTCGTGCTTCCGAGCGTCAGCAGCCAGATGCTGGAAGGACAGATCGGATATATTCAGATCGAGGAATTTAAGGACACGACTCCGGAACAGTTCCGCGAACAGCTGAAAGCGCTGGAAGACGACGGCATGAAAGGGATGATCGTCGATCTGCGGGGGAATCCGGGCGGACTGTTGGATGCCGTGGTGACGATCCTAGACGATATCCTTCCGGAAGGGACGCTGGTCTATACCGAAGATAAATACGGCGCGCGGCAGAATTACAGTTCGGACAGCCGGTGCTTAAATTACCCGCTGGTGGTGCTGGTGGATGAAAACAGCGCGAGCGCCTCGGAGATCTTTGCGGGTGCGATCAAGGATTATGATTATGGAACGCTGGTCGGCGTGACTACGTTCGGAAAGGGGATTGTCCAGAGCATTTATCCGCTGGGGGACGGGGATGCGTTAAAGATCACGACCTCGAGATATTTTACCCCGAACGGGAATAATATCCATGAGATCGGGATCGAGCCGGATGTGGAAGTGGAGTTTGAGTATTCCGGTCCGCAGGACGAACCGTACTCGATGGAATATGACAATCAGCTGCAGAAAGCGGTTGAAATAATGGAAGATGAACTGCAGAATGGATCATAACAGGAAAAAACGTTTTTTGTGGACAGCCGCGGTGATTGTGTGGATGGGCGTGATCTTTTTTCTTTCCGCCCAGCCTTCGGAGGAATCTTCGGATCTGAGCGGCAGCATCTGCTACTTTGCGGCGAAGGCGTACAGCGACCTTTTCCGGCTGCACTGGGAGGAAGCGCAGCTGCTTTCCGCCGCGGCCGTGATCGAGTTTCCAATCCGGAAGGCCGCGCACATGACGGAATACGCCGTTCTGACGATGCTCGCATATCAGGCGGCGGGAACGTACGGATGCAGAAAGCCGCTTGTAAGAGGCGCATCGGCGCTTGCGCTGGCGTTCTGCTATGCGTGCACGGATGAATTCCACCAGCGGTTTGTGCCCGGACGGGCGGGGATGTTCACCGACGTGCTGATCGATACGTTCGGGGGCTGCGCGGGGCTTTTCGCTCTGTTTCTGCTGGGAAAGATCGCCGCGCAGATCCGCAGAAAACGCAAGACGTAAAGAAAACCGAATCTCGCGCGAAAACCCGCGGGCGGATCCGGAATATGAAATGAATATAGAAAGAGGTGATACTGTGGTAGAACTCGATAATTTTAAGAGTGAGCTGTTAAGCTACAAAGCTCCGCTGCAGGAAGTGAGGGATTCACTTTGACTTAGCGGGCAAAGAGCAGCGGATCCAGGAACTGGAACGGGAAATGGAATCCGGCGATTTCTGGAATGATCCGGAGGTTTCCCAGAATAAAATGAAAGAATTAAAGAGCATGAAGGACGATGCGGCGACGTATGCGCAGCTTGCGCGGCAGTACGACGATATCGAAACCATGATCGAGATGGGTTACGAGGAGGACGATGCGTCGCTGATCCCGGAGATCGCCCAGATGCTGGAGGAATTTGCGCAGACGTATGAAGGCATCCGCATGAAGACGCTTTTGTCGGGAGAATACGACCGGGACAATGCGATCGTTTCCCTCCATGCGGGGGCAGGCGGGACGGAGTCCTGCGACTGGGCTTCCATGCTGTTTCGCATGTATTCCCGCTGGGCGGATAAGAAAGGATTTTCGCTGGAAGTGCTCGACTCCCTGGACGGGGACGAGGCCGGGATCAAGTCGATCACGTTCCAGGTCAACGGGGAAAATGCATACGGTTATCTCAAATCCGAAAAAGGGGTGCACCGTCTGGTGCGGATCTCTCCGTTTAATGCGGCGGGGAAACGCCAGACTTCGTTTGTTTCCTGCGATGTCATGCCGGAACTTGAGGAAGATGTGGACGTTGAGATCAAAGACGACGACATCCGGATCGATACCTACCGTTCCAGCGGCGCGGGCGGCCAGCACATCAATAAGACGTCTTCCGCGATCCGGATCACTCATTTTCCGAGCGGGATCGTTGTACAGTGCCAGAATGAGCGCTCCCAGCATATGAACAAGGACAAAGCGATGCAGATGCTCAAAGCGAAGCTGTTTCTGTTAAAACAGGAAGAGAACGCGAAGAAAGCGGCGGGAATCCGCGGGGAAGTCACGGAGATCGGCTGGGGGAACCAGATCCGTTCTTATGTCATGCAGCCGTATACGATGGTCAAGGACCACCGGACGGGAGTGGAATCCGGTAATGCGGATTCTGTCATGGACGGAAACATCGATGCATTCATCAACGGCTATCTGAAATGGCTGTCGCTCGGCTGTCCGCAGACGGCCGGAGGCGGGAATGAATAAGCGATAAAGGAGGAACAGTTATGGGAATCATCAAAGCGATCGGGGAGGCAGTCGCCAAGGGGCTGGCCGATCAGTGGCTGGAAGTGATCGAGCCGGACCGGATGGGCGACCAGACCGTTATGACTGCCGGGATCCGCACGCGGAAAGGGCAGAATACCAAGGGAACGGACAATACGGTTTCCAATGGTTCGATCATCCATGTCTATGACAATCAGTTTATGATGCTGGTGGATGGAGGAAAAGTCGTCGATTATACGGCGGAGCCGGGATATTATAAAGTCGATCAGTCGTCCCTGCCGTCTTTATTTAACGGGCAGTTCGGGGAGACGCTTGCCGAAGCCTTTAACCGCATCCGCTACGGCGGGGAAACGCCGTATGCGCAGAAAGTCTTCTACATTAATCTGCAGGAGATCAAGGGCATTAAATTCGGAACGCGCAATCCGGTCAATTATTTTGATAATTTTTACAATGCGGAATTGTTCCTGCGGGCGCACGGAACGTATTCCATTAAGATCGTCAATCCGCTGCAGTTTTACGCGGAGGCGGTGCCGAGGGATAAGGAGCATGTCGAGATCGGGGAGATCAACGAACAGTATCTTTCCGAATTTATGGAAGCGCTCCAGTCCGCCATCAACCGGATGTCGGCGGAAGGGGTGCGCATTTCCCATGTCAGCGGAAAGGCGGCGGAGCTTGGAAAATACATGGCCTCCGTGCTGGACGAGGACTGGAACAAGATGCGCGGAATGGAGATTCAGGCGGTCGGGATCGCGGGAATCTCTTATACCGAGGATTCCCAGAAGCTGATCAATACGAGAAACGAGGGCGCGATGTTAAGCGATCCTTCCGTTGCGCAGGGATACATGGTAAAACAGCTGTCCGAAGGCGTGCGGAACGCAGGTTCGAATGAGGCCGGCGCGATGCAGGGATTTATGGGCGTCGGACTCGGAGCGTCCGCGATGGGAACGATGATGAGCGGATTTTCCCAGATGGCGCAGAGCTTCGGAGGCGGCAAACCGGCCCCGGCGCGGGAGTGGACGTGCGTGTGCGGAACGGTCAATACCGGGAAATTCTGCAGCGAATGCGGGAAGCCGCGTCAGTAACATGCGTGCAAATAATTGAAGGAGTGGAGAAACGATGAAAATTGCAGTAATGGGCTACGGCACGATCGGATCAGGCGTGGTGGAAGTATTAAAGATCAACCATGAGAAGATCGCCCGGCGTGCGGGAGAAAACGTTGAAGTCAAATATATTCTGGATCTCCGGGAATTTCCGGGGGATCCGATGGAGGATAAGATCAGCCATGATTATCAAATGATCGTGGACGATCCGGAAATCGGCATCGTTGTGGAGACGATGGGAGGCGTGGAACCGGCATATACGTTTGTCCGGGCCATGTTAGAGGCCGGAAAGCAGGTTACGACTTCCAATAAGAATCTGGTTGCGGCAAGGGGCGCCGAACTGGTTGCAGTCGCGCGGGAGCACGGCGTGAATTTCCAGTTCGAGGCAAGCGTCGGCGGCGGGATCCCGATCATCCGTCCGCTGAACAAGTGCCTGACCGCCGATGAGATTGAAGAGATCAGCGCGATCTTAAACGGAACAACGAATTATATGCTGACCAAGATGGCGGACGAAGGAGCGGATTTTGCGGAAGTTTTAAAAGACGCGCAGGATAAGGGCTACGCGGAGAAGGATCCAACGGCCGATATCGAGGGGCATGATCCGTGCCGCAAGATCGCCATTCTGACTTCTCTGGTATGCGGAAAACAGGTGGATTTTGAAGAGATCTACTGCGAAGGGATCACGAAGATCACGGCGGCGGATATCCGGTACGCGAAAGCGCTGGGACGCTCGATCAAGCTGCTGGCCTCCAGCCGGAAAGAAGGGGACAGCTATTCGTGCATGGTTGCTCCGTTTCTGCTTCCGGCGTCGCATCCGCTGTGCGGCGTCAACGGCGTATTCAACGGGATCTTCCTTCGCGGAAATGTGCTGGGCGACGCCATGTTTTACGGGAGCGGCGCAGGAAAGCTGCCGACGGCGAGCGCGGTCGTTGCGGATATCGTCGATATGGTCAAGCACCAGCATACCAATATTTACATTGACTGGAGCCCGGAGAAAATGGAACTGGTCGATTACAAAGAGAGTAAAAACGCATTCTTTGTGCGCACATCGTCAGATGCTGCGGCTGTTTCCAAAGCATTCGGAAGCGTGGAGTTTATTGATATCGGAATGGCGGGCGAGACCGCGTTTACGACAGGCGTGATGACGGAAGCGGAATTTGAGGAAAGATCGGCCGGGGTTGCTGTGATAAACCGCATCCGGCTCGGATAAGGAAAGGAAGATCATGAAGTATTTAGTCATTCTGGGCGACGGCATGGCCGATTGCCCGATCGAAGAACTGGGGCAGAAAACGCCGCTGGAATACGCCGATACCCCGAAGATGGATGAACTGGCCAAGAAGGGCACGATCGGCATGGTGCATACGATCCCGGACGGCATGAAACCGGGAAGCGATACCGCCAACCTGTCGGTGCTGGGATACGATCCGCGGAAATTCTATTCCGGGCGTTCCCCGCTGGAAGCGTTAAGCATCGGCGTACCGATGAAGGAAACGGATATTGCGCTCCGGTGCAATATCGTAACGCTCTCGGAAGAAGAGGATACCTATGAACAGCGGCGGATCCTTGACCACAGTTCCGGGGAGATCAGTACGGAGGACTGTACCGTCCTTTTAGATGCGGTCCGTAAGGAACTGGAGAACGAAGAGTTTAAATTTTATGCGGGAACCAGCTACCGCCACTGTCTGATCTGGGATCATGGCGAGGTTTTGGATCTGGTGCAGCCGCATGACGTATTGGGACAGGTGATCGGGGATAAGCTCCCGTCTCATCCGGCCCTGCGTGAAATGATGAAGAAAAGCTATGATATTCTGGTCAGCCATCCGATCAATATTGAGCGGAAAAAACAGGGTTTAAACCCGGCAAATTCCTGCTGGTTCTGGGGCGCGGGAACCAAACCGGCGCTGTTTCCGTTCGAGGAAAAGACGCAGAAAAAAGGCGCGATGATCTCGGCAGTGGATCTGCTGAAAGGGATCGCGGTCGGGACTTCCATGAAAGTCATTCATGTCGAGGGCGCAAACGGCGGCTTAAATACCAATTATGAAGGGAAAGCGCAGGCAGCGGTGGATGTGCTGACGAAAGATCAGTATGATTTTGTCTATGTCCATCTGGAAGCGCCGGACGAGATGGGGCATCAGGGCAGCGTGGAGAAGAAAGTAAAAGCCATTGAAAATCTGGATGCGCGCATCATCCGCCCGATTGTGGAAGGGCTGGAAGCTGCGGGAGAGGATTTCCGCATGGTCATTCTGCCGGATCATCCGACGCCGATCGCCCTGCGGACGCATACCGCGGACTGCGTGCCGTATCTGCTGTATGATTCCACGGATCTTAAGGACAACACCTGGAAATACAATGAAAAAGAAGCGGAAGCGGCGGGAAATTTTGTTGCGGAAGGACATCAGCTGATCGACCGGCTGTTTGAAAAATAAGGAGCGGACGCATGGCAAAGTATGTGATGGCGTTAGATGCGGGGACGACGAGCAACCGCTGTATTTTATTTGATGAGGAAGGCGCAATTTGCGCGGTGGCGCAGAAGGAATTCCGTCAGTATTTTCCGCATCCGGGCTGGGTGGAGCATGATGCGGATGAGATCTGGTCAACGCAGCTGGGCGTGGCGGTCGAGGCCATGAACCGGATCAACGCCAAGGCGGAGGATATTGCGGCGGTCGGGATCACGAACCAGCGGGAGACGGTCATCGTCTGGAACAAAGAGACGGGAGTGCCGGTCTGCCCTGCCATCGTCTGGCAATGCCGCAGGACTTCCGAACTCGCCGACGAGCTGAAAGCGAAAGGCTTGGAAGAGATGTACCGCCGGAAAACAGGGCTGATGATCGACGCCTATTTTTCCGCGACCAAGATCAAATGGATCCTGGATCATGTTGCCGGAGCCGGGAAACTGGCCGAGGAGGGCAAGCTGCTATTCGGTACGGTGGAAACCTGGCTCATCTGGAAACTGACCAAGGGGCGGGTGCATGTAACGGATTATTCCAACGCCAGCCGCACGATGCTGTTCAACATCAATACGCTGGAGTGGGACAAGGATATCCTGCAGGAACTGCATATCCCGGAGAGTATGCTGCCGAAGGTCATGCCGTCCAGCAGCGTCTACGGCTATACGGATCCGTCGTTTTTCGGCGGGGAGATCCCGATCGCGGGAGCGGCGGGGGATCAGCAGGCGGCGCTGTTCGGGCAGACCTGTTTTGCGGCGGGCGAAGCCAAGAATACATACGGAACCGGCTGCTTTCTTCTAATGAATACGGGCGAGAAGCCGGTCTTTTCCAAAAACGGGCTTGTTACGACGATCGCCTGGGGGCTGGACGGAAAAGTCACTTATGCATTGGAAGGTTCCATTTTTGTGGCGGGCGCCGCCATTCAGTGGCTGCGCGACGAGATGAAGCTGATCGATTCCGCTGCGGACTCGGAATATATGGCGACCAAAGTCAAGGGAACGCACGGCTGTTATGTCGTTCCGGCGTTTACCGGGCTGGGCGCGCCGCACTGGGATCAGTATGCGCGGGGCACCATCGTCGGGATCACGCGGGGCACGAATAAAAACCATATCATCCGCGCAGCGCTCGAATCCATCGCCCTTCAGGTCTGCGATGTGATCGATGCCATGAAGGCGGATGCCGGGATCGGCGTCCGGACGCTGCGGGTGGACGGCGGCGCGAGCGCCAATGATTTTCTGATGCAGTTTCAGGCGGATATGCTCGACGTGCCGGTGGAACGACCGGCGAGCATCGAATCCACGGCGGCCGGAGCCGCGTATCTTGCCGGGCTTGCCGTCGGGTTCTGGAAGAGCCGGGAAGCGCTGGCCGCAAACCGCAGGCCGGGCAGGGTATTTGTTCCGGATGTGGACGAAAACGAGCGGGAAGAGAAGCGGAAAGGCTGGAACAAGGCCGTGAAATATGCATACGGCTGGGCAAAGGATGACGAAGAGGCATAAAGTGAAATAAGCCGGGAAAGGAATACATGAATATTCAGACAAAAGGGAGGCAGCTGCGGAAAATACTGGAAGATCTCTGTTTTCCGCCGCGCTGCGCCGTCTGCGACGGGATTTTGGAACCGGGTGAAACGGGCGTCCATCCGGAGTGCCGGAAGAAACTCCGGCCGGTGGAAGAGCCGTGCTGTATGCACTGCGGCAAACCGGTATCTCTGGAGACGCACGAATACTGTCCGGACTGCGCAAAAAAACTGCGCGTTTCTACGCGCCCTCTGCCGGGCCAAAGGAGCTCTGCGCCAGAAGAGACGATCACGCAGGGAAAGGCGCTCTATCTCTATCAGGGAGAGATCAAGCAGTCCATGTACCGCCTGAAATACGCCAACCGGAGGGAGTACGGCGCATTTTTTGCGGAAGAGGCCGCAGGGCGGTACGGAGCATGGATCCGGCGCTGCGGGATCGAAGTGCTGATCCCGGTTCCGATGTACCGGAAAAAAGAAAAACAGCGCGGATATAATCAGGCGGAAATCATTGCAAGGGAACTTTCTGTGCGGCTGGGAATTCCAATGGATGGAAATTTTGTTTTCCGGATCCGGAATACGGCCCCTCAAAAAGAATTAAATGATACCGATCGCAAAAATAATCTGAAAAATGCTTTTCATATTCCCAAAAATATTGTAAAATATAGTCGCGTACTCTTGATTGACGACATTTACACGACAGGAAGTACGGCGGATGCTCTTGCCGCGGCATTTCACGGGCAGGGGATCTCATCCGTTTATTTTATGAGCATCTGCATTGGAACGGGGAACTAGGAGCCTAGTGCTGTCCCGCGAGCGAAGTGAGTGGATGACAACTGGCATCCGACAGTCTGAGTCAGATATCCACTTGCGTTTATAGAGGAGGGAACGCCTATGAATGTAATAAATTGCAGAACCTGCGGAAGATTATTTAATGCATTATCCAGAGAAAGAGTCTGCCCGGATTGCAAGCGCAAGCTGGAGGATAAGTTTCAGGAAGTGAAGGATTATCTTCAGGAATATCCGAATGCGTCGGTAGACGAAGTGGCGCGCGAGAATGATGTCAGCGTAAAGCAGATCAAACAGTGGGTGCGGGAAGAGAGGCTGATCCTTTCCGAGGCTTCCATGGACGGGGTTTTGTGCGAGAAATGCGGGCGGATGATCCGTACGGGGCGTTTCTGCGCGCGCTGCAAGGAGAAGATCTCCGATAACCTGATGAGCGCGCTCGATAAACCGGCGGAGCCGAGCAAGGGAATCGAGCAGAGGGATAAAGACCGGATGCGTTTTCTGGATTATTAGAAGTTGTGTGCGGAATAAAAAGTATGAATACAGTGCAGGGAAAGAGAAGTCTTATGAAAATACGGGGCTTCTCTTTTTTTCGTCTATAAAATTTTCAATAAAGTCAGAAAATAATAAAATAAAGTAGGAAAAAAGTTTCTTTGAAAATGCGGCCTTCTGTGCTATAATGAAAAATAATGTGTATTTGTCAGATGGGGGAAAGATTATGGTCAACGAAGATCGGGTAAAGGAATTGTTTCAGATGGCGGTCTATGATCAGAACGAAAGCAGCGCGGACAAGAAAACGGCGGAATATTACCAGAAGGACTATATTTGGAAAGAAGTGCTGGTGAGCTTTTTCTCAGGAACTGCTGCGTTTGGGCTGCTGCTGCTTCTGTGGGGGCTGGCCAAAGGCGAGGAACTGGTCGTTAATTCGTCGCTGGACGAACTGGCGTCGTCGCTGACTGCCGCGGTGCTGGTATACATCGCGTTTATGGCGGTATATATGCTGGCGACCGTGATCGCCGCCTACATCCGCTTCGCGAAAAGCCGGAGCCGGTTAAAGAAATACCGCATCCATCTGCGGAAGCTCAATAAAATGTACGAACGTGAAGATAAGCTGAAAATGTAGGAGGCTCTATGACGCAATTATTAGAGATAAAAGACAAAATCATTAAATTTTACAGCTGTTATACGGTGTATATCCGGATGGCGGAGAAGTTTCTTGCGGCGCTGGTTCTGTTTTTGATCATTAACGCCAATATCGGCTATATGGAACGGATCAGTTCCTTTCCGGTAGCGCTGCTTCTGGCGCTGATCTGCTGCCTGCTTCCGCAGAATGCCATTCTCTGCATCGGGGCGGTTCTGGTGATCCTTGACATCTACGCGCTTTCCGTCGAGGCTGCGATCGTTACGCTGATCGTTTTTCTGGTGATCTATTTGATCTATTTCCGGTTCGCGCCGAAAGACGGAATGGCGGCGCTGCTTACGCCGATCTGCTTCCAGTTTCGGATCCCGTTTATCATGCCGGTTGCGACCGGGCTTCTGCGGCCGCCTTATTCGGTGGTTTCCGTGGTCTGCGGTACGGTCGTCTATTATTTCATTCATGGGATCCAGAGCAACGCTTCTATCCTGACGAACACGGCGGAAGAAGAGGGGCAGCAATTGACGTCCAAATTCGGAATCTGCATCGCGCAGCTGACAGAGAACAAGGAGATGTTTCTCGTCCTTGCAGTCTTTGTAATCGCGAGCCTTGTCGTTTACCTGATCCGCCGGATGTCCATTGAGAATGGCTGGACCGTGGCGATCATCGCGGGGGCGCTGATCCAGGTGTTCGGGCTGACCGCCGGGTATCTGGTTTTGAATATCTCCGGAAAGCTCATCGCGCTGATCATCGGGAGCATTGTGTCGCTTCTGATCAGCTTTGTGATCGAGTTTTTCATGATGGATCTCGACTATGCGCGGACGGAGCGCGTGCAGTTTGAAGATGACGAATATTATTACTATGTGAAGGCGGTTCCGAAGAAAATGGTTTCTTCGGAGGAGAAAACGGTCAAACACTTCGGGAATACGGCGAGCATGGGGAAGCGCATCAGCCGCAGCAATGGCGCGCAGGGAGAGGATTCCAGACGCAGCCAGATCGCGAAGGAACTGGATATCGATGAAGAATTGTTAAAATAATGATGAAAGATCGGGGAAAGCCGGGGAAAGGAGGAAATCATGCAGAATACAACGCAGATGTTTAATAAATTCTGGGAACATGCATCAACGCTTCTGGGATTGGCCAATATCAGTATATCCGCAGTTGACATCATCGAGATCGTGATCATTTCCGTCCTTTTTTACCATGTGCTTTTGTGGATCAAGAATACGCGGGCATGGAATCTGTTCAAAGGCATCATGGTGATCCTGCTGTTTGTGCTCCTTGCGGCGATCTTTCAGATGACTACGATCTTATGGCTTGCGCAGAACACCTTAAACGTCGGGCTGATCGCGCTTGTGATCATTTTCCAGCCGGAGCTGCGCAAGGCGCTGGAGAATCTGGGCGGGAAGAAATTCTTAAGTTACTTTTTCCTGTTTAACCGGACCGAGGAGAACCGTTTTACGGACCGGACGATCGACGAACTGATCAAGGCCTCCTACGCGATGGGAAAGGTGAAGACGGGCGCGCTGATCGTCGTCGAGGATGAGATCCTGCTGAATGAATATGTCCGCACGGGAATCGATATCGATGCGGTGATCACCAGCCAGCTTCTGATCAATATTTTCGAAAAAAATACGCCGCTCCACGACGGAGCCGTGATCGTGCGGGGCGACCGCGTGGTTTCCGCGACCTGCTATCTGCCGCTTTCGGACAGTTTAAGCTTAAGCAAGGATCTGGGGACGCGCCACCGTGCGGCTGTCGGGGTCAGCGAGGTCAGCGATTCCCTTACCATCGTCGTATCCGAGGAAACCGGCAAGGTTTCCGCAGCCTGGAAAGGATTGATCTACCACGATATCGACGCGGATTTCCTGCGGGAGAAGCTGCAGTATCTGCAGAATCATAACAAGGGCGGAACGTCGCGGCTGGAGCTTTGGAAAAGGAGGCTGAAAAATGGTAAAAAAGATTTTAAAGATCCTGACCAATAATATCGGTTTCAAGCTTCTGGCGGTTGCTTTTGCCTTTATCCTCTGGCTGGTTGTTTACAATATCGACGACCCTACGATCCGAAAGACCTTTACCGTGCCGGTGACGATCGAAAATGCGGATACGGTAATGAACAATATGAATAAATACTACGAGGTGCTGGACGGGACGAATAACGTTACGTTTGCGGTAACGGCCAAGCGCAGCGTGATGGATAAGCTCGAAGACAATGATTTTACGGCGCGGGCGGACATGAGCCGGATCGTGGTGGGGCAGGATGAACAGTCGGGAACCGTTGCGATCGAGATCACCAGCAGCCGCTACAGCAGTTCGGTGCAGATCAACGGCAGCAGCAAATATCTGCGGGTATCCCTCGAAGATCTGATGAGCAAGCAGTTTGTCATAACGCCGAGGGCCGGCGGAACGCCTGCGGAAGGATACGCGATCGGGGACGTTATGGTAAGCCCGAATGTCCTGACCGTTTCCGGACCGGCTTCGATCGTCAGTCAGATCAGCAGCGTAGTTGCGGCGGTCGATGCGGAGGGCATGTATGTGAATCTGTCCGACAGCGTGGTGCCGCAGCTGTATGACGAGGACGGAAATGAGATTGATACGACAAAGCTGCGCTTAAGCAACACGACCGTGGATATTACGGCGAGGATCTTAAGCACCAAGGAGGTTTCCCTTAATTTTGCAACAAGGGGAGCGCCGGCGGCGAACTATACCGTGACCGGCATTCATTCCACGCCGGAGAAAATCTGGATCAAAGGCGCTTCGAACGTATTAAATCCGATCGTATCCATCGATGTTCCGGCCAATGTGCTCAATATCTCCGGAGCGTCGGAAGATGTGACGACGACCATCGATATTACGGAATACCTGCCGGAAGGCGTGGAACTGGCGGACAGCAGCAGCGCGATGATCACGGTCGTGGTTTCCGTGCGCGAGTATTCGACGAAAACTTTTTCGGTTCCGTCCGCGAATATCACCGTCGAAGGATTGAGCGATAGTTACGAACTTTCGTTTGTGAGGGAGGGAACCGCTTCGATCAGCGCGGTGGAAGAGGATCTGGCGCTTCTGACGCCGGGCCAGCTGATGGGGACGATCGACGTATCCGGGTTGTCGGAAGGAACGCATACCGTCAGCATCAAACTGGATCTGGACGAGGACCGTTATGCCGTCGGAACGGCGGAAGCGGCGGTCGTGCTGACGAGGAAAGACACGGACGCTTCCGAAAACGGAAACGATGAAGACAACAGCAATACAAGTGAATGAAAGATTAAAGGAGCTTAGAAATAATGGGCAGAATGTTTGGAACTGACGGAGTGCGCGGCGTCGCCGGCACGGAACTTACGATTGAACTTGCAATGAAGCTGGGGCAGGCGGGCGCCTGCGTCCTAACGAAGGAAACCGCGCACCAGCCGACGATCATCGTCGGCTGCGACACCCGTATTTCGGGCGGAATGCTTGCCAACGCACTGATAGCGGGAATCTGCTCCGTTGGGGCAAATGCGGTTTTCGTCGGCGTGGCGCCGACGCCGGCCGTTGCTTATCTGACGAAAAAGCATAGGGTAGACGCCGGGGTAGTGATCTCTGCGTCCCATAACCCGATGGAGTTTAACGGGATCAAATTCTTTAACGGCGACGGTTATAAGCTCTCGGATGAACTCGAGGATGAGATCGAGGCGCTGATCAAAAAGGATATGGAGGGCGTCGTATTCCCGACCGGAAAAGAGATCGGGAAAGTCGATTACCGTTTTGATATGTGCGAGGAGTATATCGAATTTGAGAAAGAGACCGTTCCGGTCGATCTTTCCGGAATGAAGATCGTTGTGGACTGCGCGGAAGGCGCAAGTTCGTATACTTCGGTTAAGACGTTGCGCGACCTCGGCGCGGAGCTTGTCACGATCCATACCAGCCCGGACGGCGCCAATATCAATGCGGACTGCGGTTCCACCCATATGGATGAACTCCGGAAACGGGTGACGGCCGAACATGCCGATCTCGGAATCGCTTTTGACGGGGATGCGGACCGTATGCTGGCGGTTGACGAGAACGGCGCGCTGGTGGACGGCGATCAGATCATGGCGATCTGCGGCAGCTATTTAAAGAGCAAAGGGAAGCTGAAGAAGGATACGATCGTTGTGACGGTGATGACCAATCTGGGATTTTCCATCATGGGGAAAGAACAGGGCATCCATATCGAAACGACCAAAGTGGGCGACCGCTATGTTTTGGAGAATATGCAGGAGAACGGGTATAATCTGGGCGGGGAGCAGTCCGGACACCTGATCTTCTTAGACGACAATACGACCGGAGACGGGCTGTTAAGCGCGCTCCACCTGCTTCAGGTCATGGCGGAAACGAAAAAACCGCTGTCGGAACTGGCTAAGATCATGGAAGTGCTGCCGCAGGCGCTGGTCAATGCCGCGGTTCCGAACGATAAAAAAGAAAATTATATGGAGTATGCTCCGATCGCGTCGGCGATCGAAGAACTGGAACAGAAGTTTGCGGGAGAAGGCAGGGTTCTGATCCGCCCGTCCGGGACGGAGCCGCTGGTGCGCGTCATGATTGAGGGGAAAGATCAGGAAGAGATTGAGAAAGAGGCGCGGGAACTGGCGGAGCTGATCACAGAGGTGATGTCGTCCGGCGGGAGCAGCTGCGATTAGGAAAAAGGGGGAAAGCGGAGTTGGTATCACAGAAACTGAAAATTATGAATCCGACAGGGCTGCATCTGCGTCCTGCCGGCAATTTGTGCAGAGAGGCGATGAAATATAAAAGCCGTATCACATTTGATTACAGCGGAAATACTGCAAATGCGAAAAGCGTCTTAAGCGTTCTCGGGGCATGCATCAAGTCCGGCGATGAGATTACGTTAATCTGTGAAGGAGAAGATGAAGAACAGGCACTGGAGGCGCTGGTGGAATTTATCCATACCGGTCTTGGAGAATAGTTTATGGAGAAAACATTAAGTGTCGTTATACCGGCGTATAATGTGGAACAATATATCGGACAGTGCCTGGGGTCTTTTGAAGATATCCGGGCGCTCCGCGACATGGAGATCCTGGTCGTGGACGACGGCTCAACGGATCAGACGGCGGAGATCGCGGAAAAATACTGCCGGAAATATCCGGGGCAGTACCATTTGTTCCGGAAGGAAAATGGCGGGCACGGTTCCGCCGTTAATTACGGGATCCGCCGGGCGGAGGGGAAATATTTCAAGGTCGTGGACGGGGACGACTGGGTGGATAAAGCCGTCCTGCCGGATTTTATTTCTCTGCTGAAGACGCTGGATTCGGATGTGATCGCAAGCGATTACAACTGCGTGCAGGAGGGAACGGGCAGGATCCTCCAGAAACGGCGTTCCGCTAAAAATTCCTATCATTATAAGCGGGAATGGGGCTTTGCCGAGGCGGTGACGGAGCCGGTGATCACGATTCACTCCATGACCGTCAAAACGAAGATCCTGCAGGAGAATCCCATTCATCTGGATGAGAACTGTTTTTATGAAGATCAGGAATATATCCTTTATCCGATCCCGTACTGCACTTCGGTGTATTATGATCCGCACCCGCTGTACCAGTATCGGCTGGGAAGGAAGGGGCAGAGCGTGGACATTCAGGTGATGCAGCAGCGGCGGGATCAGCACATGCGCGTGCTGGAGTCTTTGTTTGACTATAACGACCGCCATAAGGAGATCCAGACGTATAAGAAGCAGTATCTGGAGAAAGGGATCGCGGAAGCGGTCGACGACGAATACCAGATCTTTTTATCGATGGGAAATAAACCGGAGGTTTTAGAAGAGATCAAGGCATTCGACGAGCGGCTGAAAACGCAGCAGCCGGGCGTTTACCGGGAGTGCCCGCGCAAAAGCGTGTGGCTGATGAGAAAGAGCGGATTTGCAGCATTTCCGTTCGGCGCGTTTGCGTACCGCCTGCTGCGGGGCAGATAGAAATGCTGTACGAGGACAATATGGAGAAAATCTTATCAATCATTATTCCGACTTATCGTGCGGAAAAGTTTCTTGATAAAGGATTAACCTCTTTTATCATGGGGGACGCGGCGAAGATGGACAAGCTGGAGGTGCTGGTCGTAAACGATGGTTCTCCGGATCGCAGCGTGGAAGTGGCGCAGAAATATGCAGACCGGTATCCCCGGACGTTTTTTATCGTAAGCAAGGAGAACGGCGGACACGGCTCGGCGATCAACGAGGGTGTGCGCCATATTACCGGAAAGTACTTTAAAGTCGTAGATGCGGACGACTGGGTGGATACCGCGGCGCTGGAACGGCTGATGGATATTCTGGAGAAGGAAGAATTTGATGCGATGATCCAGAGCTTCCGGAGGTACGATATTTCCACAGGGGAATATGAGCCGCAGAAGGTGCGCATGGAAGAGGAAAACCGCCTCTATGCGCTGCCGGAACTGATGGAGCGCTGGGATGATATCTATCTGGGACTGTCGTTCCACGGGGTGCTGTACCGTACGAAATTTTACCGGGATCAGGATTACTGGCTGGTGGAACATGCGTTTTACGAGGATCAGGAGTACGCGACGATCCCGCTCAGCCGGGCGGAAACGATCCGTGTGCTGGACGATGAGTTGTATGTTTACCGGGTAGGGGATGTGAATCAGAGCGTCTCCGCCGCAAACCAGCTCCGCCATCTGCCGGATTTTGAAAAGGTGTTATGGAAGATGCTGGATTTTGAACGGTGCTTAGACGAACTGCCGCCGGGCGGCAGGGAGCACTGGGCGCGGAAACTGTCAAAATACATGGCGGATATTTACCAGATTACGCTGATCAAGAATCCGGATAAGAAGGACAAGCGGGCGTATGTGAAGGATTTAAACCGCAGGCTCCGGGAAAAAAGCCCGTATATCTATGGCTGCGTGAAGAATAAATACCGCGTATTTGTGCTGCTGAACCGGCTGCATATGAGCGATGAGGTGTATAACAGGCAGTTTGCGGAAGGGCTTGAATTTGCAAGGAAGCATTTTCATGTGAATAAGCTGTATAAATAGATGAGGAGATTGGCCGGGATATGAAAGAAAAGAAAATAGACTGGTGGGAGACGGGGTTCCTTATCATTTACGGGATCATCCTGCTGCATGATTTCTGGGATACCACGATGTTTCCGGCAATATGGCCCTCGCGGATCGGATACCTGTTTTTTGCGGCAGTCATCCTTTATACGCTCGCGAAGCTGATCTGGAAGAAAGGGTATACGAAGAAAGAAGGGATTGCGGCGCTTGCAGTGCTGGCGGCCTTTTGCATTCCCGCGCTTACGACGGAATATTCGTTTCTTCTGGAGATCGGTTTTTTGATCGTGGGAGCAAAAGATGTCAAGCTGGATAAGATCTTGAAAGTATATCTGGTGATCGGGACGGTTGTTCTGCTGGCGGCGTTTGCGGCGAGTCAGATGGGGTGGATTGAGAATCTGGTATATGTGCGGCAACCGAGCGGCAGGCTGCGGAATTCTTTTGGAATCATTTATCCGACAGACTTTGCGGCGCATATTTTTTATCTGACGCTTGCGGGAACGTGTATCGATAACCGGAGGATTACGGTTTCCGATCTTTTTCTGGTGCTGGTGCTGGCCGTCTTTGTATGGATGGAATGTGAGGCAAAGACCGGATTTGTATGTTTAGGAATGTATACGGTACTGTTGCTGGTGATAAAACTCTGCAGCATCGCAGGGGAAAGGATGTCAAAGAAGGAACCGGGCAGATGGGCTTATCTGTTATGCGCGGTTCCATTGCTTTGCTGTATCTTTTTCTGGTGGATGACGGCGCATTTTAAAGAAGGAGATACCTTTTGGGAAAAGTGGGATTCTCTTTTCAGCGGACGGTTATGGCTAAGTGCGAAGGGAATCAGGGAGTATGGTTTTTCACTGTTTGGACAGACTATACCTGAAGTGGGAAACGGCAGAAGCATAGAAGTGCGTCCGGATTATTTTTTTCTGGATGATGCCTATATAAGGATCGCGTTAGAATATGGAATCGTGATGCTCCTTGTCGTTTTGGCCGTTCTGGCATTTTTGATCTGGAAAGGCATCAAACTGGGACGGATCGTGATTGCAGCTGCGGTCATTATGATTGCTGTCCACAGCATCATGGAGCATCATCTTCTGGAAATCGCTTATAACCCGTTTCTGTTCGGGTTATTTGCGGACTGGTCAAAGAGTACACGGCCTGTTACGGACGGATGCGGGAAATGATGCTGTCGGCATATTTGAGCAGAAACGGATCCCGCAGGAGGAACAGAATCAGAAAATAGGCAAGCATTCCGCTGATGACCATTTCCGCCGTATGCAGAATAGAAGAAGAGAGAAAATGGTTCTCTGCAAGCAGAAGCAGAAGCATGGGGATGCCTGCCAGAAAATAATTCCGGGAAGAGGACAGAATGATTCTGATGGAGAGCTCCTTTCTTAAGTAATAAAGCTGCAAGATTGTGATGACAAGTTCTGCTGTGACGGATCCGATTGCGGCGCCGGTCGAATAGAAGCGCGGGATCAAAAAAAGATTCATGCAGAAATTGATAACGGCGCCGATGCAGACCGTGCGTGTCAGAATGTGTTCGCGTTTCGTTGTGATCAGATCCTGGACACCGGTGACGTTGCTCAGTCCGATGATCGGGATTAAAAACGCAAGGATTACAAGAAGCAGGGAAACTTTGTCATAGCCAGGACCGAAATACCAGGGTACGATCTGGAAGGAAATCCCGATCAGGCCGAAACAAAGCGGGATTCCCAGAAACCATACGAAATGAAAACTTTCATAAAGCAGCTCCCGGACTTCTTTGTGTTTTCCCTCATTAAAGTACAGGCCGATCCTTGGGATCATTACGGTTCCCAGAGCGGTTACTGCGGTCAGAAGCATCCGGGATATCTTGGTGGCCTGTTCGTAATAGCCGTTTTCATAATCGGCAGCAGTAAAGATCCCCAGCATGGTTTTATCCAGACAGTTATAGATGGTAGCTGCAACCGTCGGGATAAACAGGGCGGTAACCGGCTTCAGATGGCGGAGAGGGCGGAGCTTTTTCCATTCCGGCCGGTTCACATATTTCGGGACATACGCCCAGACCGAGAGGTTGGCGGCCAATTCCAGCAGGGAACAGCCCGCAGCATAAAGGAGCAGGTCTTCTCTGGAAGTGACGGCAAGAAAAATAAATGCAATGTTCAGAATTTTTAAAATGATGTTGCGAAAGATGATCTTCCCGAACTCTTCCAGCCCCTGCAGCAGCCATGTGATATCGGCGGCGGCAGACAGCAGAGCCAGGCTTTGGACCGTGTATAAGGCGGTATGATTTCTGCAAAATAAGAGAAAAACAAAGTATGCTGCAAGGCAGAGGGAGGCACTGAGCAGTTTGAGAAACACGATTTCCCAGAAAACGAGAGAACGGCCGGCGCGGTCTTTCTGGAGGTAGGAGATCTCGCGGTTTCCGTAATTCAGGGTGCCGAGCGACGCAGCCATGACAAAATATGCGACAATGGAAGCCGTATAACTGTAGGCGCCGATCCCGTCCGCTCCGAGGACGCGGGAGATGTAAGGCGCGGTGATCAATGGCGTGATCAGGGTAAGCACCTGATAGCTCATGTTGTAGATGTAATTGCGTTTGATGCTTTTATTCGATGACATTGGACCCTCCATCTATCTGCCGCAGTTCGGACAACTTTACGTCTATCATATCATAAGGAAACGGGAAAATAAATAAGTGAAGAGAGAAAACTTGCATATAGGGATAGAGTGGGGTATAATGTCAAAAGACATGATATAGAGTGGTTTTACCTGTTGCTATACAATATATAGTTTATTGGAAGAGGAGCTTTATGTATCGGAGGATCAATTCGGGTTGGGTTAAACATCTGGATTTTGAGATACTGGACATCCTGTGTCTGGAATTGGCGTTCTATATTGCCTATATTGTCCGCCATCATGATACGTTTCGGCGTATTCCGCAGATGTACATCCGGCTGGGGCTGCTGCTGGCAGTATTTGATATTGCCGTTGTTTTTTTTACCGATAATTACAGAAGCATTTTGCAGAGAGATAAATGGCGGGAAATTCTGGCAGTCTTCCAACATGTGACAGTGGTGGAGCTTTGTATTCTTCTGTATGAGTACATTATAAAAGAAACATATGAGTTTTCCAGAACGGTTTTCCTGTTAAGCTGGGGATTTGGCCTGGTGTTCTGCCTGGGTGGTCGCGTCGTCTGGAAGAAGGTGATCCGAAGGAAGCTCATGCAGGAGAAGAATCAGGCGAATATGCTTCTGATCTCTTCCGCTGATCATGTGGGAAATTGCGTGCAGCAGATCCGGGGGAAAGATTACCGAGATTTTAAGATCAGCTGCCTTGTCATTATGGATGGGGGCAAGCCGCAGGAGCGCATGGATGCCGATATTCCGATCCTGTTTGGAAAAGAGCAGTTATTGGAGTATATCCGTCAGGATGTGGTAGATGAGGTATACATTGATTATTTTGAAAATAAGCAGGAATTAAGCCGATTTGTAGATATTTTTTTAAACATGGGCGTAACGGTTCATATCGGGATGAGTTTTCTGCCGGATAATCTGCCGAATCAGTTTATGGAGGAGATCGGGGAAAACAATGTGATGACGACTACGATTAAGACCGCAAACAGCTGGGAATTGGCGGTGAAACGCCTGATGGATATTGCGGGAGCGATCGTTGGACTGCTTTTTACGGGAATCGCGTTTCTTTTTGTGGCGCCGGCGATTAAGATCGCTTCTCCGGGACCGGTGTTTTTCAAACAGCAGAGAGTAGGGAAAAACGGCCGGACTTTCTATATGTATAAATTCCGTTCCATGTATGTGGATGCGGAGGAACGGAAAAAGGAATTGATGAAAAATAACGAAATGCAGGGACTGATGTTTAAGATGGAGAATGATCCGCGCATTATCGGAAGCGAAAAGGGACCGGGAAAAGGTGTCGGGAACTTTATCCGTAAGACAAGCATTGACGAACTGCCGCAGTTCTGGAATATCTTAAAAGGCGATATGAGCCTGGTAGGGACAAGGCCGCCGACAGTCAGTGAATACGAACAGTACGATCTGCATCATAAGATCCGGCTCAGCATGAATCCGGGACTTACGGGAATGTGGCAGGTCAGCGGAAGGAATGAGATCACGGATTTTGAGGAAGTGGTCAGGCTGGATGCAGAGTATATCAGGAGATGGTCGCTGGGACTGGATATGCTGATTCTGCTGAAGACAGTGAAGGTTGTACTGATGAGGAAAGGATCAAAATGATCAGATTGGAAATGGAGGAAAGTATGGAAGACAGAGAGATTGTGATTGATGTAAAAGATCTGTTTGCAGAGTATGTTCGTAAATTATGGATCATAGTAATTTGTGCAGTTCTTTTTGCTGTTTTATTAGGAGGGTATAAATATTATAAAGATAAAAAAGCCGTAGAATCGAGTCTGAAGGCAGAAGATTTTGAATGGGATGAAGATTCCTTTACGGATACAGAAATGGAGGCGATTGAAAGTTATGTATATTTAACAGAGGAATACCAGAACAAGTGTGAATACTTAGAAAATTCGGTTTATATCAACCTGAATGCGGATAAGACCTATAAAACAGTGTTGCAGTATTATATTTCAGCCGCTTCGGAAGAACAGACGAAGAATCTGGCAATTTTGTATTATAATTATGCTAATAAAGGCGGTTTGGTAGCAGATATTTATGGGGAAGACAGCAGCATTGAAAAAGAGTATCTGCAGGAGTTGCTGATTGGACAGGGGACAAATTATGACAGCAGATTATTTTCTGCTGCCATGAATATTCAGGTATATGGTGAGGATGAGGCGGCAAGTACAGAATTAGCCGATAAAGTTAAGAAACAGATGGGGATCTATTCACAGACTGTATCTCAGGAAATCTGTCAGCATGATCTTGTGCTGGTGGACGAGTCCGCCAGTACCTATGTGGACAAGAATTTGAAGGATGCACAGGAAGATGTGCAGGATCAAATAACGCTTTTAAAGAAAAATATATCCGAGGCGAAGGAAAAACTTTCGGAAGAGCAGTTAATGGCAGCTAGGATTATCCTTGGAAATGAGCAACCGGAAGAAGAATCAAAAGAAAGCGTTCCGGTTGCTTTAAGTAAAAAATTTATTCTGTTAGGTACAGCTGCAGGAATCTTTTTTGCAATAGCATTGATTTATATTATGTATTATTTTAATCGTACAGTTAAAACAGCTGGTGAATTTACAAAACATTATGGGTTAAATTGTTTTGGCGTTATTGAAACAGGAAATAAAACAATCTGGGAGAAATGGGCGGATAAGATTTTTTATGCACACGGAAAGAAAGGCTGTAATCCCGAGCTGATCGTGCCGAAGATTAATGCAGTCTGCAATAATGCAGGAATTAAACGGGTTGTTTTTTCAGTAAATCAGGATACTGCAAATAAGAATATGATCGATCATTATGCAGAACTTTTAAAAGAATCCGGAAGGGATGCAGAAGTTCTCGGTGATATCATGAACGATCCGGCCGCCATTCAGAGACTGGAAATAAATCAAAACGTGATCCTCGTGGAAGAAGTTCGGAAAACCGGTTATGAAGATGTTAGAAAAGAGATTCTGTTTTGTAAGGAGCAAGGAATCCATGTTCTGGGATGCATTGTATTTTCAAAATAGGATTTGAAGGAAGAGGAATTCTTGATGCAGAGAAAGAGAAAAAAACTCCTCTATATAGTGGAATCTATGGGAGGAGGCGTATTTACCTATTTGGTAAATCTGTCAAATGAGCTGGCGGATCGTTATGAAATATATATTGCGTATGCAGTTCGGGAACATACTCCTGCCAATTATGCAGAGTATTTTAATAAACAAATCCGGTTGATCCGTGTAAAGAATTTTTGCCGTGAAATCGATCTGAAAAAAGATGTGAGAGCATTTTTTGAAATACGCAGAATAGTAAAAGAAGTAAAACCGGATGTGATTCATCTGCATTCATCAAAAGCCGGCGTTTTGGGACGCTGGGCGATTAACGGGAAAAAAATTCCTCTTTTTTATACCCCTCATGGATATAGTTTCTTGATGCAGGATCATAGCAAGGAGAAACGTTCTTTTTATCGGATGATTGAAGCATTATCTGCAAAACGCAGATGTACAACAATTTCCTGCAGTTATGGAGAACATTCCGAGACGCTTAAAATGACGAAGAGGGCAGCTTATGTAGATAACGGAATCAATATCAAAGAGATGGAAGAATTGCTGAATACGCTGCCAGAACCAAAAGAGCATCCGTTTACGGTATTTACATTAGGTCGGATTTGTGAACCAAAGCATCCGAAACTTTTTAATCAAATTGCAGAGAGTATGCCTTCTGTACATTTTTTATGGATAGGAGATGGCGAATTAAGAGAGCAGTTAACAGCACCTAATATCGAAATAACAGGATGGTCCGAACGGAATGAGGCTTTAAGCAAATCGATCAATGCAGATGTTTTTCTTTTAACATCTTTATGGGAAGGGCTTCCATTTTCTTTAGTAGAAGCTATGTTTCTGAAAAAGCTGTGTATTGTCAGCAATGTAATTGGATGCCGGGATGTAATTCAGAATGAAAGAAATGGTTATGTTTGTGATTCTTTGGAAGATTTTGTTTCAGCGATACAGAGAGCTCAGGCTTTTTCTTCTGAAGATATGATTAAGACGGCATATCGTGATGTCCTGGAACGGTATAACACAGGAGTCATGGCGAAAAAATACAGTAAGTTGTATGAGGGACAGACATTATAATGAAACAGTGGAGGAGAATTGTTTGCCAAAGATTTCTGTAATTATGGGAGTGCATAATTGTAAAGACAAAACCCTTTTAAGAAAGAGTGTGGATTCGATTATTCATCAAACTTTTGAAGATTGGGAGTTTTTGATCTGCAACGACGGCTCAACCGATGATACGTTGGAAACGCTGCATACGATCGCTCAGTTGGATTCACGCATCAGAGTATTATCTTATCCTGACAATCAGGGATTAGCCTATGCGCTGAATACTTGTGTCACAGAAGCAAAAGGAATGTATTTTGCCAGGCAGGATGATGATGATATATCGTTACCGCAGCGCTTAGAAAAACAGTATGCCATTATGGAGGAGCATCCGGAATATGCTTTTGCAGGTACTATCGCAGATGTAATTGATGCAGATGGTACCATATGGGGAGAATATCTGTTGGAAGAAGAACCGGTAAAAAAATCTTTTTTATGGAATAATCCGTTTATACATCCTACAGTTATGATACGACCGGAAGCTTTGAAGAAGGCTGGAGGTTACCGGGTAGCCAAAGAAACGCGCCGTTGCGAAGATTATGATCTTTTTATGCGGATGTATGCCATGGGCTACCGGGGATATAACCTTCAGGAAAAATTGTATCAGTATCGAATTATTAATAACCCAAATCAAAAATACCGGCCGATGAAATATCGTTTGGATGAAGCAAAAGTTCGTTGGATTGGTTATCAGAAAATGGGAATGCTTTTGATCGGTCTGCCCTATATATTTAAGCCGATCCTTATTGGCTTAATTCCGAAAAGAATTTTTGCAAAAATTCGTAAGCGGCAGTACTGATACGTGGAAAGGAGTGACGATCATGGATCTAATATTTGGAGGAATGGGCACAGAAGCATGGTCCATGACGACGTATGTATTTTATCTGCTGGTAATAGGTGTTTGTTTTGCAAGTGCGTGTATATTTTCTGGAGTAAAGTTTCAATGGGTGGAACATAGAGAAGCGGTAAACCGGATTCAGATTGCACTTCCAATGTTTTTGCTGCTATTGGTTAAAGGATTATCAATATGCGGAACAGACGTTGTAGGGGGATATCGATTAAATTTTGATACTGCTACAAGTGTTGCGGATATTCATGATTGGACATTGGAAAAGGGATACATTTTATTATGTGTTCTCATAAGAAATCTAACTACCAATTATTCAGTTTTCTTATTCGTGGTAGCGATGATTACGATTATTCCAGTTTATTATGTGATTCAAAAGTATCGTGAATATGTGGATGTTCCGATTACAATTTTAGCATATACGGCAATATTTTTTTTCAAAAGCTTGTCGCCGATTCGTATTTTTATCGCAGTAAGTTTTTGTCTGCTGTCTTTTAGTGCAATAATAGAAAAGAAATACGTACTGTCCATATGTTTGGTCTTTATTGCTACTCTTTTTCATATTACATCTATTGTTATGATTTTGCCCTGTGTTTTTATGGGATTTCAAATAAACAAAAAAGTAATAGGGGTTGGGTTAACGGCAGTTCTTGGAGCATTAATTGTTTCACGCCACCAATTGGAACTGCTTATGCGAGGAAGATACAGTATTTATAGTGTTTCAACGGAACTGGATTTTGGTATGGAGGTTGTGTATTATTATGTTCCGCTTATCTTGATATATTTTATTGTGAGACTGGTAATGAAAGAAATTATGGTAAAGGAATATCAAAGACGTTTGTTCGAGGTTTCATTTGTATGGGTTTTATTAGGGGCTTTTCTTAGAATGTTAGCATATGTGGTTGAAATCTTTGGAAGAATGGATGTATACACTGTACCAATTATTCTTTTTTTGGGTGTATCGCTTCAGATTATTCGACAGTCATCTCCAAAATTATTTGTTGTTGCCAGATGCATAGTGATTATTTATGTATTGCTCCGATTTCAGATTTATTTGAACGGTTATTATGAATCTGAAGGGCTTATGCCGTATCAGACTTGTTTTGGGCTGGTGCTATGATATAAAATTTCAAAAGTATCAGAAACTGATAAAAATTGTTTATTGTAAAGGAAAGTATTAGTATGAGAATAATTACATGTGCTAGTTATTATGGAAGTGGATCCAGTGCGATTACGGATTTAATATCAGAGTACGGGAGTGTATATTCATTTACTGATGAAGAATTTCGGTTTGTACAGGATCCGGATGGAATATCAGATTTAGAATTTCAGTTAGTAGAAAATTTTAACCGCCATAACTCCGGTCATGCATTAAAAAGATATAAACGTCTTGTTGATTTTTACTCTGGAAATTTATTTGGAAAAAAGTATGAAGCCTTTTTTCATGGAAAATGGAAAACAATTTCGTATAATTATATTAATGAGTTGACCGATTTTACCTTTCATGGTTGGTGGCAGTATGATTTATATGACAGGGGATCTTTTTTCTATTTTCGCAAAAGAATTTTAAATAAAATTCTGCATAAAACAATTTGGAAAAATAATCCGGAACGTACCGTCAATAATATGAAAAAAGAAATCACATATTGTTCTCATCCAACGGAAGAACGTTTTTTAGAAGTGACAAGAAATTATATCGAGTCATTGTTTTTGTCGGCATGCGGAGACAAGAAGGTTATTATGGTAGATCAAATTGTCCCTCCAACTAATTTACAACGTTATTTACGTTATTTTAATGATATTAAGGTATTTGTGGTGGATCGGGATCCAAGAGATATTTTCGTGTTAGAGAAGTATGTTTGGAAAGATGGTGTGATTCCGTCAGATGTAGAAACGTATTGTAAATGGTTTCGCTATACACGAGAACATCGATCTAGAGAAAACTTGAATTCTGAACAGATCTGTTTGATACAATTCGAGGATATGATATACCATTATGATAAGGTTGTTCAGCGCCTTTGCGATTGGCTTGGTTTGAACGAAAAAGATCATAAAATGAACAAACAGATATTTAACCCGGAACAATCAATTAGAAATACAAAAACATGGGAAAAAATTCCTTGTGATCAGAAAGAGATTGCATATATCGAGGAGCAATTATCGGATTTCTTATATGATTTCCCCAAGAATGGGAAATGAAAATGGTAGATTTATTCATGTATTAGAGCGTATTAGTGAATAGATTTCATAGAGGGAGAAATATATGGTTAGGGTGTTGCATTTTGTGTCAATTATGAATAGAGCTGGTCAGGAAACCTTTTTGATGAATCTTTTTCGAACGATTGATCGGGAAAAAGTATCTTTTGATTTTTTATGCACTCTGCCAGAATGTGGCGATTATGATGAAGAAATTCGGTCATTAGGCGGGAAAATTTGTCATATAGAATTGAGCAGACAACAGAGCAAATTTAAACATATTGATAATTTTTTTAGATTGTACAAATATCTTCATGTATTAAAAGACCAATATAGTTTTTTTCATATTCATACACATCATGCATTGGATGCCTTTCGAGATGCCTTGGCGGCTAAACTGGCGGGAATTCCAAATGTTATTGTGCATTCGCATAGTATGAGTGCTGAATATCATAGAAATGCACATATGTTTTTTCGCGGATTTTTGAACCATTTGGGAATTTATGGGCTTGCTTGTTCTGAAGAGGCGGGGCGGTGGCTGTTTGGAGAGAAAGGAAAGTTTGAGATTATTCGTAATGGAGTGAATATTGAACAGTATCGCTTTAACGCTCAAAAACGTGATAAAATAAGAATAGATAATGGTTGGGAAAATGATTTGGTTATTGGGCATGTAGGGCGGTTTGCATATCCAAAAAATCATGCATTTATTATAGAAATTTATAGAAAATTTTTGGAAATATGTCCAGAGAGCAGGTTAGTTTTTGTTGGAAATGGTGAACTAATGGATGAAATCAAGGCGATGGTGGATAAGTATCAGCTTCTTGATCATGTGGTATTTTTGGGAGTAAGAAGTGATGTTGATTATTTCCTGCAGGCGTTTGATGTCTTTTTGTTTCCATCAAGGTTTGAAGGATTGGGGATTTCGTTGATAGAAGCACAGTGTTCAGGCGTTTCCTGTGTGATTTCTGATGTGATTCCAAAAGAGGTTGATGTTACAGAATGCGTTTATCGGCTTAATTTGAATGAAAATCCAGATATATGGGCGGAGCAAGTACAAAAGGCTGCATTTGACTGCAAAAATCGATGCAGGGAGCGGATATTTGAAGAGGTATCTGCTGCAGGATATAGTATGGTAGAAACAGCGAAAAGAATGCTGGAAATCTATTACCAGAAGCAATTTTAAAATCTTGAGAGGAGAATTTATGAAGATTGTAATGGTTTTTGACGGCTTGCAGACTGGTGGAATAGAAAGAGTTGGTGCTGATTATGCAAGATTACTACAGGAACTTGATCATGAAATTGTTATCATAAATTTGGTTCCTCAATTGAAACAAATGGAGGTGGATTTTACAAAAGAATGTAGGATTGTACAATGTCGGTATCCAAGAAAGTTTGCACCAGAGCAGTATGCGCAGTTGATCAAACGGGGAATATTGTTTAAGTTTGCATATCCAATCGTATATAGTGTGCTTCATGTAGCAAATATTGTATATAAGCTGTTTTGCAGAAGAAAACATATATTAAGGGAGCAGTATGATTTGGCAATTGCATTTTCCGGGCATTTTAATGATTTAACATTTGTAAAATATGGGTTTGTCCGTGCTAGAAAAAAGATGTGCTGGCTTCATGGCAGTATTATGGATTATGCACTTATTTCTGATGGCTTTTTGAATTTATATCAGAAAATTCAAAATTTAGTGGTTCTTAGTGATGATTATCAAGGAGAAGTTCTTTTACGAAACAGACAGCTTAAATTAAATATTCATAAAATATATAATCCGTCTTTTATCAGTGAACGAAAAATTGATTGGGCCATGGTAGAAAAACTACAGCAACAGTATGGTAAATTTTTATTAATGGTAGGAAGACTTGCACCGGACAAAGATCAGCGAATGTTGATCAGGGCGTTAGAGTATTTAATCGGGACATACCGTTTTTCGGAGAAGTTATTACTTGTTGGGGATGGAAGTATGCGTGATGAGTTAGAACAATATGTGAATGAACACGGATTGGCAGATCAGGTTATTTTTGCAGGGAATTGTGATGATGTGCAGAATTATTATAAAGCCGCATATTTGTTTGTACATTCCAGTCCTGCCGAAGGACTTCCAACAACATTAATCGAAGCACTTTTTTACCGTTTACCAATTGTATCTACTGACAGCAGACCAGGGGTGCCGGAAATTTTGCAGAAAGGAAAATATGGAAAGATTGTGCCGGTTGGGGATTGGAAAAGTTTTGGAGAAGCTGTTTATTTAATGTATAAAAATGAAGAAGTTTATCAACAGATGAAAAATGTAGGTGCAGAGCGGGCACAGGCATTTCTGCCGATTCAGATTAAAATGGAATTGGAGAAAATGATTGCATCAATTTTTGAAGACATAGATAATACTGTTATAGCAAAAAGTTAGAAATATTATGGATATTTATATGAGAAGGGGAAATGTAGGAATATGAACCGCAAATATAAGTCGCTTACACAAAATACTGTTTTATTTGCCATTAGTTCATTTGGAACAAAATTTCTTTCATTTTTGCTGATTCCTTTATACACAAATGTACTGTCAACTGCTGATTATGGTATTGCTGATGTACTATCGACAACAACATCTTTGCTGATTATTGTGTTTACATTAAATGTAGCAGATGGCGTTTTATTGTTTGGATTGGATAAGAAGAATGATCCAATTGAAATTTTGTCTTATGGATTTCGAGTTTTTTTCACAGGTCTGTCAGTCTTGACTTTTGGAATGGTGTTGATCACAATGTTTCATGTGATTGATTGGCCGGTATGGTATTTTATATTTGTATTTTTATATTTTATTGCTTCTGAAATTTATCAGATTTTTTCAAATTACTTAAGAGCCGTTGATGACGTAGCTGGAGTTGCGCTTACTGCTGTTATTTCATCGGGATCTTATCTTTTGAGTAATGTTATTCTTCTGTTAATTACAGATATGGGATTAAAAGGCTATTTATTATCAACAATTATAGGACCGGCAGTTGGAAGTGCAGCATGTTTTCTACGTTCGAAACTTAGCCTTAATGATATTTATAAGGCGCATTGTAATGCAGAAGTCAGAAGGGCTCTTATTAGATATTGTTTTCCATTGGTTTTTAATAGCCTCGCACTTTGGATTAACAGTTGTTTGGATCGTTATTTTATTACTGGTATGATAGGAAGTTCTGAAAATGGTATTTATTCAGTTGCAAATAAAATTCCGATTATTTTGTCCACATTTTATACGGTGTTTTCTCAGGCATGGACACTATCAGCAGTTAAAGAATATGATAAGGATGATGAGGATCACTTTTTTTCTCAGACATATGAAATATACAATGGTGCGATGTGTATAGTATGTTCTTTTATTATTTTGATGAATATTCCGCTTGCCCGGATTTTATATGCCAAGGATTTTTTTGAAGCATGGAAGTATTCGTCGGTTTTGCTTGTAGGGACATTGTTTAATTCATTAACGGCTTTTATTGGAAGTTTGTTTTCAGCATCTAAAAAGAGCAGCATATTGGCAAGTACGACTGTAATTTCTGCAATTGTCAATACAATTATGAATATAACATTAATCCCAAGATTTGGTGTGATGGGAGCATCTATTGCGACGGCAGTAGCCTTATTCCTAATGTGGGCCATTCGCATTTTATGTGTTAGAAGTATTGTCAGATTGGAGGTAAATTATTTTAAGCATATTTCTGTTTATATTTTAATTTGCGTACAAGTTGTACTGGAACATTTGAATAAGCATTGTTACTTTTGGCAGATTATTATTTTTGCCGGAGTTCTTCTGCTTAATTTTACAATGATTAAGAAAATAATACATTTGGCTGGGACTATTCTGACATATAGAAATAATAGAAGTTAAATAAATATAAGTAGAAAATTATAAGATCATAAATAAAGTTTAAGGGGAATAGTAGATGAGACTGATAGAAAAATTGAAAAAGGATGGTGCTAAGAAAACACTGCAAGATATTTATGTTTATCAAATTGATAAGTATGTGCTTATTTTTTTAAAATTTATATTAAAGAAAAAACCATTGAAAGAAATTATCATGATAGAAAGCCATAATGATTTTGATTGTAATGGAGGAGCTTTTTATGAATATTTAATAAATGAAGGCTATAATAAAAATTATAAAATAGTCTGGTTGCTGAAACATCCAGAGAAAGCACCTAGGCAGAAACCCTTGAATGTAGATTTTGTACCATTATTTAAACCAAGTATAAAAAAGGATTATTATATATGCAGGGCTAAATATTTTACATCTGATAATGAAACAATTTTAAATAAGAGAGAGGGACAGGTAGTATTTTATTTAACACATGGAGCAGGAGGTTTGAAAAATGTAATTGGAAAAATCAATATTCCAGATAGTGTGGATTATATATTGATTCAATCTGAAAAGTATGCTCCGATACAGGCAAGACAGTATTCTTTAGAATACCCAAGTGATAGGCTTGTTTATCTTGGTTATCCTGCACATGATGTTATGTTAAATGCGGATCAAAAGGAAATCAAAAAGATTACGAAAAAAGAATATTCTCGAATTATTCTTTGGATGCCAACATTTAGAAAGGGGGGAGGCGAAGACAGAAATGATAGTCGTGCGGAGCAGAGCATGGGGATTCCGTTAATTGAGAATGAAGAACAATTTGAAGAACTAAATGCTTTTCTTCATTTAAATGATGTATTGCTTATTGTAAAAATTCATCCTATGCAGGATTTGGAATCATTAAAGATTAGAACGAAATCGAATATCATTGTTTTAACTGGTGATGATGTAAAAAAATTAGATGTGGACAACTACAGACTACTGCCGTGCGTGGATGCAATGATAAGTGATTATTCAGGGATTGCGTATGAATTTTTACAGTTGAATAAACCTATTGCTTATGTATTCGCAGATGCTGTGGATTATAAATTAGGATTTGTAGTTGATGATGTTGATCAATTGATAGCAGGCGAAAAAATTTATTCTATAGATGACATGGAAAAATTTATTTTAGATGTTATTGAAGGCAACGATCCATATCGTGAAAGAAGAAAGGCAATCCGTGATTATATATACAAATACAATGACAATAATAATTGTAAACGATTGGCAGATTTTATGGGATTAAAAAAGGAGATGAAAGGCAATGAGTGAAAAGAAATATAAAATCGGGTATACTTGTGGAGTTTTTGATATGTTTCATATTGGTCATCTGAACCTTTTAGAGCGTTGTAAAGAGCAATGTGAATATTTGATTGTTGGAGTGTGTAACGATGATTATGTCAGAAATATTAAACATACGGAGCCTGTTGTTGAGGAGAATGATCGAGTTCGAATTTTAAATGCGTTAAAGTGTGTAGATCAGGCTGAACTGGTGTCAATTGAGGAAACAGATAATAAAATGTTGGCGCTAAAAAGATTTGACTTTAATGTATTATTTTCTGGTGATGATTGGAAAGGGTCTGAAAGATATTTAAAAACCGAAAGGGATTTTGCAGAACTGGGGGCTTCTATAGAGTATCTACCGTATACAAAAGGAATTTCTACGACATATTTAAAAAAGAAGATGCAAAATTAAATGTAGAAGGAGAAGCGTATTGAAAGAAAAAAATCTTTTAAAACGGATAAAGATCTGCGGATTTAAATCTTTAGGTACAGCCGAACAACCGGAGCATTGCAGGTATATGTCGAAAAAACAGATCATCGGAATTTTTGTTGCCGGAAAGAAGAAATTTGAGTTATGCAGCGGGCAAAAAGAGAGTTTTCTGCTTATTTTAAGGAAGCAAACCATGTGAGTGAAAGAACTGTCCGGGCACGCAGGCGTAAATCTGGCAGGTAGACAAGGAAAGACTGGCAACTTCTCCCGCGAGGTTTCATGGACACAGGTCTTGCTCAAAATATTCCGCCGGTAGTTGAAAACGATTTACCGTGAGAAGTAGTGAGATTGCGTTAGCTAAAAAACTTTTAGATAAATATGGTATTGACGATTGGGAGAAATGCGAATGAGAAATTTGTTTGAACGCACAAGCTCCCATTGGGGGCGGTACAGTGAAATTGAATGATGGGCAGCTCTGTATGAGTAAAAAGCCGGACGACGAAGATCTTGGTGGGTAAAGGGATGATATACAATGGCTGAGAATAGTAAAACCGTAACGGGCGGAAATAAGCTGCAAATTAGAAACAGTACAGTTGACTTTCTTGTTTTTACAAAGGATGCCCATGAGGAAGGCGTCGAGGTTCGAGTGCAGGATCATGATGTCTGGCTTACGCAAAAAGCGATTGGGCAGCTTTTCGATGTGGAAAGAAGCGTGGTCACGAAGCATTTGAAGCACATCTATGAGAACGGTGAATTGGACGAAGGCGCAACTTGTGCAAATTTTGCACAAGTTGCAGACAACGGAAAAACCTATCAATACAAGTTTTACTCACTGTCCGCCATCATCGCCGTAGGGTATCGCATCAACTCCGGCAGGGCGGCGCAGTTCCGCCAATGGGCAACAAAGGTTCTGGACACTTTTACTAAGCAAGGGTATGTTCTGGACAAGAACAGGCTAATCAACGGGCAAATCTTTGACGAGGACTATTTTGACCATTTAGTTTCCGAGATTCAGGAGATACGAGCCAGTGAACG
>CANQDS010000006.1 GCA_947593655.1 uncultured Lachnospiraceae bacterium | reverse complement strand
TCAATATAAATACGGGACATTAGCTCAGGTGGCAGAGCACTTGACTTTTAATCAAGTTGTCCGGGGTTCGAATCCCCGATGTCTCATTATGCAGATGGAGAAGACTTCCGTGACAGGCGGAGGTCTTTTTTGTTTCCGTAACTGTGAAGCCGGAAGGCTGAACTGTTACTGGTTTCTTACAAATTTATGAAAAAGGGATTGACAAGCGCACGCAATCAAAATATACTTTGAAGGACGAAAAAGTTTGATAGTCAAATTATTAAAACAAAAGGAGAACACGACTATGTTGGAAAAAATGAAAGAGATCATTTCGGAGCAGCTCAGCGTAGATGAGAAGATCATTACGGCTGATGCAAAGTTTAAAGACGATCTGGGAGCGGATTCGCTGGATCTGTTTGAGCTGGTTATGGCTCTGGAAGAAGAGTACGGGGTTGAGATTCCGTCGGAAGATCTGGAAAATATCGTTACGGTAAACGATGTGATCGAGTATTTGAAGAGCAAGGGTGTTGAGGAATAATGAAGACGAGAATCACGGAGCTTCTGGGGATCCGATACCCGATCATTCAGGGCGGCATGGCGTGGGTTGCCACGCATGAACTGGCGGCTGCGGTATCGAATGCCGGAGGGCTCGGCATTATCGGGGCCGGCGGTGCGCCTGCAGACTGGGTAAGGGATCAGATTCAGAAGGCAAAGCAGGAAACCGGTCAGCCGTTCGGTGTTAATCTCATGCTGATGAATCCGGAAGCGGATGCGATCGCGGAGGTGATTGCCGAAGAGAAAGTCAAAGTAGTTACGACGGGCGCAGGGAATCCGGCAAAATATATTTCCATGTGGAAAGAGGCAGGAGTTAAGGTGATCCCGGTGGTGGCAAGCGTGGCGCTGGCGAAGCTGATGGAGCGCGGCGGCGCAGATGCCGTGATCGCGGAAGGGACGGAGTCCGGCGGGCACATCGGCGAGCAGACGACCATGACACTTGTGCCGCAGGTGGCGGATGCGGTATCCATTCCGGTCATCGCGGCCGGAGGGATCGCAGATGGAAGAGGTTTTGCGGCGGCGATGATGCTGGGTGCAGATGCGGTACAGATGGGAACCCGTTTTGTCGTTGCGAAAGAATCGATCGTCCATGCCAATTACAAAGAGAAGATCATTAAGGCGAAGGATATCGATTCCGAAGTCACCGGGCGTTCGACCGGGCATCCGATCCGCGTACTGCGCAACAAGATGACGCGGGAATACCTGAAGAAAGAAGAAGAAGGAGCGGCTTTTGAAGAGCTGGAACAGCTTACGCTGGGAGCGCTCCGCAAGGCGGTTGTGGACGGCGATGTCGTATACGGCAGCGTGATGGCGGGACAGTGCGCCGGACTGGTGAAACAAGAGGAAACCTGTGCGCAGATCATTGAAGATGTGATGCAGGGAGCAAAGCAGTTGTTGGGAGAATAGGACAGATGGGAAAACGCGTATTTATGTTTCCGGGACAGGGTTCCCAGTATATCGGCATGGGAAAGGAATTTTACGATACCATGCCGGAGGCAAAAGCGGTTTACGACCTGGCGGGCAGAGTGACCGGCCTCGATATCGCATCGCTTTGCTTTGAAGAGAATGAGAAGCTGGATATTACGGAATATACCCAGATCTGTATGCTGACGACCGAAGCGGCGATCCTTGCCGCATTACAGGAGAAAGGCATCCGCGCCGATGTTACGGCAGGGCTGAGTCTGGGAGAATACGGTGCGCTGATCGCATCCGGGACGATGGCGATGGAGGATGCTTTTTCGATCATCCGGAAGCGGGGAATTTATATGCAGGAAGCGGTTCCGACCGGCGGGGCAATGTCCGCGGTTCTGGGACTGGATGCGGAAAAGATCGCGGAAATCTGTCAGGAAGTGGAGGCGGAACATGCGAATGAAGTCTCTGACGGGCTGGCGTATGTTGTTTCTGTGGCGAATTACAACTGTCCGGGGCAGATCGTGATCACCGGAAAAGACGCGGCAGTGGCAGAAGCCGGGGAACGCTGCAAAGCAGCCGGGGCAAAGCGCGTCGTGCCGCTGAATGTCAGCGGGCCGTTTCATTCCGCTCTGTTATCCGGCGCGGGAGATAAACTGAAAGAGGCCCTGCAGGAGGTTGCTGTCTGCGATCCGCAGATTCCGTATCTGGCGAATGTTACAGCGGATTATGTGACAAGCAGCGCAGAAGTAAAACCGCTTCTGGCAAAACAGGTTTCTGCTTCGGTGCGCTGGCAGCAGACGATCGAGCGCCTGCTTGCGGACGGGGCGGATGAATTTGTGGAGATCGGGCCGGGAAAGACATTGTCCGGGTTTATGAGGAAGATCAGCCGGGAGACGGCCGTTTTCCATATTGATACGTTGGAGGATTTCGAAAAATATGTTGACAGGTAAGAATGCGCTGGTTACGGGCGCGAGCCGCGGAATCGGAAAAGAGATCGCAAAGACGCTGGCGGCTCACGGAGCATTTGTGGTCGTCAATTACAACGGCTCGAAGGAAGCGGCGGAAGAAACGGTTGCAGAGATTAAAGAGGCGGGGGGAGATGCCGTCGCTTATTGCTGCAATGTGTCGGATGATAAAGCCTGCGGACAGATGGCGCAGGATCTGATCAAGGCGTATCAGCATATTGATATTCTGGTCAATAACGCGGGGATCACGCGGGACGGACTTCTGATGCGCATGAGCGAAGAAGATTTTGATGCGGTTCTGGATACCAATTTAAAGGGGACGTTTCATACGCTCCGCCATTTTTCCCGCTATTTTCTGAAACAGCGCGCGGGGAAGATCATTAATATTTCTTCGGTATCCGGGATCCTGGGAAATGCCGGACAGGCGAATTATTCGGCGAGCAAAGCGGGCGTGATCGGGCTTACCAAATCCGCGGCAAGAGAACTTGCCGGCAGAGGGATCAACGTCAATGCGGTAGCGCCCGGATATATTACCACGGATATGACCGATGCCATGCCGGAAGCGGCGAGGGAAAGCCTGTTGGCTAAGATACCGCTCGGACGCGCGGGGAGAACCGGGGATGTGGCGAAAGCCGTTCTGTTTCTGGCGTCGCCGGATTCCGACTATATTACAGGCCAGGTTCTTTCCGTAGACGGCGGTATGGCGATATAGAGGCAATGAAAAGCAGGAAGGAAACAGAGATGAGCAGAAGAGTAGTGGTAACCGGAATGGGGGCAATTACCCCGATCGGATTGAATGTAGAGGAATTTTGGAGCGGGATTAAGGCGGGAAAGATCGGTTTTGACCGGATCACCCGGTTTGATACCAGTGAATATAAATGCCATATCGCGGCGGAAGTCAAAGGCTTCGATGCAAAGAATTTTATGGACGTAAAGACGGCAAGGCGCATGGAGCTGTTTTCCCAGTATGCGGCGGCCGCGGCAAAGGAAGCGGTGGAAGATGCCGGTCTGGATATGGAAAAAGAAGATCCGTATATGGTGGGATGCGCGATCGGTTCCGGCGTCGGAAGCCTTCAGGCGATGGAGCGCGAGTATGAGAAGTTAAAAACCAAGGGACCGGGGCGCGTGAACCCGCTGTTTGTGCCGATGATGATATCCAATATGGCGGCAGGGAATGTATCGATCCAGTTTGGCCTCAAGGGGAAATCCCTGAATGTCGTTACGGCATGTGCAACGGGAACCAACACGATCGGGGAGGCGTTCCGCAGCATCCAGTATGGCGAGGCCGACGTCATGATCGCGGGCGGTGCGGAAGGCTGCATCTGTCCGACCGGAATCGCGGGATTTACCGCGCTGACGGCCTTATCGACCGTAGACGATCCGGAGAAATGCTCGCTTCCGTTTGATAAAAACCGCAGCGGTTTTGTGATGGGAGAAGGCGCGGGAATCGTTGTTTTAGAGGAACTGGAACATGCCAGGGCGCGTGGAGCCAGGATCTACGCGGAAGTTACCGGATACGGATGCTCCTCGGACGCCTACCACATTACTTCGCCGGAAGAGAGCGGTGCGGGAGCAGCACGGGCGATGCTAAACGCGATAAAAGATGCAGGAATACAACCGGAAGATGTTACGTATATTAATGCACATGGAACCGGAACCCACCACAACGATCTGTTTGAAACAAGAGCGATCAAGCTGGCGTTCGGGGATCATGCGAAGGAGTTAAAGATCAATTCCACGAAATCCATGATCGGACATCTGCTGGGAGCGGCCGGTGCCGTTGAGTTCATTACCTGCGTCAAGGAGATCGAAGAGGGGTATATCCACCGGACCGTCGGTTACGAAACGATGGATGAGGAGATCGACCTGAATTACTGCAGGCAGGCATATGAAGAAGCCGTGCCGTATGCTTTGAGCAATTCGCTGGGATTCGGCGGGCATAATGCGAGCCTTCTTCTGGCAGAATACCGATAGAAAGAGAGAGATCAGATGCCAGTATTATCGACGAAAGAAATTATGGAGATTCTGCCGCACCGTGCGCCGTTTCTGCTGATCGACACGGTTGAAGAACTGGAAGCCGGCGTGCGTGCGGTTGCGAAGAAGAACGTAACCTTTAACGAGCCGTTTTTTGCCGGTCATTTTCCGGGAAATCCGGTTATGCCGGGCGTGCTGATCATTGAAGCGCTGGCCCAGACTGGTGCGGCGGCGATTCTGTCACAGCCGGAATGGAAAGGGAAAACGGCTTATTTTGCGGGGATCAGCAACGCGAAATTCAAACAGAAAGTGCTGCCGGGCGATACGCTGACACTCGAAACGGAGATCGTGAAGGTCAAAGGCCCGATCGGCGTCGGCAAGGCGGCGGCGTATGTGGACGGCAAGGCCGTCTGTACCGCAGAGCTTACGTTTGCGATCGGATAGTTGAGGTGTGATGTGATATGAAGTTCATGAAATTAGTGCGAAACGAAAAAAGCCAGGAAGAATTCGTCCGGCAGGTAGAGGCAAGGATGGAAGAGTCGCCGGCGGTGAAAAACCAGCCGGCACCGGAGAAGCCGGAGACGATCAAATGTCCGGCCTGCGGCAGGGAGCTGATCCGCAAAATCGTTGTAAAAAACCGCTATATTTGTTATGAGTGCGGATATTATTTCAGGGTGCGGGCGAAAAACCGGATCCGCATGGTGACGGACGCCCAGAGCTTTGAACCGTGGTTTGAAGAGATCCAGACCGGAAATCCGCTGGATTTTCCGGAATATGAGGATAAGATCCGGGAAACCTGTGAGAAAACGGGCCTGACCGAAGGCGTAACCGTCGGTCTTTGCACGATATACGGAGAGCAGACGGTGCTCGGCGTGATCGATTCCCGGTTCCTCATGGGGAGCATGGGGCATGTGGTCGGCGAAAAGATCACGCTGGCGGTGGAACGGGCGACGGAACGCAGGCTTCCGGTTATCCTGTTTTGCTGTTCCGGGGGAGCCAGAATGCAGGAAGGGATCATTTCCCTGATGCAGATGGCGAAAACTTCGGCGGCGTTAAAGAAGCATTCGGATGCGGGGCTTTTGTATGTGCCGGTGCTCACCGATCCGACGACCGGTGGCGTAACGGCAAGCTTTGCGATGCTCGGAGATATTATCTTAGCGGAGCCGAAAGCGCTGATCGGTTTTGCGGGGCCGCGGGTGATCGAGCAGACGATCGGAGAGAAACTGCCGGAGGGCTTCCAGCGCGCGGAATTTCAGTTAGAGCACGGATTTGTCGATGCGATCGTCCGGCGCGAGGATCTGAAGATAACGCTGTACCGGATCTTAAAGATGCATCACGAAACCAATGGGTATGCGAATTTTGATCCGCTCCGCGCCGATGACAGTTATGAGCCGACGGAACTGATGAAGGAACGCCGGGCGAAATCGCACGAACTGAAAGCATGGGATAAGGTAAGGGCCGCACGGCAGACCGGACGTTTATCCGCCCTTGATTATATCGAGACGATCTTTGATGATTTTATGGAGATGCACGGGGACCGCTATTTCCGCGATGATCCTGCGATCGTCGGCGGATTTGCCACGCTGGACGGACAGCCGGTGACGGTGATCGGCGTCTACAAAGGGAAGGATATGAAGGACTGCATGAACCATAATTACGGAATGCCTTCCCCGGAGGGATACCGGAAAGCGCTGCGTCTGATGAAGCAGGCGGAGAAGTTCCACCGTCCGATCATTACGTTTGTCAATACGTCCGGAGCATATCCGGGAATGGAAGCGGAAGAGAACGGGCAGGGCGAGGCGATCGCGCGCAATCTTTACGAAATGTCCGGAATCGAGGTGCCGATCCTGGCGCTGATGATCGGGGAAGGCGGAAGCGGCGGCGCACTTGCGCTTGCAGTCGGAAATGAAGTATGGATGATGGAAAATGCGACGTACTCCATTCTTTCGCCGGAGGGCTTTGCTTCGATCCTCTGGAAGGACGGGAAGCGGGCAAAGGAAGCGTCCGGGATCATGAAGATCACGGCCGAAGATTTAAAAGAACTTCATATCATTGAAGAGATCATTCCGGAATACGGAGAAGCGGATGAAGCCGCGCTTGGTTCGATCGCCAATTATATGAAGGGGCACATGAAAGAATTTTTGAAGCGTCAGGATAAAAAGACCGGAAAGGAGCTTGCACAGGAGCGTTACGAGCGTTTCCGTGCGTTCTAAGGGATGAAGATAATTGGAACAGGAAGTTCGCTTCCGAAAAAAATTGTTACAAACGACGATCTTTCCGCGTTTCTGGATACCTCGGACGAGTGGATCCGTACCCGGACGGGGATTCGCGAGCGCCATATCGCGGTGGAGGAAACCACGACGTCTATGGGCGTGGAAGCGGCGAGGAATGCATTGGAAGATGCGGGCGTGGCGCCGGAGGAGCTGGATCTGATCATCGCGGCTACCGTTACTTCCGACCGGATCATTCCCATGCTTTCCTGCCAGGTTCAGGCGGAACTCGGGGCAAAAAACGCAGTCGCATTTGACATTGGGGCGGCCTGTTCCGGTTTTTTGTTTGCACTGGGAACAGCAAACGCCTATTTAAGTACCGGAAAGTACAAAAATGCGCTCATCATCGGGGCTGAGACGCTTTCTAAGATCATGGACTGGACCGACCGCAGCACCTGCGTACTGTTCGGGGACGGTGCGGGGGCAGCAGTGGTCAGCGCGGAGGGCGATCATCTGTTAAGCATCGTGCAGGGTTCGGACGGCGCGGGCGGCATGGCGTTAGAGTGCGTGAACCGTTCGACAAACAATCCGTTCTGCAGGGCAGAGAGTAATACGTTTTCCTATGTACATATGGACGGTCCTGCCGTCTATAAATTTGCGGTCCGCACCATACCGAAAGCGATCATGCAGGTATTGGACGAAGCGGGACTTACCCCGGATCAGGTGGATTATTATCTGCTTCATCAGGCAAACTTAAGGATCCTGGACGCGGCGGCGGCCCGCTTAAAACAGCCGATGGAAAAGTTTCCGACCAACATGGAACGGTGCGGGAATATTTCCGCGGCCAGCGTCCCGATCTTATTGGATGAGGTCTGCCGCGCGGGAAAGATCAAAGAGGGGGATCTGATCGTGCTGGCAGGGTTCGGTGCAGGATTGACATGGGGAGCTTGCGTTTTGAGATGGTAGGGCAGATAAGAGGGAATGCAGAATGACATTAGAAGAAACCTTAAATGAACTGTTGGTGCGTCTGTTCAAGGATCTGATGGAGATTGAAAGCAAGTGCCTGATCACGGAAGAATTTCAGGATATTTCAAACAACGATATGCATATCATCGAAGCCATCGGGGTAGATGAGCCGAAGATGATGTCTGAGGTGGCGAAACTGATGTCGGTTACGACGGGAACGCTGACGAAAGCGATCGATGCTTTGAATGAGAAAGGCTACGTGGAACGGAAACGCAATTCCAAGGATCGGCGCGTTGTATGGCTTACGCTGACCGATAAGGGACGCAGGGCGTTTTACCATCATGAGCAGTTCCACCGCCAGATGATCGAGCACATCAAGAGCGGGCTGAGCGATCAGGAAACGACGGTGCTGATCTATGCGCTTGCAAAACTGGCGGACTATTTTAAGAAGATCTATATGGACGGGGACGAGGAAGCGGCGTTTGAGTCATGGATCGATATCGAGGAAGGGGCGTAAATTCAAAACCCGCCCGCGAGTCCTGATGCGGGATTCGTCTCTGTTTTATAAAAATGCAGGATTTCTTATGAAATCTTGCATTTTTTTCTTGTATAATGTTTCGGATTCGATTAGAATAAAACTGTTGATGTATATTATAGTAAAGGAGATCGAAAAAATGGGTTATGTTGATGAAGTACTCGAAAAATTAAAAGCAAAGAACGCTTCGGAACCGGAGTTCCTGCAGGCGGCGGAAGAGGTGCTGGATTCCCTGCGCCCGGTTATTGATGCCAATGAGGCGGTTTACAGAAAAGAAGCGCTGTTAGAGCGTCTGGTTGAGCCGGACCGCCAGTTCAAGTTCCGTGTACCGTGGGTAGACGATAAGGGACAGGTTCAGGTGAATACCGGTTACCGCGTACAGTTCAATAATGCGATCGGACCGTACAAGGGCGGCCTGCGTCTGCATCCGTCGGTAAATATCGGAATTATCAAGTTCCTGGGCTTTGAGCAGATTTTTAAGAACTCTCTGACCGGCCTGCCGATCGGCGGCGGTAAGGGCGGTTCCGATTTTGATCCGAAGGGCAAATCCGACCGTGAAGTAATGGCGTTCTGCCAGAGCTTTATGACGGAGCTCTGCAAGTATATCGGCGCTGACGTAGACGTTCCGGCCGGCGATATCGGAACCGGCGCAAGAGAGATCGGATATATGTTCGGACAGTACAAGCGCATCCGCGGCTCTTATGAAGGCGTCCTGACCGGAAAAGGACTTACATACGGCGGATCCCTTGCGCGTACCGAAGCAACCGGATACGGCCTGTTATATATCACGCAGGAGCTGCTGAAATGCCACGGTGAGACGATGGAAGGAAAGACCGTTGTTATTTCCGGTTCCGGAAACGTAGCGATCTATGCGACCGAGAAGGCACAGCAGATGGGCGCAAAGGTAGTTACCGTATCCGATTCGACCGGATGGGTATACGATCCGGAAGGAATCGATGTAGCGCTTCTGAAGGAAGTCAAAGAAGTAAAGCGTGCGCGTCTGACCGAGTATGCGGCGGCAAGACCAAGCGCAGAGTATCACGAGGGACGCGGCGTATGGCAGATCAAGTGCGATATCGCTCTTCCGTGCGCAACCCAGAACGAGCTTCTGCTTGACGATGCAAAGCAGCTGGCGGCAAACGGATGCAAGGCGGTATGCGAGGGCGCGAACATGCCTACGACCTTAGATGCAACGAAGTATCTGCAGGAGAACGGCGTATGGTTCATCGGCGGAAAGGCTGCTAACGCAGGCGGCGTTGCAACTTCTGCACTGGAGATGACACAGAACTCCGAGCGTCTGAGCTGGACGTTTGAAGAGGTTGATTCCAAGCTGCAGCAGATCATGGTCAATATCTATCATAATATCGATGATGCTGCAAAGCGTTACGGAATGGAAGGCAACTATGTAGCCGGAGCAAATATTGCGGGCTTTGAGAAGGTTGCAGAGGCGATGCTGGCGCAGGGCGTCTGCTAATGCCGTTTTTCTAACCAGAGCAAGTTGTGGAAAGTTCCATAGACCGCGGGTTTATGGAACTTTTCTTTTTTTATCTCCGTAATTGGTTGTTACCGGAGGAGAAATGATTTATAATATATCAGTATCCGAAAATTTGAGTCATATTGGGTTGGAAAGAAGCAATTATGAAAGAAGAATGGGAAGACAGCAGAGAGGATCCGTTTGTAGTTCTGGATCTGAATGAAGACGAAGACGATGACGATGACAGGGAAGAGACGTCGTTTTCCGGCAAGGATGCGGACTTCGAGGGCGGGGCGCAGGATCCGGAGAGAACCGGCGGGAAAGCATCTGGCGGGAAAACATCCGGCGGGAAAGCATCCGGCGGCAAAGCGTCCGGCGGAAAGCGGAAGAAAGGCGGGCAGGCCGGCGAAGAAGAGGAAGGCGGCAGCCATTGGCAGAAGGAACTGTTAAGCTGGGTGATGACCTTTGTGATCGCGATCGGCGCCGCGCTGCTGCTTAAGAATTTTATCATTATTAACGCTACCGTGCCGACCGGTTCTATGGAGCATACAATCGAACCGGGGGATAATCTGTTCGGGTTCCGTCTGGCGTATCTGAATTCCGAGCCGGAACGCGGGGATATCATTATCTTTAAATTCCCGGACGATGAAAGCGAGAAGTATGTGAAGCGCGTAATCGGGCTTCCGGGAGAAAAGATCCGCATTACGGACGGGAAAGTCTATATCAACGACTCCACGGAGCCGCTGCAGGAGGATTACCTGAAAGAAGAGTGGATACGCGCGACCGGACCGTATGAGTTTGAGATTCCGGAAGGAAGTTATTTCGTGATGGGCGATAACCGCAATAATTCTTATGATTCCAGATATTGGCAGCATACGTTTGTAACGAAAGATGAGATCATAGGGGAAGCGCTGTTCATCTATTATCCGTTCAGTCATTTTGGAAAATTAGAATAGTGTGTCAGATGGGGTAGTGGAACATGATAACGATTCTTTCCCGTTTTTTTATTCCGGAGGATATGCCGGAGAACCGGAAACGAGGGGCGTACGGGATGCTCTGCGGGGCGGTCGGGATTTTCTTCAATCTCCTGCTGTCGGCGGGGAAATTCTGCGCGGGATGGATGGGCGGTTCGATCGCGATCACAGCGGATGCGTTTAATAATCTATCGGACGCCGGTTCGTCGATCGTTACGCTGGCGGGTTTTAAGCTGGCCGGGCAGAAGCCGGATCCCGGCCATCCGTTTGGGCACGGACGGATCGAGTATCTTTCCGGGCTGGTGGTAGCCGTCGTTATTTTATTTATGGCGATGGAGCTGATCCGGGATTCCATCGTAAAGATCCTGCATCCGAAGGAGACGCAGCTGAATGCCCTGATCGCCGGGATCCTGCTGGCGTCTATTCTGGTCAAATGCTATATGGCGTTTTATAATTACCGCGTCGGCACAAAGATCCGCTCGGCCACCGTTCTGGCGGTCTGCACGGACAGTTTAAGCGATGCGGCGGCTACGCTTGCGGTGCTTGTGTCTGCGGTTACAGAAGTCTGCACCGGCTGGCAGATCGACGGGTACTGCGGAGTGCTGGTCGGCTGCTTTATTTTTTACGCCGGTTTCTGTACGGCGCGGGATACGTTGAATCCGCTTCTGGGACAGCCTCCGGAAAAGGAATTTGTGGACCGGATCGGGAATATTGTGATGGATTTTGATGAAAATATAAAGGGATTCCACGATCTGATCGTCCATGATTACGGTCCGGGGCGGCGGATCGTTTCGCTGCATGCGGAGGTTCCCGCGGACGGCGATCTGCGGAGGCTACATCATATCATTGACAGTCTGGAGAAGAAAATTTCGGGCGAGATGGGGTGTGCGGCGACCATTCATATCGATCCGGTGGAGACGGAGGACGAGCAGATCCGGGAACTCGAACAGAAGCTGCTGGCAATCGTCCAGGCGCTCGATCCGGTGATCACCATGCATGATTTTCGGGTGGAAGAGGATGAAAACCGTACCAATATGGTTTTTGACATTGTGGTTCCGTATCATTTCCATCTTTCCGACGACGCGTTAAGAGCGCGTATTCAGGAAGATGTGAGCCGGGAGATCGGAAGCGGATACCGTACCGTTATTGAAGTTGATAAAGATGCATTTTCCAATAGAAAGAGAAATGGAGGGAAGAAACATGCCGGAAAATAAAAACTGCAGCAGCGCATCGAGCTGCTCGAAGTCCAGCTGCGAGGGATGTCCGGGCAGCCAGGGGGCGCAGAGTATGCAGGAGCCGATGAACGCTTTTTCCAATATCCGCTATGTGATCGGAGTGGTCAGCGGGAAGGGAGGCGTCGGAAAGTCCTTTGTGACGTCGTCGCTTGCCGCGGCTATGGCGAAAGCCGGATACCGTGTCGGGATCCTGGATGCGGATATTACGGGGCCGTCGATCCCGAAGATGTTCGGCGTTCACGGAGATGTCGTTGGAGATGAAAGAGGAATGGTGCCGTTAGAGGCGGCCGGCGGGATCAAGATCATGTCGATCAATCTGCTGATGGAAGATGAAGAAGAGCCGGTGATCTGGCGGGGGCCGGTGATCGCGGGCGCGGTGAAACAGTTTTGGAATGAAACCGTATGGGGCGAATTGGATTATCTCTTTGTGGATATGCCGCCGGGAACCGGCGATGTGCCGCTGACGGTGTTCCAATCGCTGCCGGTCAACGGCGTCATTATCGTGACGTCTCCGCAGGAGCTGGTGCAGATGATCGTAAAGAAGGCTTACCATATGGCGGAGATGATGCACATTCCGGTTCTGGGGGTTGTAGAGAATTTCAGTTATCTGAAATGCCCGGACTGCGGAAAAGAGATCAAACTCTTCGGGGAGAGCCATGTTGAGGAAGCGGCTGCGGAATCGGGCTTAAAAGTGCTCGGGAAGCTTCCGCTGGATCCGGAATATGCGCAGAAAGCGGATCGCGGGGAATTTTACCAGATGGAAAATCCATATCTGGAAACGGCGGTCGGGGTATTAAAACAGATCGGATAAGCAGATAAAAAAGAGGCTGTCACAATAAGGATTCAAGTATTTGTTCCTTACTGCGACGGCCTCTTTTATTTTGTGCTTTAGCGCATGGGCGCGCATAGAAAATATATTGCCTGCGCCGGGCGCGCATGGAAAATATGCTGTCTGCGCACGGGCGCATAGGTAATATGCTGTCTGTGCACGGGCGCATAGGTAATATGCTGCCTGCGCCGGGCGCGCATAGAAAAAAATGCCGCTTGCGCCGGACGCATATAGGGAATATGCTGCGTTTGCAGCCGCGCCCGGTGCGGGAATGTACAACGATCAGTCTTCCGTATCGGAAACATTCAGATCGTCATAGATCATCTCGTTGGAACTGCGGAATATCGTATTGCTGGATCCCAGCTGGTTCACTACAACACTGTCGCCGTCGGCCAGTTCTTCGGCGTCAATGGCGAGGATACCGGAGGAGATATAGGTGGTCGGCACTTTCTTGCCGTTGATATATACCCGGCTCCATCTTGTGAAGTTCTCGCCGTTGATGAGCGCCTGTGTCATTTCCGGCGAACAGCTGATATCGGAGAGAACGACTTCATCGATTCCCATGACGATCTCTTTTGCAGGGCTGTAATTCTCGTCCTCGTAGCAATAGCGTTTTCCATAGAGGATATCGTACTGCAGCTGCTCTAATCCGTCGATATAGACGGCGGAATTTTCCTGCGTCTGATGGTAGTTGAAAATGGTTCCTTCATGGATCCCGATGCCATCGGTGACATGGGCGAGAAGCTGGTATGCATACAGGTCGCAGTCTTCTTTCGGAAGTCCCATGTTGTTCCACGTTACATAATTGGTTTTGTAAATATCTCCGGAGAGCATATCCTCATCTGTAAGCCCCATCGTCGGCAGATGGTCGCCAAAGAATACGATCACGGTATCTTCGTCCCGCTGATCGACCGCTTCGATCAGATCAGCCATAAACCGGTCAACTTCGTTTAACTGGTTGACGTAATAAGTCCATGCATTCGCTTCGCCCTCGTCCTCGACGCCGCTGACGGTAAACGGAGGATTGTCGATCACCGGCTCCTTCGGGTAATCGCCATGCGTGCCGACGGTGATCGTATAAGTAAAGTCAGGCTGATCCGGCGTTGCATCCAGCGTCTTTATCGTTTCATCGACAAGGATATCGTCCGTCGCCCAGCTTCCGTTCGGCGTGTAAGTCTGGATATCCATCAGCTCCTTACTGGTAAAGGTGTCAAATCCCATAACGGAAAAGGCGTTGACACGGCTGTAGAAATTGCCGCCGTTATTGTGTACCGCGTGCGTGCCGTAGCCGATCGAGGAAAGCGCGGAAGCGATGCTTTCGCAGTCCGTTTTCTTTAATATAGTTTTATACGGATATTCTCCGGTGCCGAAAAACTGCATATCCATTCCGGAGAGAATCTCAAACTCGGTGTTTGCCGTACCGGCGCCTACGACCGGAACGGTCAGGTAGCCGGTGGAGAAGTTCTGCTCCAGGCTGTGGAAGGTCGGGATCGGATCTTCATTATAATCGAGGAACCGGATCTCATCCGGATCGCAGAAGGATTCCAGAAGGACGCAGATGACGTTCGGCGCATTTTCCGGGGAAACCGTTGTGTCAGCCTTTTCGCTGTTGACCGCTGTCTGGATATCGTCAATCGTTTCTTCGGAATAATCGTCCGGCTTGCTCATGCCGCGGTCTACGACGCTGGAGGAAAATCCGTAGATAAATCCGTAATTCTCATAGCCCTGCGCGATATTGGAAAAATAGCTGGCAACCACGTTGGTGCTCTGCGCGGCCTCCGTCGTAATCGGAAGGCCGATAAACAGGACGCAGAGGATCGCGACAGGAGCGACGATTTTCCGCGTTCTCCCTTCGTATTTCGGTCCTTTGATGAAGAGCCCCCCCATTAAGAGAAGGAAAACGGCGATCCCGATCACTGCGATGGTCGCCTGCGTTGCGGTAAAATAGCTTGTGTTGTTCATGGCAAGCAGGTCGGAAATACATTTCAGGTCCGTATAGGCAAACGGCGTCACGCGGTTGGACAGGATGCAGCCGTTGATGATCCCGAGGAAGGTCCACAGCCCGCAGATGATCACCCGCATGAACACCCGGCGGCGGAACAGGTAAACCAGCGTCAGCGATGCAAATACGATAAATGCATTATATAGGAAAGCCAGTGTGTGCGTTCCGATAAAGCTGCACGCCGAGAAGAAACTTCTTCTGGAGATCAGTTCTACCAGGAAAACGACTCCGCACGAAAGCAGCGCGTGGAACACCAGCGAATATCTGTTGAGGAATGCAATCATGCGGTCATATTCCGGAGAATGTTGTTTTTCGTTTTTGGTGAAAAGTTTTGCTTTGATCACATTTAACATCTTTTTCATAGTTACCTCCTTATTTACACACGATAGTTTATCAAAAAATCGGGCAAAAACAAGAGAAAACTTTTATAAATTTTTCTTAAGATTTTCTTATTTTTTATCTATTCTGATTATCATAGGAAGGAAATGAACAAAAAAAGCGTGCACAGATGGCACGCTTATTTTATGAATTTGTTGATCGCTTCATTCAGATCGTCGAGCGCCTGCCGGTCGCCCGTTTCCACCGCGTCCACGATGCAGTGGTTGATATGATCCTCCAGAATGATCTTGCCGATGTTGTTGATCGCGGAGCGGACGGCGGCGATCTGGATCAGAACTTCGCTGCAGTCCCTGCCGGATTCGATCATGCCTTTGATGGATTCCATATGGCCGATCGCGCGGTTCATCCGGTTAAGGACCGCTTTGGTGTGTTCATGATGATGATGGCCGCCTCCGTCCTCTTTTGCATGGTGCGTATGTTCTTCGCTCATAACCGCCGTTCCTTTTTATTTGTTCGATCTTCTCCAGATGTGCATTTTCTCCGCTTCTGCGATCAGTTCGTCACGGAAGTCAGGATGCGCGATGCTGATGATCGCCTCTGCACGCTGCCATGCGGAAAGCCCTTTCAGGTTGACCATGCCGAATTCGGTAACGATGTAATGGGTGTTGGCACGGGTATCGGTTACGATGGATCCTTCCGCCAGCGTCGGACGGATGCGGGAGTGCATAACGCCCTGTTTGTCGGTAAACGTCGAGGAGCAGCAGATGAAGCTCTTTCCGCCGTTCGACAGATAAGCGCCGAGCACGAAGTCCAGCTGTCCGCCGGCTCCGCTGATCTGCTTGGTTCCGGAGGATTCGGAGCTGATCTGCCCGAACAGATCGATATCCACGCAGTTGTTGATGGAAATAAAGTTATCCAGCGCCGAGATGGAGCGGATGTCGTTCGTATAGCTGACCGGGGCGCTCATCATCTCCGGATTCTCGTCCAGATAGTCGTACATTTTCTTCGTTCCGGCGCCGAAACCATAGGTCTGGCGGTAACGGTCGATGTTCTTGTGCGCTCCGGTGATCTTCCCGGCTTTCGCGATGTCGACAAAGGCGTCAACGTACATTTCCGTGTGGACGCCGAGATCCTTAAGGTCGGATTCCGCGATGAGCGAGCCGACCGCGTTCGGCATACCGCCGATCCCAAGCTGCAGACATGCGCCGTTCGGGATCTGGTCGACGATCAGCTGTGCGACTTTTTTATCGACGTCCGTAGCAGGACCGCCTGCGCCGAGCTCGCCGATCGGCGGGTTATCCCCTTCGACGATACGGCTTACTTTGGAAATATGTACGCCCGTTTCCGTACCGCCCAGGCAGCGCGGCATGTTTTCGTTGACTTCAACGATGATGTGTTTTGCCTTCTCGCAGACGGCGCCGAGATGGGAGGCGTTCGGGCCGAAGTTGAAAAATCCGTGTGCATCCATCGGTGCGACCTGGAACATGGCGACATCCAGCGGATCGGCGGAGTTGCGGTAGTAGCGCGGCAGTTCCGAGTAGCGGATCGGCGCGTAATAAGAGCAGCCGCGGGCGATCAGCTTCCGTTCGATGCCGGACATATGCCAGGAGTTCCAGGTGAAGTGTTCGCCGGCGTCTTCACGCTCGAAAACGGCGAGCGGTTTCAAGAGGATGCCGCCGCGCAGCTTGACATCGGTCAGTTCGTCCGTCCTTTTGGCCAGCGCCCGGTCGAGCGCATCCGGGGTTCCGGTACACCAGCCGTAATCAACCCAGTCGCCGGATTGGATGAGCCGGACCGCTTCGTCGGCTGAAACGAGTTTCTGGCTGTATTCCTGTGTAAAATCCATAGTTATTTTCCTCCTTTGAGATACTTATTTTTTATTCTATCATTTTGGAATCTGCATTACAAGACCGTGCTTTCTCCCTGGATCAGGACGGGAAGCGTGGTAAAACTCTGAATGAAGAGATCCGGGTTCTCTAATTTGCGGATCATCATATTTCCGGCCTGTACCCCCATATCATAAACATTAATATCGATTACGGAAAGAACCGGATCGAGCATACCGGAATAGGGATACGTGTCAAAGGTCAGCATGGCGATGTCGTCCGGGATGGAAAGGGACAATTCGCGTAGCGCTTTTGCGGTCCCCACGGCAAGCGTACTGTTTGCGCATATGATGGCCTGCGGACGCGGCAGCGTGCGGTCGTTTAAGATGCGGAACGCTGTTTCGTATGCTCCCTGCCGGGTGGCGTCGGTATATCCGATCCTGTGCTGGGGAACGTGCTGCTTCTGGTTCAGCATCTTTTTCCGGAATCCTTTCATTCTCTGATTCGAGATCGTATCGCTTTTTTTCCCGCAGATGAAAAGAACGTCGGTATAACCGCAGGCCAGCATATGGTCTGCGGCGTATTCACCGCCCAGTGTATGATCGGTATCGATCCAGCACAGGCGTGTTTCGAAAGAAGGATGGCCGATCAGGATATGCGGAACATTTTCTTCCAGGATCCTTGCGGCAAGTTCTTCGCTGACGGCGGAACCGTGGATGATCAGGCCGTCTGCGGAACGGCGGTTGATCTCCTGCATGGCGCGTTCGCCGGGATATGATTCCTCGGAAGTATCCACCAGTGTCAATGTGTAGTTCCTGCGTGTCAGTTCGTGATGGACGCCGCACATAATATCAAACATATGCGGATTCCGGTAGGCGGTATCTTTTCCGAGGCTGGTCAGATAGACGATATTCTGTGTGGTCTGCCGGGCAAAACTTACGGCTCTGGAATTTGGAATATAGTGGAGCTTTTGTATGGCATCCTGCACTCTGGCGGTTGTTTCCGGGGAAATGGAAGTCCAGTGGTTTAAAACTTTGGATACGGTGGACTTGGATACCCCGGCTTCGTTTGCCACGTCACTGATCGTTACCGGCATTTTTTCCTCCTGCTCAAAATGTACAAATTTACTTTAATAGTATAGCGGTTTCCTTACAAAGTCAATTCCTAAATATGAAAAAATATTGAATATAAAGGCAAATGGTGATAGAAAAAAGTTAGCAGGAGAAAAATACTGCAAAAATAACGAAAACGGTTTCACGAAAAAGGAGGAAAAACATGAAGAAAAAAACAGTTTCAGTGCTGCTTGCAGCAGCGATGATCATGAGCCTGGCGGCCGGGTGCGGTTCTGAAAGCGGCGACGGAGGAGAAAAGGATACCAGTGCAGGGGCAAATGCGGGAACTTCCGACGATCCGATCGAAAATCTGATCGCGGCGACAGACGGAACAGTTGATCTTACCCTGTGGTGCGCGGAGACAAAGGAGTATCAGACGGTGATGAAAGAGCTGGTCGATCGTTTTAAGGAAACCTATCCGGAAGTGGATTTTAATATTACGATCGGCGCGGAATCCGAAGCAAACTGCAAGGACGATGTGCTTGCGGATGTGGAAGCGGCCGCAGATGTATTTGTTTTCCCGGACGACCAGCTGTTAGATCTGGTAAATGCGGGAGCGCTTCAAAAGATCGATACGGTTTATACTTATGATCCGGAGAGCGCGGATTCGCTGGCGACGGTCATGGCGGCTTCCGTGGACGGCAGCCTGTATGCGTATCCGCTGACGGCATCCAACGGTTACTTCTTATTTTATAACAAAAATTATCTGTCAGAAGAAGATGTTGCTTCCTGGGATAATCTGCTTGCAGCCTGTGAGGAGCAGGGAAAGACGGTCGGGATGGAAGTTTCGGGAGCATGGTATCTGTACGGTTTCTTTGCCGGAGCGGATCTGGAGATGTTCCGGAACGAAGATGGGAGCAATACCTGCAACTGGAACGCGACCGATACCAAATACAAGGGCGCGGATGTGGCGGCCGCGATCACGGAAATGTGCAAAAGCGAAGCGATGGTAAACTGCGTGAATGAAGATGCACAGGCATTTGCTTTAAAGGGTGAAATGATCGCAGATGTAAACGGTACATGGGCGACGAGCGCTTTTCAGCAGGCGTTCGGGGACGGCTACGCCGCTGCGAAACTACCGACATTTACCGTAAACGGCGAACAGGTGCAGATGGGCTCTTTTGCAGGATATAAATTTGTAGGGGTAAACCCGTATTCCCAAAATACCGGATGGGCGATGCTGCTTGCGGAATTTCTTACTAATGAGGACAGCCAGAAAGCAATCGGTGCAGCGACAGGAGAAGGCCCTGCCAATACAGCGGCGGCGGCTTCGGAAGAGATCGCATCCCTTCCGGCGCTGGCAGCACTGGCGGAACAGTCTGAATTTGCAGATCTTCAGCGCGTCGGCGACAGTTACTGGGATCCGGCGGCTACGCTGGGAGAGACGCTGGTAGAAGGAAATTATACCGATGCGCAGCAGCTTTTGGACGAGGCGGTGGAAGGAATCACGCAGCCGGTTGCAGCGCAATAGTGCGATAAGAGGTTTTCTTATGAAGAAATATTTTTCTGATTTTAAAACCGCAGTAAAAAACGGCGACTGGTGGACGAGATTATCTCTGCTGGTCATGGGTGCGGGATATTTTGGCAGAAAACAGATTGTAAAAGGAATTTTGATGACGGCTATTGAAATCGGCGCTGTGCTGTTTACCGTTCTGTTTTCGCTTCCGTATATGGAAAAACTCGGCACGCTGGGAACGGTGCAGAGGGAAGAGATCCTGGATCCGGCGACGCTGCAGAAAACAGTAAACGATTATGATAATTCACTTTTGATCCTGCTCGGCGGAATTATCGGAATCCTGTTTCTTCTGGCGTTTGTTCTTCTGTATATCAGCAATCTGAAGGCGGTTTACCGCCTTCAGCAGATGAAAGAAAGCGGAAAACATATCAATACATTCCGGGAGGACTGTACGCAGCTGGTCAACGGGAAATTTTATGTGACGCTTCTTACGCTTCCGGGGCTTGGCGTGCTTTTAGTAAATATTATCCCGATCATATTTATGGTCTGCATCGCGTTTACCAATTATGATATGGATCATCAGCCGCCGAGTTTTCTGTTTACCTGGGTTGAACTGCGGAATTTCAAAGAACTGTTTACGTCGACAGCTACCGTGACATTCGGATATGTGTTTATCCGGATTTTATTCTGGACGCTGATCTGGGCGGGACTTGCGACTGCGACGACGTATTTTGGCGGGATCCTGCTTGCGAAATTTATCAATCATAAAAAGACAAGAGGAAAAAAGCTCTGGCGGACATTATTTGTAGTTACGATCGCGATTCCGCAGTTTGTTACGCTGCTGCTGGTTGGAAAGATGTTCAGCGACTATGGGATTGTCAACAGTATCTGCAGCAGGATCGGTCTGACCGGCTTTTTAAAGGATATCGGGCTTGTGTCGGAAGGGTTGTCCTATATTCCGTTTTTATCAAAACCCGGATGGGCGCATGTGATGATCGTGCTGATCAATATCTGGGTGGGAGTTCCGTATCAGATGCTGATCGCGACAGGGATTTTAATGAATATTCCGGAGGATCAGCTGGAAAGCGCAAAGATCGACGGGGCGAATGAGTTTCAGATCTTCTGGAAGATCACCATGCCGTATATGCTGTTTGTAACGGGACCGAGCCTGATCACATCATTTATAGGCAACATCAATAATTTTAATGTGATCTACCTTCTGACCAGTGATTATGTAACCGGAAATATGAAGTTTGCCAATTCGAATGCAAAGGAAGTGGATCTGCTGGTCACATGGCTGTTTACGCTGACAAATGATTATTCTAATTATAAGATGGCTTCGGTAATCGGAATCTGCGTTTTTGTGATCTGCGCGGCAATTACCCTGCTTAGTTTTTCCAGAATGGTGGCGGGCAATAAAGAGGAGGAATTCCAATGATGAAAAAACAGATAAAAGTGATTTTCCGGCATATCATATTGGCATTCCTTGCAGCAGTCTGGCTGATCCCGATTCTCTGGCTTGTTGTGACTTCTTTCAGCAAATACAAGGGAATCAACACCATGAGTTTTTTCCCGGAGGAATGGTCATTCGATAATTACGCACAGTTATTTTTCCGGCCGGATACGGTTGCCAATTTTCCAGCCTGGTTTAAAAATTCCATGCTGATCGGCGTATTCAGCTGCCTGATTTCTACTTCTTTCGTATTGATGACGGCGTATGCCATGAGCTGTATGCGGTTTAAAGCACGGAAACCGTTAATGAGTTTTTCGGTCATTCTGGGCATGTTTCCAGGTGTACTTTCCATGATCGCCATTTATTTTGTTATGAAACTGCTGGGACTTTCCAACAGCATTACGGGGCTGATCATTATTTATTCCGCAGGATCGGGGCTGGGATATTTGATCTGCAAAGGATTTTTTGATACGATCCCGGTTTCCCTGCGGGAATCTGCGAGGCTGGAAGGTGCGTCGGAGTTTACCATATTTACCAGGATCGTTATTCCGCTTTCCAGACCGATCATTGTGTATACGGTGATCAATTCGTTTCTTGCGCCGTGGATGGATTTCGTTATGGCGAAGCTGATGATCCGTTCGAAAGATCCGGTGGACTGGACGGTTGCAATGGGGCTGTTTAATCTGGTGCAGAGAACGCTGGTTGGAAATTATTTTACGATATTCTGTGCGGGTGGTGTGATGATCGCTATTCCGATCTCGGTTTTATTTGTCCTGATGCAGAAATTTTATGTTGAGGGAATTACCGGCGGTGCGGTGAAAGGCTAGGAGAATTATTTATGAAAAAAGAAGCAGTACTACATATCCCGCTGTCCCAGTATGCTTATGCAGAAGATGAGCATACGCTGGTTATCCGGATCCGGACAGGAAAAAACGATATTCAAAAATGCAGCCTGTACTATGGGGACAGGGTTGATCCGGCAAAAGAAGTCCGGATGAAAAAAGCGGACATGAAAAAGACCGCTTCCGACGACATTTTTGATTATTTTGAAGCGCGGATTTCGGATCGTTATACAAGAGTCTGCTATTATTTTCTGCTGGACGACGGGCAGGAAAAACAGTATTTTTACGGCAGGGGCTTCGGCAGCAGGATGGCCTGCAGCAGGACGGAATATTTTCAGTTCCCGTATATCCGCCGGGAAGATATCTGCGATATTCCGGAATGGGCGAAAGAAGCGGTGATGTATCATATTTTCCCGGACAGTTTTGCTTCCGGAAAACGAAGCCTGAACGGTCGTGGGAAACAGGTTTTCTGCCGGGACGCCCGCTCCGTCTGCAAACTGGGCGGAACGTTAAACGGGATTCGGGAAAATGTGGATTATTTGAAAGAAATGGGAATTAACTGCATTTATCTGAATCCGGTTTTTGCGGCAAATTCTTACCATAAGTATGACACCATTGATTATTTTGAAGTCGATCCCTGTTTTGGTACGAAAGAAGATTTAAAGGCGCTGGTGAAATGCTGCCATGAAAACGGGATCCGTGTATTGCTGGATGGTGTGTTCAATCATTGCGGGCCGGATTTTTTCGCATTCCGCGATGTTATGGAAAACGGGGAAAAATCAAATTATTATTCCTGGTTTTATTATATGCCGGTTCCGGTCTGTTATCAGGATCCGCCGAATTATGAGGCGTTTGCTTATGTAAAAGAAATGCCGAAACTGAATACCGGAAATCCGAAGACGGCGGATTATCTGTGCCGGGTAGGGACTTACTGGATTAAAGAAGCGGATATTGACGGCTGGCGTCTGGATGTGGCAAATGAGATCGATCATGATTTCTGGAGAAAATTCCGGAAGGCCGTGCGTGCAGTAAAAAAGGATTGTTTCCTGATCGCGGAGATTTGGGAGGATTCGCAAGTGTGGCTGATGGGCGATCAGTTCGATTCGAGCATGAATTATGTTTTTTCTTATCTGTGCAGGGATTTTTTCGCGGAGCGGAAAATCACAGCGTCGGAATTTGACCAGCAGATCCAAAAAATGCTTCTGCGCTATCCCGAACCGGTATCGCGGGTGCAGATGAATTTTCTGGATTCGCATGATATCGCCCGTTTTTTCGATAGCTGCGGAGGAGCTGCGGAGAGGTTGCGGCTGGCGTTTTTCTATCTGTTTATGAGCGTTGGGATCCCGTCGGTGTTTTATGGGGATGAGTGTTGTCTTGCAGGAAGGGAAGAATCGGAGTATCGTGCCGCAATGGACTGGGAATGCGTTCGTGAAAAAAGAAGCGTGGATTTATCTGTGTGGATCCGGCTGCGGAAGAATCATAAAGCGCTGACTCATGGTGATTATCAGACCGTCGGAACGGATGATGCGAAAGGGATTTATCTCTTTTGCAGAAGTTATCAGGATGAGCGGATTCTGGTGTGCCTGAATAACAGCGATCAGGCACAGGCGGTGGATGAAGAACTGTTGTCTGGGTGGAAACAGGGACTGACTGATCTGTGTACCGGGGAAAAGATCGGGGAAAGTCTGGAAATGGAAGCGATGAGCGGAAGGGTGTTTATTTCTTATTAAAATTCCGGAGTGACAAAGGAGGGCGGGGGCGTTATAATATCAGCATATAAAACGGAACCGGGAGGAATATGCGATGGCGCTGCCGGAAGAAAAACTTTATACGATTGAAGATATTTACCGTCTGCCGGATGGCGAAAGGGCGGAACTGATTGACGGCCGGATTTATTATATGTCGCCGCCGAGCCGCAGGCATCAGAAAATAACAGGCTGGCTGTATCAGAAGATTGCAAATTATATCAGCCAGAAAGGCGGGGTATGCGAAGTGTATGCGGCTCCGTTTGCAGTATTTCTGAATGAAAATCATGCTGATTATGTGGAACCGGATATTTCTGTCATCTGTGATCCGGAGCGTTTGGACGACAGGGGGTGCTGCGGAGCGCCGGACTGGATCATTGAAGTGGTATCGCCGGGCAGCCGCCGCATGGATTATTCTGTAAAATTTTTTAAGTATCAGGCGGCGGGAGTCCGGGAATACTGGCTTGTGGATCCGGACAAAAACAGGATCACAGTCTGGAATTTTGAAAACAGCAGTACCGAGGAATATACTTTCTCCGATGCGGCAGCGGCCGGGATTTATGATGATCTTACGATTGATTTTTCCGAAGTTTCTTTTGCGTGAAGAATGGACGGTTTGCTTCTTATGGTAAGATAGCATTCAGAAAAAATCCGGAGGACAGTCATATGCATATCAGGCTTTTAAAAGAGAACTTATGGAATACGAACGGCGGTGTTTTTCAGGGGTGGGGCTCGAGCCTCTGCTGGTGGGCAAACCGGATCGGATATTCAAAGGAACTGGTCCGGCAGGCGGCGGATCTTTTTTACGGGGAAGACGGACTGGCCCTGAATATCATGCGCTATAACATCGGGGGCGGCGATGATCCCGGACATTGCCATATCACAAGGACGGATTCCGCGATGCCGGGCTGGACAAAATGGGATCCCGGCACGAAACAGTTCCGGTGGGCGCCCGAACAGGATATCCGGCAGTTAAATGTGTTAAGGGAATGTTATGCGGCTGCTGAAAAGCACGCCGGGGAATACTGTTACGTGGAAGCATTTTCCAATTCGGCGCCTTATTATATGACGAAAAGCGGCTGCTCTTCCGGCGGCGTCGATCCGGAGGAAAATAATCTGAAAGAAGAATGTTATCCGGCGTTTGCGGATTATCTGGCGAGAGTTTGCAGGTGGCTCCGGGAGAAGGAGCAGATCCGGATCCGCAGCATAGCGGCGATGAACGAGCCGGATACGGCTTACTGGTCGTGTTACAGCCCGAAGCAGGAAGGGTGCCATTTCGATCCGGGCAGCGCGCAGTCGGAAATCCTTCTGGAAACCAAGCGCGCGTTCCGGCGGTACGGCATGGAAGATGTGGAAATAACCGCGAGCGATGAAACCGGAACCGACCGCCAGCTGCGCTCATGCAGAATGTACAGCAGCGCGGCGTGGGATGTGATCGACCGGATCAGTACGCATACCTATGAAATTGAACAGCGCAGGGAACTGGGAGAGTATATCGCAGAAAAGCAGATCAATTTCTGGATGAGTGAGGCGGACGGCAGCTTTACGACCGATGATGCAGCGGGTGAAATGTCCGCGGCGCTGGGACTGGCGCAGAAGATCATTGACGATATGAATGAGCTGCGGCCTTCCGCCTGGGTACTCTGGCAGCTGATCGACAGTCATATTTCCAAAGACGGATTTAACGGAAATCAGGACCGCGGGATGCCGGAGCTGACGGGCGGCTACTGGGGAACCGCCGTGGCGGATCATGATCGAAGCACTATTATAAGAACGAAAAAATATTTTGCCTTCGGGCAGTTTACCCGGTATCTGCGTCCGGGAAGCCGGCTGCTTTTTTGCGGGAGCCATGCGCTGGCTTCGTGGGATCCGGAGAGGAAACAGATCAGCCTTGTGGTTGTTAATTCCGAGCCGGAAGAGCAGGAAGTGGATGTGGAACTTTCCGATTTCGGGACGCTGGAACAGGAAGTGGTAAGGATCATAACCTGTGGTTCGAAAGATGGGGAGAACTGGAATCGAGAGGAAGTATCCTGCGAAGCGGGCGCTGGGCGGTTTGCGGATCGGATGCCGGCGTTTTCGATTGTGACGTATCTTTTCGGGGTTAATGAATGATCAGGGGAAAGAAGGGCGTTCCTGTGCCGGACGTCCTTTTTGAATATAAAAAATATTTCGTGAAATTATGGATTTCACGAAATTCCGCCGGAAATGACGTAAAATAAGGATTTTCAAATGATTTGACCAACATTTTGACCACAATAAATTGTCAAAATATTTCATGAGAACGGTCTGGCATCGGAAAACACATGGCGCAGACTATGAAAATCTGCGCCATTCCTCTGCCGTGGTTTGACCACTTTTCCTGACCACTCTCAGCGGATTCAGACATCATTTTTGTACATTCTTACTATAGCGGCATTAGAAAAAGGTGGAAATATTGACACTTTGTGGTTTTTCAGAAAAAGTCTTGACAAGGTTTTTATAAACAGTTAGACTAACATTTGAATAAAAATTGCATTTATGACCATGAATTGAATTTCGTGAAATCCATAATTTCACGAAATTTCATGCGGAGCGGGTAAAGTCTTTATGTGTCTTAATCTCTATCAGCACAACCAGAAAGCGTATGAGTCAGTCAGAAAAATGCTGGAAAAAACAGGAAAGGCGGCTGTCATCCATCCGACGGGGACGGGAAAGTCTTTTATCGCGTTTAAGCTGGCGGAGGAACATCCGCAGAGCAGTATTCTCTGGCTTGCGCCGAGCGCGTACATTTTTCAGACGCAGACGGAGAATCTGCGGGAAGTGCTTACCGGGGAGCAGAGCGGCAGGATACTTTCCCATATCCGTTTCTGCACCTATTCCGCCCTGATGCTTCATGAAAGCGAGTTTGCGGAGATGAAACCGGATTACATCGTTTTGGATGAATTCCACCGCTGCGGGGCGGCAGAATGGGGAAAGAGCGTAAGGAAACTGATCAACGCCTGCCCAAAAGCCGGACTGCTGGGACTTTCCGCAACAAACATCCGTTATCTGGACGGACAGCGCGATATGGCGCAGGAACTGTTCGACGGGTGCATTGCTTCTGAAATGAAACTTGGCGAAGCAATTGCAAAGGAGATTCTTCCGGCACCGGAGTACGTGGTTTCCATGTATTCTTATCAGGAGGAGTGGAAGAAACTGGCGGAACGTGTGCATAATGCAAAGAATGCGGGTCTGGAGAAAGAAAACGAAAGGCTTTTGGAGGAGCTTCGGCGTGCGTTGGAACAGGCGGACGGGCTGGATGTTGTTTTTCAAAAACATATGCCTGCGTCTGATTTTTCCGATGAAACGGGGCGTGGCGGAAGATACCTTGTTTTTTGTTCCGGGAAATCGCATATGGAGGAGATGGCGCAGAAAGCCGGTGAATGGTTTCATCTGGTGGACAAGGCACCCCATGTTTACAAGGCGGTATATGACAGCCCGGAGACAAGCCGTGAGTTCGAGCAGTTTAAAAAGGACAAAAGCGGCCATTTAAAACTTCTTTTCTGTATCGATATGCTGAACGAAGGGATTCATGTAGAAGGTTTGGACGGCGTGATCTTACTGCGGCCGACCGTATCCCCTGCGTTGTATCTGCAGCAGATCGGAAGGAGCCTGACGGCAGGAAAGAAGGATGGGGACAGAGCACCGGTTATTTTTGATATTGTAAATAATTTTGATAATCTGTACTCCATTTGTTCTCTGGAAAAAGAAATTGCGGAGGCATTTGCCGCACTGGATTACACAAAGACAGAGAAAGAAAGTTTTTTCGGGCGGTTTCATATTTATGATGAAATGAAAAACTGCCGGGAATTATTTGGTCAATTGAACCGCAATCTTTCCGCCGCCTGGGAAGTTTATTATCGGGAGGCCGAAAGCTACTATAAAACTCATGGAAATTTACAGATCGCAAATTCCTATACTTCGCGGGACGGGCTGGCCGTTGGAATCTGGCTGCAGACACAGCGGCGGGTGCGTCAGGGAAAGGCGGCGGGCAGGCTGGATGAAGAGCAGATCCGGCGTTTGGATGCGATCGGCATGGAGTGGGAGAGCGGACCGCAGCGGAAATTCAGGCGCGGTTATGAGAAACTGAAAGATTACGTGCTCCAATACGGGGATGCGGAAGTGAAGGCAAAGTATGTTACGCAGGATGGTTTTCCGCTGGGAAAGTGGGTTAGCAATCTCCGGCAGAACCGCAATATCAGTCAGGAACAGAAGGCACAGCTGGATGCGATCGGCATGGTATGGGATAAGCATGAAAGCCAGTGGGAGCGCAGTTTCCGGGCGGCGGAAAAATATTTTGATACCTATGGGAATCTGCTTGTTCCGAGAAATTACCGGACCGAGGACGGTCTTACGCTCGGACTTTGGATCGCGAACCAGCGCAGGATCTACGCCGGGAAAAAACCGGGCGCGGCTCCGTTGAGCGAGACGTGTATCCGGAGGCTGGAGAATATCGGGATGCAGTGGGGGTAAGCATCATGCATTGGACAAAATGCAGAGGCTTACTAAGAGAAACAGGAAGGAGGAAACGCCGTGGAAAATATCGGGCGTGATGTCAGGGTAAGAATTGTCAAAGGACTGGATGCCCTGCTTCTTACAGTTCCTTTTTTTCTCTGCTGGTATGGATATTATGCGACAAGAACTTTTTCCCCGTTTTTCAGGAAGGGAAATTATCTGGTAGTACTCTTGTTTTTGTTTGTTTATATCATTTACGGCAGGATGTATGATGGATTTCGAATTTCTTTAAATCGTGTGCCAGATATAGTGTGCAGTCAGGGACTTGCGGCATTTATGACCAACTGTGTTATGTACGTTGTGATCTGGCTTTTGATGAAGCATCTGCCGAATCCGTTACCGCTGTTGGCTGCATTTGCTATGGAGATTGTTCTTGCGGGCATCTGGGCGCTATCAGCGCATAAATGGTATTTTTTAACACATCCGCCAATGGCTGCAACCGTTATTTATGATCAGCGTTCCGGATTGGAAAAATTGGTCGAAGAATATGGATTAGAAAAAAAGTTCTGTATTCGTCAGACTGCTCGCGTGGAAGAATGTCTGCAGAAGATCGGGATGCTGGATAAGAATGATGCCGTGTTCTTAAGCGGAATCCATAGCCATGAACGGAACATTATCCTGAAATACTGTGTGGAACACCGGATCGAAGTGTTTGTTATTCCGCGGATCGGAGATGTCCTGATGAGCGGCGCAAAGCATCTGCATATGTTTCATCTGCCGATGTTGCAGACCGGCCGGTATCATCCGTCCGTAGAATATTTGTTTGCAAAACGAATGATTGATATTCTGGTGTCTGGGATGGCATTGCTTCTTCTTTCTCCAATTATGCTGGTTACTGCGGCTGCGATTCATCTTACGGATAAAGGGCCGGTTTTCTACCGCCAATGTAGACTGACAAAAGATGGGAAAAAATTTAAAGTACTAAAATTTCGAAGTATGCGTGTAGATGCGGAAAAAGATGGGATTGCCCGCCTTTCCAGCGGTGAAAATGATAGTCGAGTTACATCGGTAGGACGATTCATCCGTAAAGTACGGATTGATGAACTGCCACAACTTATTAATATTCTAAAAGGTGATATGTCGCTCGTAGGCCCGCGACCGGAACGCCCGGAGATTGCAGCGCAGTATGAAAAGGAACTGCCGGAGTTTTCCCTGCGGCTGCAGGCAAAGGCGGGGCTGACCGGGTATGCACAGGTGTATGGGAAGTATAACACGGAACCGTATGACAAGCTGCAGATGGATCTGATGTACATCGCGAACCCCAGCCTTGCGGAGGATTTCAAGATCCTGTTCGAGACGGTAAGGGTGGTGCTGTTCACCTCGGAGAAGAGCACGGAAGGGATCCGGGAGGGGCAGGTGAGCGCGATGGAAGCGTACCGGTGCAAAGGGATGGAAGATACTGCGGAAAAGGAAACAGCCGTCCGGGATGTGACGGCGGAAAATACATGACATCTGCAGGAGGATGGAGCAAATGGCTGGAAAACGGGAGCATGATAAACAGAAAAATGAAGCTGTCTGCGGGGGAGAAAGCCTGGTTTCCGTCGTAATGGCCGTATGCAATGAGCCTCCTGCAGTGGTTCGGACGTCCATACAGAGCATTATGGATCAGACCTATCAGAATTTCGAACTGCTTATTTATGACGACAGCACCGATGGGGCAACCCGGGAAGCGGTTGATCTGTTTGCGGGCGACGGCCGCGTAAAGGTCATCCGGGAAAAAGAACGGATGGGGTTTGCGCACGCTTTAAACCTCGGGCTGCATGAGGCCAGGGGGGCTTATATTGCACGGATGGACGGGGACGACATCTCTCTTCCGGAGCGCCTGGAAAAAGAAGCCTCTTACCTGGAACGGCATAAGGATGTTTACGTGCTGGGCGGGCAGGTTGACATCATCGATGAGTCTGGGAGGGTGGTATCCGAAAGGAAATATCCGCTGGGAGGGGGGAAGCTCTTCTTCTTCTCCGCAGTCAGGAATCCGCTGGCCCACCCCGCGGTCATGATGCGCCGGGAACTGGTGGAGGAAGGCTTTTCCTACGATGAATCGCTGGAAATGTCCGAGGACCTGGATCTGTGGCTGCGGATCATGAACCACTCCCACCGCATTGCGAATCTGCCGGACAAAGTGCTTGCATACCGCGTTTCCGGGAATTTCGCGGATAAGAGGACGGGGAAGAAGCAGGCTTCCTATATGGCAGGAGTCCGGTGGAAGAACTTCAGCCGGAGGCACCTGCTGCATTCCTGCCTGTCAGCGGCCGCGGCGGGAGCGTTCTTCCTGGCGCCGAAAGGCGCGGTGCGGAAAATGTATGACCGCGAGAACGGGCGGGGCAGGACGGGAAAAAGGAAAGGGGCAGGGGAATGATCATCACAAGGACGCCGTTCCGGATCAGTTTTGCGGGCGGCGGGAGCGACATCGCTTCCTTTTACAGGAAGCACGGGGGATGCGTGCTCAGCACGGCAATTGATAAATACATGTATATTTCGGTGCATCCGGGTTTCCATTCGGACCGGACGGTGCTGAAGTATTCAAAGACGGAAGACGTGGAGGATACCGGCGGCATCGGGCACAGGTATTTCCGGGAAATATTAACGCGCATGGGGGTGCGGGGCGTGGAGATCGTGTCCACGGCGGACGTCCCGGCGGGGACGGGGCTCGGGAGCTCTTCCTCCTTTACGGTCGGCGTCCTGCACAGCCTTTATGCGTATCAAGGGAAGTTCGCATCGAAAGAGCGCCTTGCCTCGGAAGCATGCGAGATAGAGATACGCGACCTGGGGAACCCGATCGGGAAACAGGACCAGTATGCAGCGGCATACGGCGGGCTGAATTTTATCGAGTTCCGGAAGGACGGCAGCGTTGCGGTTGAGCCGGTCATTATGGAAGAGGAAGCGCGGAAGACGCTGGAAGGCCGGCTGATGATGTTTTATACGGGAAAGCTCCATTCCGCTTCGGAAATATTAAAGGAACAGGTAAAAAATGTTGCTGAGGGGGAAAAAGAGAAAAACCAGCTTAAGATGTGCGGACTGGCCTGCGGATTGAAGGATGCGCTGCAGGACGGCAATATAGATGCCATGGGGGAAATCCTGCATCAGGGCTGGATGCTGAAAAAAACGCTGGCATCAGGCATAACAAACCCTGCAGTGGATGCGGCTTACCAGGCAGCAATAAAAAATGGTGCTGTTGGAGGAAAGCTTCTCGGGGCAGGGGGAGGCGGATTTCTGCTGTTCTATGTCCGGGAGGAAAAACAGAAGCAGGTCAGGGAAGCTGTCGGCCTGCCGCAGATGCCTGTCAGATTTGACAGGCAGGGAAGCACGGTCATTTATGTCGGGGAAAAGCCGGACATCATCTGGTAAAGGCCCCAGAACGGAAAGAATATATGGAACGGAGGACAGGCGGATGGAAAATATTTTGGTTACGGGGGGAGCCGGGTTTATCGGCTCGCATTTAACAGCCAGGCTTTTGGCAGACGGGCATAAAGTGGTTGCGGTAGACGATTTTACGCTTGGATCAAAAGAAAATGTCAGAGACTGCCTTGGGTGCGGGAGGTTTACGCTGATTGAACAGGATGCGGGGGATCCCGGCATGCTCGAGAACCTGATAAACAAATATGGAATCAGCCGGATCTACCATCTGGCGGCCAATTCGGACATCCGGATGAGCGCGCGCTGCCCCGGAATTGATTACGAGAAGACGTTCCGGACGACTTATTCGGTTGCCGAAGCCATGCGCCGGACGGGGGTGAAAAAGCTCTTCTTTGCGTCCACCTCGGCTGTCTACGGGGAAAAGGAAGGGGAAAAGCTGGCGGAGGATGCCGGCGGGCTTGCCCCGGTGTCGTATTACGGAGGCGCGAAGCTTGCGTCGGAGGCGTTCCTTTCCGCCTATACGCATATGAATGATTTTGAGACGCTCGTGTTCCGGTTCCCCAATGTGATCGGGCCGGGGCTGACGCACGGGGTGGTCCATGATTTCATCGGCAAGCTGGAAAAGAATCCGGAGGAACTGGAGATCCTCGGCGACGGGACGCAGCGCAAGCCGTATCTTTACGTGCTGGATCTTGTTGACGCGATCGCGGATTTTTCCTTCCGGGAACGCAGGGGGATGGAAATTTTTAATATCGGCACCGATACGGCAACCACCGTGAAGGAAATTGCAGACCTCACCTGCGAGAGGCTCGGGCTGAAGGACGTGCGGTATGCCTATACGGGCGGGAGGAGCGGCTGGAAAGGGGATGTGCCTTCCTTCCAGTATGATCTTTCCAAGATCCGCGCGGCGGGCTGGGAGCCGCCGCGCAGTTCCAGGGAGGCGGTAAAGGCAACCCTGAAAAGCATAAAACCATCAATCGCGGATGGGCGGGAGGATGAAGATTGCAGGCAGTAGTCATGGCAGGAGGGAAAGGAACAAGGCTTTCCCGGATAGCAGAAAATATACCAAAGCCGATGATGCCGGTTAACGGGAAACCGCTACTGGAATGCCAGGTTGAAAACCTGAAGGAAAACGGCATTACGGAAATCATTATGGTGGTTGGATATCAGAAAGATGTTATTAAGGGTTATTTTCAGGATGGAAAGCGTCTAAACGTCAGCATTTCCTATTTTGAAGAAGCAGTCCCGCTGGGGACGGCAGGGGCACTGCGCCATCTTGCGGACAGGCTGGAGGAAGATTTCATCCTTGTATTCGGGGACCTGTTTTTTTCCGTGGATTTTAAGCGTTTTCTGGATTTCCACAAGGAAAAGGGGGCTGAGATTACCCTGTTCGCGCATCCCAATTCGCATCCGTATGATAGTGATTTAATTGAAATAAATTCTAACGGCTGCGTGATTGGATGGAACAGCAAAAACGGCAAAAGGGAGAAAAACTATCGGAATCTCGTAAATGCAGGATTATATATCCTATCAAAGAAATCTTTAAACAGGCTGGAAGGACTGCAGACTGCCGATATGGAAAAAGATTTTGTCCAGCCGGCAATTGGCGGGGGACAGGTTTTCGCTTACCAGAGTCCGGAATATGTTAAGGATATCGGGACGCCGGAAAGACTTCAGTCGGTCAGGGAGGATTTGGTAAATAATCTTCCTCAAAAGCGAAATCTAAGAGAAAAGCAGAAGGCTATTTTTCTTGACAGGGATGGAACCATCAACCGTTATATCGGTTTCCTGCGGAAGCCGGAAGAATTTGAACTGGAGGAGAATGCGGCGGAAGCCGTGAAACGGATCAACGGATCGGGATATCTGGCAGTTGTCATTACCAACCAGCCGGTCATAGCCAGGGGCGAGGTTACAGAGGAAGAATTAGAGGATATCCATAAAAAAATGGAAACGCTGCTGGGGAAGGAGGGCGGATATGTCGACGGGATTTATTTCTGCCCCCACCATCCGGACAAAGGATTTGAAGGAGAAGTGGAGGAGCTGAAGATCCCCTGCAGGTGCCGGAAGCCGGGAACCGGGCTCATCGAGCGGGCGGCGGAGGACTTCCATATCAGCCTGGAGGATTCCTGGATCATCGGAGATACCGGGACGGACATACAGGCCGGCCTGAATGCCGGGCTCCATACCGCGCTGGTGATGACCGGGGAGGAAGATAAATTTTCTAAATATGCGGCATGCCCGGAAGTGACGGCTGCAGACCTTCTGGAGGCTGTGGAGATGATCCTCCGCAGGGAAGGGGAAGCCTGAACAGCAAGATCTGGAAAGGAGATACATTGATGAAGGAAAAAATAATGGAATATTACAAGCAGGAGATTTCGGCAGTGCGGGGGATGGATTTTGACGAGATCAGCAGGGCAGTATCCGCTATCAAAGATGCCTATGAGAGAGAGGCAGTGATATATGTATTTGGGAATGGCGGAAGCGCGGCTACAGCCTCCCATTTCTGCTGCGATTTCAATAAGGGTATCAGCGGGGAGCTGGACAAAAAGTTCCGTATGGTCTGCCTGAATGACAATGTGCCTACCATGATGGCAGTTGCCAATGATATTTCATATGATGAAATATTCTCATATCAGATGAAAGGAAAATTAAAAGCAGACGATCTTGTGATTGCGATCTCAGGAAGCGGGAATTCAGAAAATGTCATCCGGGCAGTGAATTATGCAAAAGAAATTGGGTGCAGGGTGCTTGGAATTACAGGATATGATGGAGGAAAACTGCGGAAACTTGCGGATTACCACATGCACGCGGGAGTCAATGATATGCAGATCGCGGAGGATATCCATATGAGTTTTGACCACATGATGTATCGGGTGCTGAAAGAAGAATTGGGAAAAAGGGAGATAGAAGGACGAGAAGTTTAGAACTAAGAGGTAGCGGATAGAGTATAAAATTGAATATTACAAATAAGCCATCATGTGGTGAACAAAAATTGAATATTCGCGCAATACCTAATCAAGAAGCAGGCAAAGGATCATCTTTAATGATAACTTCGTTGTCTAAGTAGATTAAGTGCCTGTGAAGTGACAAGTGTTTTTCTTTGCTCAAAGGGAGGAATTGAAAGTATATGCCAGATAGCGGTCAGGATCATATGACGAATTGTATGATGGCTTTCTTGTGACCGCGCCACGATTCTTTCCAGCGGTAATCATACAGGTGAGTTTATATCGGTATCTTACGAGATCTCTTAGTTTTTTGATATCAGCAGACGGAATAAAAGAGGGACTGACCATGTTACACATATATAGATCGCAGATCCGCTTGGAATCTTTACGATCGGTTTTGTTTCCTTTCATCGGTTTTGTGTATTTGGGATGAGAGAGTAACCCATATTTCATGTTGCCCTAAGATATTGAAAACAGTGATCCAGTACTTATCGGTAGATTCCATGCAAACATCCTTATAGTTGTATTTTGCAAGCCAGTTACATAGCTCATTCAGCCTTTCCATATAAAGAAGAAAAGCAGGCTTACTTATACTTATACTTAGTACGATTGTTGGAATCAGTCATACCGATACAGGCATAAATTCAGGTTGTGTGGATATCGAGTCCACAGCAGTTAAATTCCAAAATTTTAAATGACAAGTAACTGCCTCCTGACTTTTCATAGTTATAAAACTGACAGTGACTGATCCATCCGGCGAGATTAAGTTGACTTCGGAAAAGATAGTTTACGGGTTACTGTTATGCGCCACTCATTGACGTCTTAACGGATGATCGGCAACATATAAACATACGGGGCACCGCTATACAGCTCCGTCACTCACATCCACGCGTTCTGTAGTGTGTCAGTCTTATAAGAAAATAATATCAGGGGGCAAATAAATTAGATAGTGAAAGGTCAGTGTACCAGTTTCATGATTCATTGGTGTCTTTGCAGAAAGGTGGGGATAAACATGGAAAATCAAGGGATTGATTTTGTGATTTTGTGGGTAGATGGAAATGATCCAGAATGGCAAAAAGAAAAAGCAAAATATCGGCCGCAATTACAAGAAGATGCACGAAGTCAGAGATATCGAGATTGGGATAATCTTCAATATTGGTTTCGTGGAGTGGAAAAATTTGCTCCGTGGGTCAGAAAAATACATTTTGTGACATGGGGGCATATTCCTAAATGGATGAATATTTATCATCCTAAATTGCATATAGTGAAGCATTCTGATTTTATGCCTGAAAAATATTTGCCAACGTTTAGCTGCAATCCGTTGGAAATTAATTTGCATCGAATTGATGGATTAAGTGAGAGATTTGTGTATTTTAATGATGATACCTTTTTGATATCAGAAACAAAATGTACAGATTTTTTTAAAAATGAAAAACCGTGTGATTCTGTCGCTTTAAATGTTCATTGTTTTGATATGAACCGAGATTTTAACTATGCAGCTTTTCAGGCAATTGGAATCGTAAATAAATATTTCGATTTTCACAAAATAATCAAGAAGGAGTGGAAAAAATGGTTTCATCCTTTAAATGGAAAATATATTTTACGAACAATCTATCTCCTTCCCTGCCCACGATTCCCTGGAATTTATCAACCACATTTGCCAAATTCTTTTTTAAAAAGCACTTTCACAGAATTATGGGAAAAAGAATATGAATTATTAGATGATACATCATCCCATAAATTCAGAAATAAATTGGATTATACACAGTGGATATTTCGCAATTGGCAGTTAGTAAGTGGAAATTTTGAAAATCGTACGTCGAAATTGGGAAAAAGTTTTTCTATTGAAAAGGATAAAGATTCTATTGAAAGTGTTTGCAAATTTATAAGAAGGCAAAGATGTAAAATGATAGCAATTAATGATGGGGAAATGAATGAACAGGAATTTGAACAAAACAAAAGAATGATTATTCGAGCCTTTAATAATATTTTGCCGGAGAAATCTTCATTTGAAATTGATTAATGTAAGAATTTTAAGAAAAATTAAAAAATGGAGAAAAATATGGCAGATGTATTGAGATTGATAAGTATAATATTTATTTTGCTTTTCATTTTTTTGGTAGCCTTATCAAAAAGAATAAAAATATCAGATAAACAAATGAAATTACTCTTTTTTTTGTTTGCGGTATCGCTTTCGTGCCTTGCTTATTATGTTAATCCGCCTATCAGCTGGGATTTAGTGAGACATGAAATATGGATAGAGTCAGTCAGAACATCAGGAATTTCCTTTCAGAAATTTGTTTTTGGGAAAAGTTCTATCGGAGGTGGATATGTTGGTTTATATACATTCAATTTTTTAAGATGGGTTATTATAAGTATTACAAAAAATAACCGTTGGTTGAGTACACTGTGCGTGTTTATTGACTATGTATGTGTTGGTTATATTTTTGTAGATTGGCTTACAGAAAACAGAAAAATAAATATTCTTTCATTACTTTTGTGTTTTTCTTTTTTGCCTTATGTTTTTGCAGTATCAAATATTCGTACTGCATTTTGTGCGTCATTGTTGGCTTTGGGTGTATATCTTTATTTATATAAAAAAAAGCGTACTGTGGTTTTCTTTATTCTTGCATTTTTAGCTATCACAGTTCATCCAGTAGGATTAATTGTAATTCCATTTGTTTTTGTTGCAAAAAGAAATTGGAGAGTACAGGCATATATTATATTATTTGCAATTAGTTTTCTATCGAGTACTATTGCCGAATTAATGCTTGACTCGAAATATATATTTTTTCAAATGATAGGATCTAGGTTCTTGTCATATACATCAGATGAACAATATCGATCATCTCGTGCCCCATTGTATGTGGTTTTTCTATTAATAGTTATTTTTTTGACGATTCATTTTTTAGAAAATGAAACAACAAAGGATATAGAAGATAATGGTAAAAAAGCTATATATAATTTTTTAACAATATATATGATTTATATATTGGGAAATTTTGGAAACTACGATATGGTGCTACGACCAGCTTATGTTTTAGGCCCGCTTTCTCCAATTTTAGTATCATGGATTGTGGATAAGAAAATGTGGGTGCATAATAAAATAAATATAAAAGTAATGAAAGGAATACGCATAGGTGTGTTGCTGGCTTGTATGAGTTTGTGCATTTATCTTAATTATACTTTTTTGGCTGCATATAGTGCATATTTTATCACATGATTTTCAAAAGTGAAAATATATGGATAAAAAAAGCTGTTTTATGCAGTAAGATAGGATTTTTAACATTATGTTTGGGTAAAGAAAGTATTGTATTTAGAGAGGAATAAATAGGATAATGCGAAAATCAAATTTTGAATTAATGCGGATAATGGCTATGCTTATGGTTATTGTACTTCATGCACTTGGTCATGGTGGTGTTTTAGATGGCTACGCAATCGGAAGTGTGGGAAGTTGGTTCTTTTCTATTATAGAGTTTATGGCGTATATTGCAGTTAATTTATTCGTAATGATTAGCGGATATTTTGGAATAAATTCTCATATGAAGAGGAACCGTATTATCCATATCGTTATGCAGGTAGAATTTTATTCTATTCTTGGAATGATATTGGCACGATTTTGTTTTCATCGTCCTATTGGTTTGGCAGATCTTGTGAAGGGAATATTTCCAATCACAAGCGGAAGATACTGGTTTGCAAGTGCTTATGTAGTATTGATTATTTTATCGCCGATTTTGAATTATTTGATTCAATCTATGAAATATATACAATTAAAAAGAACGGTTTTTTTATTACTGGCATTATTTGTTGTGATACCGACACTTTTTCCATGGAGCAGTTCCGTTTTAACAAGAGGAAATGATTTCGTATGGTTTATTACACTATATGTTATAGCGGCTTATCTTAAACTTAGTGAAACTCATTCATCAAATATGTGCAAAATGTTTGAGAATAATCTTTCTGTAAAGCAGTACATACTTACTTGGTTATGCATTTCTGTTGCGGGGGGGGTAAGCAGAATATTCATCGGCGTGGTCACAAAGGAAGTGTTGGGACAAGTAAGGGGAGTAGGCGTATTTTATCGATACAATTCTATTCCGGTTGTATTGGCAACAATTTGTATGTTCAAAGCATTTCGTAAATTAGAAATAAAAAGCAGGAAGGTTTCGGAATATATTTTGTATTTGTCATCTGGGGCATTTGGGGTGTATTTGCTGACCGACAATCCTTATATCAGAATGCCATTGTGGAATTATATACATCTAATACGCTTGATTCCTTATGGAATACTGCCTACGTTGGCTGGAGTAGCAATTATTACATTGCTTTTTTATTTGATAGGAATTGGAATAGAGTGGTTGAGGGTAAAAGTGTTTAAAATTCTGAAAGTTGAGCAGTTAGTTGGGAAAATGATTGATTGTATGATTTCATTTTTATTGAAATGCAGAAATTGTTTAATTTTGTCAAGTAAATAAAGAAAGAGGGGATTATAATGAATGAAGTAATGGTTAGTATATGTTGCGCAGCATATAACCACGAAGCATATATTCGTGATGCATTGGATGGATTTATCAAGCAGAAGACAGATTTTCCTTTTGAGATTATAATTCATGATGATGCCTCAACAGATAGAACAGCAGAAATCATTCGTGAATATGAGCAAAAATACCCAGAAATCATCCGGCCTATATATCAAAAAGAAAATCAATATTCAAAAGGAAGAAGAATTTTTGCGGATATGATATATTTATTTGCTTCCGGAAAATATATAGCATTATGTGAAGGTGATGACTATTGGCTTGATGAATATAAGCTGCAAAAACAGATTGATTATATGGAAACCCACCAAGAGTGTACTATATGTTTTTCTAATGCATATGAAGAAAATCAGTTGGACAAAAGTAAAACCAAATTATTTCTTCCGAACAGCAAAGAAGATGCTAAATATTTCCCGTATTGCGATAAAGACTATACTTTAGATAACGCATATGAGATAAGCTTTGCACCGACTGCATCTTATGTTTTTCCAAGAAAAATGTGTAATGATTTTCGAGACCATTATTTACCGTGTCCTACCGGAGATTTACAACTGCGCCTGTTGTGTACATCACAAGGGTATGCACACTATATAAATGAACCTTTGAGCGTTTATAGGACAAATGTCCCTAATTCGGCTACAACAAGGTGGAAATCAGATGATAAGACGAAAATTGTGGAACGAAAACTAAAGATTATTGCTATGCTTGATGATGTTAATCAATTTACAGATTGCAAATATGAAAAGGGTTTGTGGCAGTTAAAAAAATACCATTTGTATAGTATCATTTCTTGTTCAAAATTTGGAATTGTGAGAGAAGGCGAATATAAGAAAGCTTTTAAAGAAGCTCAGTTTATGCAAAAAATTAAGCTTGTGTTGAAAATGTATCTGCCTACCAAAGTGATATATCAAATTCAAAGACTAAGGAGATGATAAAAATAGTATCTTCTCAAGATATAAACAGCGGAAAAGTATTGAATAATCTCTTATGGCGTTTTCTTGAGCGCTGCGGCGCTCAGCTTGTTGCATTTATCGTATCCGTTGTCCTTGCAAGGATTCTTTTCCCTGCAGATTATGGAACGGTTGCCCTGATTACGGTATTTACCGCAATCCTTCAGGTATTTGTGGACAGTGGACTGGGAACGGCGCTGATCCAGAAAAAAGATGCGGACAATCTGGATTTTTCCACAGTATTTTTTACAAATATTGCAGTCTGCTTCGTTTTGTATGTGATGATTTGTGCGGCGGCACCGTTGATTTCTGGATTTTATGGAAAACCGGAAATGACACCTTTAATCCGTGTACTTAGTCTGACGGTTTTGATTTCTGGTGTTAAAAATGTACAGCAGGCATATGTGTCGCGGAACATGCTCTTTAAGCGTTTTTTCTTTTCCACGCTGGGGGGGACGGTAACGGCTGCAGTAGCTGGGATTGCAATGGCATACAGCGGATGCGGTGTATGGGCACTGGTGGCACAGCAGGTAATTAATACGGCAATAGATACTCTGATTTTATGGATTACTGTTCGGTGGCGTCCGGAAAGAAAATTTTCTTTTGAAAGACTGCAAGATCTGTTTTCGTATGGATGGAAACTGCTGCTTTCGGCTCTTCTGGATACAATTTATGGAGATATTAGGCAGTTGATCATCGGGAAAAAATATAGTTCTGTGGATCTTGCCTATTACAATCAGGGGGAAAAATTTCCTAAATTTATTGTATCAAATATCAATACATCTATAGATAGTGTTCTGCTTCCGGCAATGTCTGGCGTACAGGAGCAACGAGAACAAGTTAGAAATATGACAAGGCGTTCTATTCAAGTTAGTATTTATATTATGGCACCATTAATGATGGGACTTTGTTTTATTGCAGAACCGCTTGTTCGACTGGTGCTAACGGAGAAATGGATTTTCTGTGTACCTTTTCTGCGGATTTCTTGCATTACTTATATGTTCTGGCCGATTCATACGGCAAACTTGAATGCTATCAAGGCGCTTGGCAGAAGTGATTTGTTTTTACGGCTGGAGGTTATAAAAAAAGCGGTTGGGATGACGGTACTTTTGGTTTCCATGTGGTTTGGTGTTATGGCAATGGCGTACAGCCTGCTGCTTACAAGTGTAAGTAGTCAGATTATTAATTCATGGCCGAACCGGAAACTGCTGGGATATGGATATCTGGAACAGCTGAAGGATATCCTGCCGGGAATTGCACTGGCGGTGTTTATGGGGGTATGTGTATATCCGTTCTGCCGTTTGGGACTTCCGGATGCAGTTACGCTTGGAATACAGGTGATTTTAGGAGCCGCTATTTATTTGCTTGGCTCAAAACTCATGCATGTGGAAGCCTTTCAGTATCTGCATGGAATGATCGAAATGTACATCAGACCTATATGCAATAAAAGAGCAAGAAAGAAATAATAGTAAAGTTTTCAGCGAAAAGAGAGGTAATTAAGAATGGAAAGAGTAATGGTTCTAGGAGCTTTGGAAGACGAGATACCATTGGTTGAGGCATTTCAGGAAAAAGGTTATTTTGTCATTGTAGTCGGGGCGGGGATGGATTATCCATGCAGCCGTGTCGCAGATAAATATTATGATGTTGATATAAGAGAAAAAGAAAAACTTTTAGAAATAGCAAAAAAAGAAAATATTGTGGCAGTCAGTTCGAATGTTGTAAGTATAGCAGTGGAAGTGACAGCGTGGCTGGCTGAAAAATTAGGGCTTCCGGGTATTGGGTATGATATAGCCCATGCTTTTACCAATAAGGCGATTATGCGGGAGCAGGCAGAACGTGGCGGGGTAGCAGTTCCGCCGTTTGCATGGGCAAAAACATTAGATGATGCAGTAACGTTTGCTGATAAGCATTCATTTCCGCTTATCATAAAGCCTGTAGATGGAAATTCCTCAAAGGGAGTTGTACGGGTAGATAATATGGATGAACTGGAGAAGAATTTCGCAGATTCAGCAGCGTTCGCATTGAATGATTCAGGTGTAATTATTGAAGGATTTATTGAAGGAAAGGAATACATCGTAGATGGATTTTCCTGCAATGGGGTCTGCTTTAATACAGATGTGGCATTTAAGGAGCACTTTCATTTAAGCAATAACTTTGTATCGAAAGCGGTAGTATTAAAAGATGCAGCGCATTGCCATTCTGCCATAGAAAAGCAGTTATTAGATGCCCATAAAAAGACAGTGGAAGCGTTAAAACTGCCGTATGGCCCTACGCACGGGGAATATATTTTCTGTCCGAAAGACAACAGGGTATATTTGGTAGAAGTTGCTGCAAGGGGAGGGGGATTTCATTTGTCGGCGGATTTGATTCCGCTGGCTACAGGAATAAATATCAGCAGACTTGTTTCGGAATACGCCCTTGGAAATGTGGTTTCGGAAAAAGATTTTGGGTTCCATATGCATGAAGGCGCAGCAGCCTGGTTTGCGTTTGCGCTGAATGACGGTATTATCACGTCTGTTTCCGGCATAGAGGATTGCAAAAATATTGAGGGAGTTTTTGGAATTTATTTAGAAGGCGTAGCCGTAGGCGAATATACCAGAAAATTGGCCAATGATTCCGGAAAATATGGCCCAATTATCATTTCCGGGAGATCCCGTGAAGATTGCTATGCAGTGTTGGAAAAAGTTAAGGAAACATTACATATTGAAGTTGATGGAAAGGAAGGGATCATTTGGTAATTTATAGATTGGAAGGGCATAAAGATGGAAAAAATTGGAATATTGATGTTAAATACTAGTTTCCCCAGATTTAAAGGAGATATAGGAAATGAGGAAACTTTTGATTTTCCAATTTATCGTTATACCGTGCAGGAAGCGAATTCAATGAATGTTGTAGTAAATCAGGATGAAAAGCTAGCTTTTAGCTTCATCCGGGCAGCACAATTACTGGAAAGAAAGGGCATAAAAGCAATTACTACCAGTTGTGGGTTTCTGGCCGTATATCAAGATGTAATCGCAAGGAGCGTTCGCATTCCGGTAGCCATGTCAAGTCTGGTTATGCTTCCAGCCATATCAAAAATGACAGGTGGAAAGAAAATAGGAATTTTAACGGCAAAGAAAACTTCTTTAGGGAAATCTCATTTTAAAGCCTGTAATGCAGAAGAAATACCGGTTGCAGTAGAAGGTATGGAAGGAACAGATTTTTACCGTATGTATGTGGAAGGAGAAATGGTAAAAGATGTTTCCGTTATGAAACAGGAATTATTGTCCAAGGCAATAAAATTAATGGAAAGCAATCCGGATATTGGTTCTTTTCTCTTAGAATGTACAAATATGCCTCCTTTTTCGGACAAGTTAAAGGGGTTGGGATTACCGGTATTTGATATAAGAAATTTGGTAGAAATGTTGTACCGTTTTGTATCATGATTTGTTGAATGGGGGAGGAAAATAGATGCTGGAAGGTTATGATGGTTTCAATATTAAAAAGGATATAAGATGGCGTTTGAGAAATGTAAAATTAGAAACATTTAAATTGTATTGCGGTATTTTTAATTATGATAAAGTGATTGCTTCAGAAGAATGTATTAAGCAGATAGCAGAAATAACAAACATTCTGCCGGAACAGTTATGGCTGATTTTTCTCAAGAAAGAGAATGCCGGAATCTATTCTAAAAAGTGTTTATTCATAACGGATGGTTCAAATAATGGTTATGATAGCAGAGGAATGGATTGTCTTTCTATGGAACAGTTTGCTATAGATATCGAAACAGTCGCAGAAGTACCTGATTTTTTGTTAAGCAGTATTAATCGGGAATCTTTTGTAAAAACCCTGGTTCGTTACATAAAAGGATTTAAAGAAAGAGGCTGGTCAATATTCTTAAATATTAGAAACAGTTTGTTAGAAGAACTGCTGCCTTATGAGAATGTGGGTATATTACATGAAAACGAAAACGTTTGTGCTGAAAACGGAAAGCCCGGTTTTTTGGTTATTATGGATGACAATAATGAGCGTTATAAATCTGTTTACAGCAAGTATAAAAATACAGAACGGATAGAGTGCTATTGGCTGATCTATTTTTTAAGGGAATGGATCAATGAACTTTTACTGGACGCTTATAAGAGAAAATTGGATTTATTAGAAGTTCATATGCTGCTGGCTAACTGTGCATGGGGATTTGATCATTTTCTGGGCGGCACGCGCAAAATTACCTCGTCAATGATAGAAGATAGGCAGAAATGGTCGGTACATAGCGTTTCCCAAAATCCTGAACAGTATATGGATTTCTTATGCGACATGTTTGCATGTGATGAAAAAATGGCAGTGGAACTTTATAAAGAGGTTTCTAAAATACCGTTCCCGGTGGAACTTGTGCCGGGATTGAGCAGACATATGGATGCGGCAGGCCAATATTTAAATGTAATTGGCGGTTTTCGACGGACGGAAGGCAGTCCGGAAAGATTTGAAAATACGATATGGATGTTTGGCGGGTGTGTTATTTTTGGATACGCAATAGAGGACGACAAAACAATAGCCAGTTATTTACAATATGCAATATCCAAAAAGTATGGAAATAAATGGAGAGTTGTCAATATAGGATTATGGGGCGGGAATTTTGATAAATCATATCTTCGGATGGAAACGCTTCCATTTAGAAAAGGCGATATTGTAGTTGTGTGCCATGCGATGGGAAATGTCCTGCAGATAAGGGGGGGTAATGATGTCGATATTAGCATTGCATTAAAGGAAAATGGAAATCCAAAGGTAAAATTCTGGGACAGGATAGTGCACTGCAATCATGTTGGATATCGTATGATGGCTCAAAAGCTGCTGGAAGATATGGATCAGCTTGTGGTTAAAAATAGCTGGCATGAAGCGGGAGAAAAGCCTTGTTTTTTGCCGAAGAGTACCATAACTGTCTGCTCAAATGAGCTGAAACAGTATATTAGTGAAATATATGAGGCGGCAAAGGAAAATTTTACTGCAAATGCATTAAACGGGGCGATTGTGATGAATTGCAATCCATTTACATTAGGGCATCTTTACCTGATAGAAAAAGCTGCTGAACAGGTGGATTTTTTGTTTGTTTTTGTGGTGGAAGAAGATAAATCTGTTTTTCCGTTCAAAGATAGGATTGACCTTGTTAAAAAAGGCGTGTCGCATATTAAAAATGTATGTGTCTATCGCAGCGGGAAATGGATGATTTCAGCTTCAACGTTTCCGGAATATTTTATCAAAGATACACCGGAAGCCGTTTCTGTGGATCCGAGTTTTGACGTGGAAATTTTTGCAAGAATAATAGCACCGGCATTGGGCATTACAGTAAGATTTGTCGGAGAGGAACCATTTGATGTGGTTACAAAGCAGTACAATGAAAGGATGAAAGAAATATTGCCCAATTATGAGATAAAACTAGTCGAAATTTCTAGAAAACAGATAAATGGAAAAGAGAATATTCCCATTAGTGCTTCGCTGGTAAGAAAATATTTAGAACAGAAAGATTTTCAAAATATTAAAGAATTAGTTCCGGAAACAACATATTCCTATCTGCGTGATAATTTTGCATAAAATCTTAATCTGGAGGTTATGAAAATGAATATTGCGATATGCGGCTTTGGACGTGCGGCAAAGGCTTTGTGTGAAAAAATACTGGCAATGGAGGGATATAACCTTGTAATGGTGCTTTGCAGGGAGAACAGTAAAAATGCTTATAAGGATATTGGCGAGATTGTGGGTGCTAAGGACAGTGGTCAAAAAGTAAGCATTATACCTATCAGTGAAGCAGTAAAGAATCTGGAAGGTATTTCACTGGATCTGATTGTAGATTTTTCTCATCAGGAAATGGCTTTTCCGCTTATTGAGTTATGCGGAGCAGTTCGTGCAAATTTAATAATATGTACGACAAACCATTCTATAGAAGAAATTAGCCGGTTTGAGCATTTGGCAGAGCATTATGGGATTGGGATTGCATATTGTCCCAATCTTACGGTTGGCATCAATTTATTGATGGATTTTTGCAAAAAAATATCTCAGGTGTGTCCTGATTTTGATTTTGAGATTATTGAAATGCATCCAAGTGATAAGAAAAAACCTACTGCAACTGCCCGGATGCTATCACAGGCGGCGGGGCGGGAAAATGTGCCAATTCATTCTGTTCGTCTGGACGGCTATGTGGGAGTGCATAAAGCGATAGCTACAGATGGTGTTGAAAGGATTATTTTGTCGCATGAATCATTATCGAGACAGGCATTTGCAAACGGCGCCATTCTTGCAGCGGAGTTTTTGAAAGGAAAGCATGGATTTTATCTGATGAGAGATATAATAACAGACTTAGAAGAAAGGGCTGCTGCAAAAGGGAATAAATAACAGAAGAATTTCTTTTCGTCTGTTTTGGATAAAGATTTAGGAAAGTGTGATTGTATGCAAGACCAAATTTTAGTAACGCGTTCCTCAATGCCGGGATTTGAAGAGTACATAGAGGAAATCAGAAGCATGTGGGATTCCCGCTGGCTGACGAATATGGGGCCAAAGCATAGGGAGTTTCAGGAAAAACTGAAAGAATACCTTGGAGTGGAGAACATCGATCTGCTTACCAACGGGCACATGGCGCTGGAACTTACCCTGCAGGCAATGAACCTGCAGGGAGAGGTCATCACGACTCCGTTTACGTTTGCGTCAACGACGCATGCCATTGTAAGGAATGGGCTCACGCCGGTATTCTGCGACATCAACCCGGATGATTTTACCATGGATGTCGAAAAGCTGGAAAGCCTGATCACGGATTATACCTGTGCGATCCTGCCCGTGCATGTATATGGAAATATCTGCAACATCGAAGAGATTGAGCGGATCGCCCGCAAATATGAGCTGAAGGTGATCTATGACGCTGCGCATACGTTCGGCGAGACTTATAAGGGCAGGGGGATCGGGAGCTTCGGAGATGCTTCCTGTTTCAGCTTCCATGCCACGAAGGTATTCAACAGCCTGGAGGGCGGGGCAGTCTGCTACCGCGATCAGGGGTTTGGCAATGCCATCTATGAGCTTAAGAATTTCGGAATCCACGGTCCGGAGGAAGTCAGCGCGGTTGGCGCGAATGCCAAGATGAACGAATTCTGCGCAGCCATGGGTTTGTGCAATCTGCGCCATGTGGAGGAGGAAATCGGGAAGCGTAAGAAAGCTGCCGAGCGCTACCGGAGCCATCTGGAAGGAATCGAAGGCCTCCAGCTGAATGCTGTCCAGAAGGATGTGAAGCAGAATTATGCATATTTTCCGGTCGTATTTGAGGAAAAGGCGTTCGGGGCGAGCAGGGAGGAAGTATTTGAGAGGCTGGCGGAAAATGGAATCGGCGCGAGGAAGTATTTCTATCCGCTGACGAATACTTTTTCCTGCTTCCATAGGAAATATGATGTGAGGGAGACGCCGGTGGCGCTGCATGTCAGCCGGCGCGTGCTGACGCTGCCGATGTATGCGGACCTTGCACTGGAAGACGTGGACCGGATCTGCGGGATTATCCTGGGGTGCAGGAAATGAAAAAGTATTTTAAATTGCTGCGCATAAAGCATTACATAAAAAATTTATTAATATTGATTCCGTTGTTCTTCGGGAAAGAACTGCTTGACAGGGAAAGGCTGGGGGCTGGGATTCTGGGCGTATGTTCTTTCTGCATGGCTTCATCGGCGGTATATATTCTGAATGATCTGCGGGATATTGAAAAAGACAGGAATCATCCAGCCAAGAAGAACAGGCCTCTGGCAAGCGGTGCTGTCAGCAGGAAAACCGCTGTTTTTTTGATCGGGTGCTGCATGATGCTGTCGGTATTGCTTGTTGCTGCAACGAATAAAATCGGGGGGGGTATTTTTTGTCGCGGCTTATTTTCTCCTGAATATAGCGTACAGCTTCGGATTGAAAAACCGGCCGATTGTTGATGTCATTGTTCTGGCCGCAGGATTTGTTATCCGTATTCTTTATGGGGGCTTTTTGACGGAAATTGCCATTTCGGGATGGCTTTATCTGGTCGTGATTACCGGAGCGCTGTACATGGGGCTGGGAAAGAGGCGTAATGAGCTGCAGAAGCAGTCGGATTCGGATACCCGTGAAGTGCTGAAATATTATAGCGAAACCTTTCTGGATAAGAATATGTACGTATGCGTGGCGCTGGTCGATGTTTTTTATGCCTTGTGGAGCATTGAGATTGCAAATTCATATATGAAATGGACGGTTCCCGTATTTATCATAATCATGATGAGGTACAGTTATGATATTGAAGGACATTCAGACGGGGATCCGGTGGAAGTGCTGGCGCAGGACAGGCTCCTGCTGCTGCTTTCCGCAGCATATGCCATCGGGATTACGGTTTTGCTTTATTGTTTTTAGAGGTGGAAAAATGAAGGACATATTTTGGAAAAAACAATGGAAAGCCGGAATATTTTTGTGCCTGTTTTTTGCATCCGGCTTACTGGCGCTATATTTCAGGGAGTTTCTGGGAATTGACTTGGAGGATGAGGTCTACCATGTTTCTTCGGTGTACCAGGTGCTGCAGGGGAAGATTCCTTTGATGTCCATTTGGGACGGGCACACGGGATATTTTCTTTTGGCACCCCTGGGGATGCTTTATCAGGCGTTTGTGCCGTCATTAGACGGAGTGGTGCTGTATTTTCGATTAACCGGGTTTACCATTGCATTGGCGGCAGCAGTTATAAATATTCATCTGTTGAATAAAAAGTATCAGGATAAGAATATTGTTTTCTATCTGCTCCCTATGGTGTTTCTGGCTCCGGTCCTGCGCTTGAATTATAATAGTATTTCAGCATTGCTGCTGTCCTGCGCATGCGTTTTATTATATACGTCGGAATCAGAAAAGAGTGGGTGGGGGCGCTGTTTAACAGCTGGAATCCTGTCTGGGCTGGTCTGCCTTAATTATCCGACATTTGCCGTTATAGCGGTTTTCCTGGCGTTTTATGTATTCTTCAAAAACCGGAACGGATTCCAGATTAAAAGAAGTGCAGCATTTGCCGCCGGTGTGGCGGTTGTTGGCATTATCTTTTTTATCTGGATTTTTGCTGAAGGTTCGGTGGAAGAATTTCAGGCTGCAATGCGCGCAGTGCTGAATGCGCCGCATACAAAGTTCAGGGGGCCGGTTAATTGGAACTTTTTTTACCGGACGTTTATCGTGGGCTTCGGACGTTTTTTCTGTCGCCCTTATATTTTAATGTTTCTGATATATCTGACGGCACTTTTTTTGATTTGGAAAAAAGCAGGCACGGAAAATAGAAAAGCATATGCCCTGTCTGCATATGCGCTGTTTGCTCTGGCATCGGTTCTTCCAAACAGAACCGGGTACGGTTTTGCCATATTCGGGCTTGTAATCGGCGCAGCGGCAATGCTTGCCATGCTGGGGGAGAAATACCAGAGGGAGCATTTCCTGTTTTATGCGGTAGAGTTCCTTTTTGTCTTGGTTTATTCGTTTACCAGTGACAATAAAAATGTTTTGCTTGGAGTGTCTGCATCTGCGCCGTTTCTTGCAATGGTTTTATGCATGTTTCTTTATGAACATATCGGATCGGCGGCGGGGAAAGCAGAAACGGAAGAGGAAGCAGATGAGGGGAAATGCCGAAGAAGGTATGCAGTGTTCTGCATGATCCTTACGGCAGTCGGACTTCTGCATAGTTATGGTTATATATACGGCGATGCGAATTTCCTCAGATATTCGCCGGAACCGGTACGCGCAGGGGCATTTCGGGGGATGTTTACCACGGCGGAAAAGAAGGAGTATCTGGACGGGCTTGAAACATTTGCCGATAAAAATATACATTCCGGAGACCGCCTGTGCGTAGTCACGCTGGAACCGTCTGTTTATTTAATGTCGGATGCGAGTATGTATACTCCGTGGACATTTGATGCGCAGTATCTGTTTAAGGGGTTTTACGATGCGGATCCCCTGCTGGACTATTTTAAACAGTATAAGGAACTTCCGGATGTGCTGGTAGGAACGGGCAGGAAGAATGAGGATCTTTTGACGAATCCAAAGTATGAAATTGCTGGTTTTATATCAGAATATTACATATTGGCGGATGAAGAACGTGCGGCAGATACCGACCTATGGGCGTGGCGTTTGAAGGAAGGGAAATGAAATATATGAATGTATATGATTTTGACGGCACGATTTACAACGGGGACAGCAGCGTCAGGTTTTATCTGTTTGCATTGCGGCGTCATCCTGCGCTGGTTCGCTTCTTCCCAATGCAGCTTTTTGGAATTTGTGGTTATTTAAGGAAAAAGTTTGGAAAGACGAAAATGAAAGAGTGTTTTTTCTCATTTTTGCAAGGAGTGGATGCAGAAAGACTGGCGGAGGAGTTTTGGGAGCAAAACTATGCAGGGATCCAGCAGTGGTATCTGGATAGGAAGGAACCGGAGGATGTGGTAATATCTGCGTCTCCGGAGTTTCTGCTGCTTCCAATCTGCCGGCGGCTGGGAATCAGGCATCTGATTGCATCACGCGTGGATCCGCAGACTGGGCGGTTTACAGGGAAAAACTGCTATGGCAGGGAAAAAGCATTTCGGCTGCAGACAGAAATGGGGGTATGCCGTGTGGACGGTTTTTATTCTGATTCTGTTTCGGATTTACCGCTCGCAGAACTTGCAGATCATGCATGGCTGATCCGGAAAGGAGTGATTCAAAGATGGAACGTTTAGAAGCGGAACCTTTGAGGGATTTGTCAATCGACAGGCTGCGCGGACTTGCAATGCTATGGGTCATATTTGTGCATGTGCTCTACTGGAGCGGCGTGTTTTCCATGTACCCTGTCTCTGGGCTGAAATCATTTCTCCTGTTAGAGATGCCGTTGTTTTTCTTTGTTGCGGGTGCAGGGAACAGCATGGGGAAAAAGACAAAGTACATAAAGTTTATCCGAAAGAGATTCTTACGGGTGCTTGCGCCATATTGGATTTATGCATTTTTTTGTATTCTGCTTACACTGGCGTACAGTTTCTATAAAAAGACACTTAACACGGCGTATGCGGTCAAAGTGCTTGTGACATGGGTGGTTCCGCTGGGAAGTCAGGTTACGGATCTGCCGTATTTAACATGGGCTTTATGGTTTATTCCGGTGTACCTTGGAATCATGCTGTTTTTTCCGCTGCTTATGAAATGCCATGATTCTAAGGGAAGATATCTCTGCTTTCCGGTTTTGTGGATATTATATTTTGTTTCACTTTTTGTCGGAAGCCCCCTTTTTCAGGAAATTGCATTTTATTCGATATGGGTTTATGCAGGATTGTTTTATAACGAAATCAGGAAAGCTGTAAAAACTGCTGTGGGGGGGGTATGGCTTCTGGACTGGAACAGCGGTCGGTATTATCGGCATGGCTGTTCTTGGATTATCTGGAGGAACGCTGAATATGCAGGAAAATAAATTTCCGCCGAATATGATGTTCTTTTTTTATTCCTGTGCAGCAATGTGCATGATATTCCGTTTCCTTCCGGCAATTGATTCTGTTCTTGCCGGTATTCCGGCAGGCAGTTTTCCAGGAAAGATATTGGCATTATTCAGCAGACGGAGCATGACGATTTTTCTGTATCAGTCATTTGTGTTTTTACTGCTGGTCAAGCTGGGCAATGTTCTGCTTCCCGCACAGGGGATCATTGTGGACACAGGAAAGGCGGTTTTTTATTTCATTGCAGCAGTGGCTGCGTGCGCACTGGCGGCACGGCTGCTCGGGTGGACAGAAAATCTGCCGGTGTCCGTTTCTGGCAGTACAGAGGAAAGGAATGATCAGGCAAGGATGGGAAAAAGATGAAAAGCGGGAAAGAAATAAATACCCGATATGGGCGGATGCAGATAATCCTGTACCTTGTTTTTGGAATGCTTACTTTTCTTATAAGCACTGCATCTTATTTGTTTTTTGTTCATACCGTGATTCCGAAACCGACAGCCGCGAATGCTGCTTCGTGGGTGCTTGCGGTGCTGTTCGCCTATTTTACTAATCGGAAGTGGGTTTTTAATGGAAAAACGGGGATAAAGCAGGAAACGGCGTATCAGTTTCTGCATTTTATAGAGGCAAGGCTTCTGACGCTTCTGGTGGAGGAAATCCTGATCTGGCTGTTTATAGAGCGGATCGGTCTTCCTGATCTTCCGGTCAAGGCAGCTGCGCAGGGAGTTGTCATCCTGCTCAATTATATCTTAAGCAAGCTGTGGATATTCAAGGCGGATGATAGCAGGATTGAGTGACATATAAATGGGACTTTATGGTATATTTTCAATAAGGGAAACACTGAGCCAGAGACAGCATGGATAAAAAGTAGCCGTTGCGGCTAATGTTCTGATGCTGGATATTTCATGTGCAGATCAGAAATCAACATGAGGAAATTTTTAAAACTTGTACTTGAAGTGGAATTTTATAATATCTGCATCTGGCTGGTCTTTTTTCTCAGTGGCTATCAGCCATTCAGCTTCAAAGAACTGATAAAAACCATACTTCCGGTCTATGGAATCGGAACGGGATTTACATCGTCCTATCTGGTATTCTATCTTTTTATCCCGTTTTTGAACCTGTTAATCAGGGCAATGGATGAGCAGAAACATCGGAGGCTGGTTCCGCTGTGCCTCGCAGTGGGGACTCTACTTCAGACGTTTTTGAAGGCGTCAAATGCGTTTACCTATGTGGGCTGGTTCATGGTATTGTATTTTCTGGCATCGTATATCCGCCTGTAT
>CANQDS010000005.1 GCA_947593655.1 uncultured Lachnospiraceae bacterium | reverse complement strand
GGTCTGGAATCGTCAATCTCCGAACTCATCAGAATCGGCTTCATGGAATACAAAGAATGATGATATTGGAATCCGAACTCCTCTTTCATATATTTTTTTGCAAGATTTGCCATATAAGGAAACGCGGTTTTGGGTTTGGCAGGACAATCGTTGCAGTTGCCCAGCCGTTCCGCCGTACAATATCCGCTGCTTTCCTTCTGGCAGGCAAAGACCGGAACCTCGTCATAGCTTGTCGTATGCGGGGTAAACGTAACCGAGGTCAGGGAATGAAAGCCTGTTTTTCCGAACGGCATAATGGAAAAAAACGGTCCGTCCATAACGGTAAATCCCAGATTTTTCAGATTTTCATTGACCTCGCACAAGATAATCTCGCATAACTCATATTTGATTTCAAAAGGTTCATACCCTGCCATCTTTAAAATCTGATTCGCCCCTGCATATGCGGCATCCAGAAGAAAGCCGCTGCGGTATTCTCCGCCGTCCTCCGTATAAACCGCATAGGCATCCGCCGATTTTTCGATTCTTTGAATGTGCGTTCCATAACGGATAACGGTATGCGGATATTGGGAAAGCTGCTCGAGCAGATAATCTTTTAAGATCATGGCGTCATAGGTGTATTCCCTTGTCAAAAACGCTCCGTCGCACATCCCTTTCTTGAAATACCGATCCGGATGCAGCTCTTCACAGGGGATATGCGCTGCTTTGCAGAATTCTTTAAATTGTACGCCGTCCGACCACGAATACTTATCGGAGGTTGCATAAATCTGCTCAAATTCTTTATTGAGGCAAAACGCATAGTCTTTACAAAATCTTTCGAAATATCCTGCGGATTTCATTGCGGTTGAGATGGATCTGGGGTAATGATACCCTTGATGCACCCTTGCCTGATTGATATAGGTTGCCCTTCGAAAAGGTGTTGGATCACATTCCAGAACTAAAATGTTTTGTTCCTTCTTCGAGCCCAGCAGCGCGGAATATAGTCCGTACAGACCTGCGCCGATAATAATTTTATCGTAATGTTCCATGCCTTGCCTCCATATATCCCTAACCCCGCATTGCCTGCTTATGCCTGCACATGAAATAACAATACAGCAGCCGCATCATTTCTTGGTATAATGATACAATTTTGTTTTATAAAACTCATTGACCGTCTGGACCTCGCCATATTTTTCAAGCTCGCTTATCAATTCCGGCACTCCGATATCAGAATGGGAAACAAATAAATATACACTTTCATTCTGAGCAATTAACAGGCTGTCTTCCATGACCGCATCCATCTTCAGGGAATAATCATCACTGTATGGTTTTTCATACAAAAAAGTTTCCAACGCCTGACCGTAGATCGTACCATCCATAACGATCGGAAGTGCCGGCCACGACATTTCACGCCGCTTCATACCGCTGTTTATTTTCATCAACTCGCTGTATGAAGGCTTAAAGTCCTGCATATAAATATAAACAGGTATCGACTTATTATAAACATAGACCATATCAGAAGCCGTCTTATTTTTTGTCAGATAATGGATGCTCCCATCTATTTCCGACATATCGAGATATACATGCTGCGCAAATAAATTTTTGCACCCATTCATCCCCATCAGTCCCAGACACGCAAGTAATATTCCGACTGCCACACCTCCGCAGATTTTCCGGAGCTTTATATTTTTTATCTGCAAAAATTTATTTTCAGCAAGCTCACAGGAACAGGCCGCAAATATCATGAACACAAGCGGATAAATCTGAACCAGCCTTCCGGCTATCGGATAGAAGCCGCAGTACGAGGCAATAAAAAGCAGCAGCAGGGAAAGAACAACCGGAAGAAGAATCTCCAGCTTGTCCCTTTTCCTCCGGACAACATATAAAACATAAGATAAAAACAACAACAGGATGACTACTGCGATTATTTTTGCAGAATAAAACCGCAGAACCTCTCTTGCCATCAAAAAGATCAGCTTTAAATCCGATAAAGATGCCGGCAGCAACGGAAAACGTAATAATTCCCAATATCCCTTTGCTCCTGCATTGCTTGACGTCCCGGACAGCCATAAAATATAATTCAATAGAAAGCTGGCCAGTACAATTCCGCATGGAAGAAAATCAGCCGCTGCTTTTTTATTCCTTTCCCCGCAGATTTTTCTTAAAATATCGAAACATTCTATTATCATGCAAGCTGCAGTAAAAAATACCGCAGAAAAGGAAAACCACACTAACAGCGCATATAATAACCCAACATAGATAAGCCGGATCTTTCCATCCTTGAATTTCTGCCATATGTAAAGAACCAATAAACATCCTAAATTATCTGACATATACGGTTTCGACTCATTCGCATAATAAATATACTTATCTGCTAATGCAAAAAGCGCCGTAAACAAAAGCGCATAATTCTTTTTTACCCGATCCTTCATCAAAAGGTAAAATAAAATCATACAGCCAAATGATGAGAGCAATGACCAGAACCTTAGTGAAAACTCAGAAATCCCGAATACCTGCGTAAATAATTTAACAATAAACAGCCACCCAACAGAGGCACTCTGCCCGAAATCAAGAGGAGAAGCTGCTAATTCTGAAAAAGATCTTGTACATATGGAACTGGCAAGCATTGCCTCATCGATCCAAAGCGAACGGTTATAAAAATATGGCACAATGTGCAGAATAATGCCAATAACAATACATGAGATTAGCAAGCAGTTTACATTACGTTTACTCACAGACATATCAACATACTCCTCCTACTATTTAATTAATTTAAAATCTGTTCTGTTTTCTGTTTCTCCAAACTAATTTCTTTACCATTTTTTGCACCATTTCTTTTTCATATGGAGACAGTGCTAGCATCCAAACCGAACCAACATACAAAGCGGCATACAGAATTCCATAAATCATAATTGAAGCATAATTTTCCTTCACAATTCCGAAAGAATAAATTTCAAATCCTACAATAAACGGAAGCAGCCAGCCTCGAAACATGGATATTATTTCTTTATAATAGGCTCTCATATCCAGTTTAACAATTTTTTGATAATAAATTCCTTGTATAAATATGCAAATAAAAATCTCACATACAAATGTGCCAAATGCACTCCCTATAGCACCATAATATTTTGCAAGAGGTATACTTACTAGAAAATTCATCATACAAACTACTATGTTTATGATAATCTGAGTTTTATGCAAATTCTTTGCTCTTGCAATATCCTGTCCTAATCCCTGACTAAGCGAAAATGTTACAGGAAACATAATTAAAAGCCCTACATAATAAGAATCACCATATTCCTTTCCCGACCAGCGCGCAATAAATGGTTTCCCGAAAATAATATATGCCGACATAATAAAAACTGCAATTTGACTAAAAATGCGAGCTGTTTTTATAAATAACTTTAATATCTCCTCATTTTCCCCATTTGCTACTAAACGGTTTATTTCTGCAATAAAAACGCCTGCGACTGCAGTTGTGATTGTAATATAATAACTATTAAACAAACTTCCTACCGAATATACTGCAACTTCATCCGCCCCCTGAAATCTGGCAAGAATATATTTATCAACTTGCCAATTCAACTGATCCATCACTGACTGAACAACAATAAAGCCCGCAAAAATAAGAATAGATCTAAATATTCCTTTTTCCGCTTTTTGTAATTCAAACCTTACGCCAAGCTCTTTTATCGAATATATCAAATAAAAAAAGAACATCACGATTATTAATCCCAGATTGACCATAAGTATGGAAACAGTTCCATATCCGGCAATCAAAAAAGGAATTGTAAATACCGGAGAACATACGGTATGCAGAAGTTCCACCAGTTTTCCCGCTATAAATCTTTCATGCGCAATTATTACAGAAGAAAAAAATCCATTAATGGATGAAAAAAATATTGTAACAGAAAGAATATATAATGATTTTTTCAGTATAATATATTCATCTGGAAGAATTCTTACACCAAACAATACTTCCGCATTTTTGCCTGCTACCAATCCCAGCAACATTCCTAGAATCCCCAATACAAAAAGTATTTCTAAAAAAATGCCATTCAATTTTTCAAGATTATGATTACCTTTTTCTCTTGCCTGCACATAAAAACGAATATATGCCGCATTAATTCCTGCATTAAAAATAGTAAGATAACTTGTAAATGAAACACAAAGCGAATACACCCCATACTCACTTTTTCCCAATGAATGCAAAACAATCGGTGTATATATAATTCCTGAAAGCAGTTTCGCTGCAATGATTAGATACGAAAGTCCTGCTCCAAATGCAATTTGCTTTTTTCTCTCCGAATCCATATATTATTACTAATTTTTCCTTTCCATGATTTTACTTTTCATATTTTTCATGAAAACACTTTTTATAAAATCTCTCAGCCTTTTTCCTTTCGGCTTCCAAAACCATCGGCACATCTGAATAATCAACTATAAATATCCTATCACAAGTTTCTACGACACCGTCAAAACTGTCTTTAAGCTCATCAAAATACCTGCCCATAATCCCAAACTTGTTAAACAACGTATCAATTCGGCTGCCCATACCCTTGAGATCCGAACGTTCTATCACGACAAACGGTTTATTAAACAGAATCGAAAAAACCGATGCATGAAAACTATCTGTCACGACGAGCCGAGCGTTATAGATCCAATATAGGAACTCATCGGGGCGAGTATGTATATAGTAATCGCTGTCGGTATCCATGATGTCGATGACTTTTAGATTGAAGACGTCAGCAAGCTTGCAAGTCTTTTCTTTTACTTCACCTTTGAAGCCTCCCAACGCGTACACAAAAATATATTTGTCATCGACATATTGTGAGGGTTTTTTAAGAATTTTCAACCACTCTGAAGTGTCGATGAGCATGGTGGGATCAAGCAATATCGTCGCATCTTTGCCGGTCAATTCTTTTATAAGTTCGGCTCCGTGCTCTTCGCGAACGGAAAGATATTCAAAACCCTCAAGACCCTTTTTATAGGTTTTGAGATATTTTTTCGGAAACTCATCGAAGCCAAAACTTGGAGCTATGTTCAAACGCTGTGAGGGATCAGCGAACATGAGGAGGAAATATTCAAGTTCATGGCGATCGTTTTTCCATCCGTGCCATACCTGATCAGAACCTGTAACAAAATAATCAAATTGTTTCACAAAATCATGTGGCAAATGTCTGTAATTTATAGGAAACGTTGTAGTCAAGTACTCATCTGAAAATCCTTTCATGTATGAACGTCTTGGGAAAAGCATTTTCTTTCTTTTAGCTTGTTCTTTTTCAAATCCTATATGTTGAAGAACAACATGGGCAGCTCTTTTGAGAACTTTGATTGGATCACAGTCAATTATCTGCAATTCATCAATCACTGTAGCAACGCAAAAACCCATATTTTTAAAATATGTTTGTACAGCGTAATTTTGAAGTTTATTTCCAAAATTTAAATCATCATAAAGAGTTATAATACCAACTTTTTTCATTTTATGGTCTCCACTTTCATCCAAAGTTTCAACAATTTATCTACCACATATTCTTTTCCCTGCAGCAGAAAATTCTATAGTATATGGTCAACAGTCCATGAACAACACAAAAAGGAGAATTATACATCAGCAACTTTAGTTTTTTAGGAACTGATTTTTCAACCTGAATATAGTTTTTTGCATATCGTTTAACTGCTGTGTTAATCTTTTCTTTTTCTTCGGCAGAAAGCCTTGCCCCTGAGCATGCGGCGCTTTTTTTTACCGAAAAAGCTCGGTTTGTGAAGTAATATTTTCCATATCGCGCATTAACCGGATCATGATCTATATAACTTACAATCATAGTCGCTGCATCAATTGCGGTTGCCATTCTTTTATTATACCCGCTGTTCGTAGCACTACCAGGGCGCTTCAATATATTCCAGTAAGGCTTGTTTTTATATATCAATCCATCAACACAAAGCAAATACCGAAATACAAACAGTCCATCTTCGCCATTATGGATTTTAGGTTCAAACAAAATATTATTTTCAATTAAAATTTTCCTATCAAACAATTTATAGCAAGAGCTTATTAGATTATACTCTGAGCAGCAAAAACTCTTAATCAGGCTATTTCTTTCAATCAATGTATCTTTTGCCATAGCATTCGGAAGTATTTCATTCAAGCTACTATTATTTTGCAGGTAAATCAGTTTGTAATCGAAGCTTAAAAGGTATCTGCATTTATAATTTTGCACCATCTCCTCAACAGTCGTATTTTCAAGCCAATCATCTGCATCCAGAAAAATGATATAATCGCCTCTTGCTTCCTCAATCCCTTTATTTCTGGCCACTGACACGCCTTTATTTTGTTGATTATAGACTCGTATGCGATGATCAATTTCCGCATAGTCTGATATAATTTTAAATGTACAGTCTGTGGATCCATCATTAATGACAATAACCTCTATATCTTTATAAGTTTGAGCGATACAAGATTCTATCCCACGGAAAATATACTTTTCGACATTGTATGCTGGTATTATTATGGAAACCATATAACAATTTTCCCCCTTACTCATTGTGTGTCTCTTGGAAACTCCAATCCCTGCACTTTACTGGATTCTTATATTTCCACAGTTCCACTTTTACCTTTGATTTTGTAACATTTTCTATTTCAAGATCATTCATAAAATCATTTCTTTTATATATTTCAATGATTTCCACGTTAGCCTGAGCAAGCAGTGCATCGTTCGCAGCATTTCGTGTCCGCCGAAAAACAATCACAAAGACATTGAAAATATCTTTATCAAGCAGAAAAGCATAATCTTTAACGAGTGTTTCCGCTCCGCCGTCCGAAATCGTACCAATAAATTCCGCTATGTTATGTTTCACTCCATGATCTCCATTCTTCGCAAAATAATTTGTTTGCTACTTTGCTTAGTTATCAGCATGAATGCAAGGCTAGTACCTTTCGATATGCCCTCTCCATCCCTCGGTCGAAATAAATCCCCACTGCATATCCACACCAAGATCCATGAGAGTATGACTATCATACTCCACTTTATTTGAGGAAATACTCGCTTGAGTCTCTGCATCAACAAGTGTGTACCGCTTTACCTTACGCACGTTCTGCAGCGTTGGAATTTTATCCGGATCAAAACCCATTAAAGTTACGACTGCTTCGTCGAAACATACTGGATTTACCCCTGCCGCAATGACACCCACATTCTTAGGCGACGGCAAGACAGGCCCTTCCTTTTCTCCACTGACGATCATATCTGCAACAATCAATACTTTTCGTTGTGGTGTAATCCGCATCTTTCCTCTTTTATCAGCATAATACAGTATTTTATTCAAATCAGAAATGGTGCGGCTGATTGTATGATTTCCCCACCAGCTTCCTTCAGAATATTTTAATTCTCCTACTTTTAATATTGCGGAACACATCTTACTGATAAAATTACAGACGAAAGCTCCGGCAAATTGATTCTGCGAGCTCAATCTGTTACGCTTATCCCACAGCCTTGAACGCAGTCGCTGTACGGCATTCTTCTTTGCGTATTCATCGCCGCCCTCTGCCATTGATCCCATTGTATGATGCGGCAAATATTCTTTACGTACATTAATTCCCACCATATTTTTGAGGGAAATCGTCGCTCCCGCCTTACGATGTGTTTTCGGTTTGGGCATATTGATAATACAGTCAGCATTCAAAACGTAATCAGAAACATAGTATTCGTTCTTATCCACTGTATGATGCTGCTTCAAAATATCGGGATTATAGTTTGTGATTCGCATTTTCCCAAGTGTTTCTTTGCTTTCCCCAGAAAACTCACTGTCAGTACCAAGGTCAATTATCGTTCCCATAGCATTATCATTGATTTTCTGCACCCGTATTCCATTGACAACATCCGACTTCAATTCCCGAAAATCCACCAGTTCAATCTCAACGCCATTCGCTCTGTACCATTCCACTAACTCTTTATATCCGCTTTCGATAATCAGCTTTTCAAAGTTACATTCCTGCATCGGTGCGTCGCCAATAACAATCTTTCCCTGTCCCCGTAAGGCAATCAACACATAATCCACCATAGGGGCAACTACAGATGGCTGCGTATACAAACAGTCGGTTCCCATACCCGATCGATTGACATCCATAACGAGGTTAGGTTTGATCAAAACAGTATCGGACGGCTTGACAAAATCCACCAGCGGATTCCACTCGCTTGTTCCATAATGTTCTGCATCAAGTCCAAGCAGATGCAATGATTCTCGCACAGCGTTATATACCTCATTTTTCTCTTCGGAAACATGGTCTGTACCAAAATAATACTCTGGATAGGCGGTATCAGGCCGAAACAACGTCTCTTTTTGTGGATAAGAATAGCATGATGTCACAGTTAAAGCGATATTCCCATTAGTCAAGAAATTCATAGCTCCTCCTACTTGTTCCTCTTTCGCGGACAACAAAGATTTGATCTGCCGCCGCTGTATTATGTGAAATGTAAATCAAGCCAACTGCCAAGTGTTCTATCCCACTCCTCTGGCGAAAATTCCTCAAACCCACTGCCGGGATAAAATGTCATTTCACCAAAATAAATTTGCCCTCTGGATTCGTAAAAATCAACCCTCACAAAAGGAATGCCGTCGGACAGTTTTTCCGCCAATTCAATCATTTTTTCAAGACGGTATGGCTTCGGAATTGATTTACTGCTCCTGGGATAGTGCCGTTCAAAGGGTAATTGCTTCCATGCAGTGTCAAAAAACGTAACTTTCAGACCATCTGCTGAAAAACGTTCCGTTACCGTAAAAACACATTTGACTTTGCCATTAAAGCACATAAACTTATAATCCATCAGTTCTGCATTGCCCGCCGTTTGTTCTTCCCGCAGAGCAAATACGGCAAAATCATTAATTAACAGATACCCCCCCGAGGAAGTTTAAGCCATTTCCCCATTTCCTCGCCGAAACTTTCCGGAGTAAATTTTTCAAAACCCGATCCATGATAAAATGTCAGTTCGCCAAAGTAGATTTTGTCATCAATGCAGTAAAAATCCGTTCGGACGTGCGGAATACCCACTGACAACGTACGCGCAAAATCCAGCATTTTCTCCAGCCTCTTCGGCCGCTCAATCTGATGCGTCGGATCGGCGGGGTACTGAATAGCAGCTTCAATGTACTGCCAGTCAGTAGTGTAAAGGTTGCGCTTATGTTCAGCAAAACGGTCATAGTCCACCTGAATGAGCTTAGGTTCTCCAGAGAAATTAAAGATTTTATAGTCCTTCAATTCCACACCGGATTCATCAGTCATGTATTGCTCGGCAATAATGCGCGGCTGAACGTTTTTATAGGGCCATTCGCGATTTCCCCAATAATAATTATGTTTTAAACATCTGTTTATCTTTTTTCTTGCTGATCTTATATCCAATTTTTCTTTATCTCTACAGATTACCAATCCGCCACTGTCATGATTGCACTTAAGCACAAATTGATTCGGTAATTTATCAAAATCAATATCTTCAAAGTGTTCCCAAACTCCAAGCGTGGGAATTATATACTCCTCTCCAATTCGATCTGCTACCCATTTTTTCGCAGTATACTTATCCACCATTGTAGTATACTCAGAATTGTGATCGTGCAGTTTGAGCCATTGGAGTTTTTCATTAAAGGTTATTGGATGATCAATCTGCAGTTTTTTCCCCACACGAATTCTATATGCTATTTTCAAATATTCTTCATCGCGGATCCATTTAAAAAATCCGCGATGTCCTAATGACAGGAAACATAGACAGGGGTTGCAAACTAAGTCCTTCATTTTCATTTGATTTAACCTCATTTGTTTTCAATTATCATCCAAATAAATAACTCGAATATTGCACCTTTTGAGAAGGAGAATATCTTATATAAACGTAATGATACAATAAAACAACTACTATAAATGCAACAGAAACAATCTTTTTATTGCTCTTTTTTCTATATCCGTATAGCAATATATCTGGCAAAAGAACAAAATAGCTGTAGAAGAAAATGGTAGTAACTCTTCCAAAAAGCGCACTTTTTACTGTTATTAATTGCAACGCAGTACATATTAAAGCCATATGGTAATAAATATCAATATCATTTCTTTTTTTCTTGATTCTAGGATAAAACCATAAGCATATAAACAGCATCAATAAGCGAACGATTAAATTCATGATAGAAGCTACTCGAAACTCAACATCATAAAATCCACCAATATACGATCCATAAACAGTAAAACTAAGTATGTAAAAAACAAAATCAATTAATGAGAATCCCAAAATAGACACTATAAGATATCCAAAAATTATTTTCTTATTAATTTCAACCTTATATAAAAACAATAAAACAATCGCAATAATTGATGAATAATGAAATAAAGTTGCGATCAGAATCCATATCACAAATTTTTTAGGATTATTATCTTTAAAAAATGAGACAGCATATAAAATAATTGCCATTGCTAAAATCTGCCGCATCTGATTCATCATCTGGTCAAAAAGACAAAATGACAAATATAAAAATATACTGCAAAAAATATGATCACTTATTTTGTAAATTGCCATGCATAAAAAAAGCATTGTCATGCCTGCAATCAATAAATTCAAATATATAAAAGGAATTCCATGTTTTCCAAGTACAAAACACAGTAATGTAAAAAGAGGCTCATATCCAATATCATAATTACTTATACGCGTGTATCCAGATATTTTATTAAAGATCAAAAAATATCCTCCAGTATCTGTTCCTGTTTCTAGTGTTCTTGTACCCGCAATTAAGGTTAATTGAGTACCAATTAAAAACAAAATAATTTTTCTTTTACTTTTTTCTGATATTTTTGTAAATTTAGAAAATAAAAAATATGCGAAAAGAATAATTGCATTTACAATAAACAGCATATTTTACTCCTATAAACTCTCTATTACACTTTTTTTCACTAATAAAAATATTACAAACTCTTTTTTATTCACAACTGTACATTCAACAACCACTATTCCACCCTCATTTTATGCATTTTTCAATCCATTCCGATGTAATTTTATCCACCGAAAGTCTCTCTTGAATTTTTAAATTTTTTCTTGACATAGAATCACACAATTCCGGATTCCCAAGTAAATATTTAATTGCTCCAGCCATTGCTTCTATATCATTAACAGGAACCAAGATACCATTGTCTTTAGCTATAAGTTCTCTGGCAGTTCCTGAATTAAAATCCGTAGATATTACAGGCAGTCCTATTGCCATTGCCTCTGCAAGGGCATTCGGAAATCCTTCATAATCGGATGACATCACGAATAAAGCAGCATCTCTTATTTTCTCCAAAACCTTTTTATGAGCTCCCATTAATCTTATTTTGTTTGATAAGTGTAGCGCATTAATCAATTCCTGCAGTTCACAATGAAGAGGTCCTTCACCGTAAATTTCTAAACTGTATTCTTTAAATTCATTTGCAATCATTGAAAATGAACGGATCAGATTAGAAAAATTTTTTTGTGGAACTAAACGCCCAACTGCACAAATAGTTTTTCGCCGCATCCCGTTATAAGGTTTTGGAAGCATAGACATATCTATTGGATTCGGAATTATTTCAGTATTTTTTGATTTAAAGTATTCCGCTACGCAGCGACTTTGACATACAAGGAAGTCCGCTTTTTTATATAATCGCTTTATAAAAAATTGGACTATCCTATTATATTCTGTTGGATCGTTTCTCTCGGAAACAATCAATTTAAAATTTTTATGTCTATGAGTTAATGCTATAAAATTTGTTTCTGTCAGAAAAGAAATAATGACATCAGGTTTTTCTCTTCTTACAGTTGTAATATAAGAAAACCATAATCTTATACCACTAAAAGCTAATAAAATCTGCCGCGCTATCGTTTTTTTGCTTATTGGAAAATTTTCTCCAATAATTCGAACTGACGGACGAAGAACATAAAAACTTTTAGAGTCGGTAGGTGTATATATCAGAATTGAATTACCTCTTTTATCTAACTCATTTGCAAGATTGGCAATTACGCGCTCTGCGCCTCCACCACCCATTCTCGGAATAAAAAACATTATTTTCATATATTTATCCAATATTTTAATTCCTCTCAAATTCTACAATATCATCATGCTGTTCCCTTTAACTTGCAATATATCTTTTCATATATTTTTTCAGGTAAAATCCTTATTGCTACTGTCTCTATCCAGACAATCATATAATCTATGAAAGAACAATCTTTCCTGATAAGGATTCTTTTCTGAACTATCATTTTTGTTTTACAAGTTTCCATGTTTTTATTTCTCGAAATCCAGTCTGCATCTGCCCTGTACATCAAAAGAACTTCATTAATATTACTTGTTTTATAACCATTATGTATTATTTTTGAAAACAAATCGTAATCCTGACGCCTTATCAATAATGGATCGTATCCACCACATGCCAAAACTACGTTCTTCTTAAACATGACTGTAGGATGATGGAAAGCACTTCCACGCTGCATTATGTGTTTTATTTCTGTCAAATCTGATTTTACAGGTCTAACTATTCCCTCCCCTTTTTCACTAAAAGTCTTTATAGATGTTCCCAACATGACAAGATCGCTATCATTTTTAAATACTTTCAACTGCTTTTCACATCTATCCGGCAAAGAAATATCATCGCTGTCCATTCTTGCTACAAGTTCATTTTTACAACGCCTTAACCCTTCATTAAGCGCATTCCCCAATCCTCTATTTCGTGCAAGCCTTACAACATTTAAAATGTCAGGATAACGTATTGTCATTTCATTAATGACAGCATCAAGTTCATCAGTTAGCTGTCCATCACATACCAAAACAAAATCATTAGTTGGCATCGTCTGATCAAACATACTCTGCATGGCAATTCTTAAATATTCAGCCTTTTCTTTATAATATACTGACATCAAAACACTATACTGATATTCATTTTCAAATAACATTCCTCTGCCCCATTTCCCACACAAAAAAAGAAGCCTTTCAGCTTCTTTTTCCTAAAACAACCTTATTGTTTTTATCTTAAAATTTATATCCTACGATACTTCATCTTTCTGCCACTCTTCAATGACACAGTCATGCTGTTTTGTCACTTCATCATAACTAATTCCAACCAGCCAATCCGTTCCCTGCACAGCATTCGTAAATGCCGTCCGGACTTCTTCATTCGGAATACGCGCTTCCTGCGTGTCATTATTGTATGTCAAATATCCTAAATGAATCAGCACCGTAAGCACATCATCACGACTTTTAAAACTGGTCAAATCATTCTCAAATGTATTTGTATTAATCCGGCAGCTTTCTCCTGCGATCATTTGTACAATAGAATCCCGCAAACCGTCAAAATTCATACTGATATAGTCTTTCAGAGATTCATATGCCACCGTATTCGTCCAATAATTTGCAATTTTTTTCCGCCGGATTGCATCAGTAACGGATTTTGGATTATACACATGTACGGAATTATCCAGCCGATATCCATCATACCATCGCTTCATCTCGGAGAAATCCATCCCATATTCCTCACAAAGCGATTTTACCTCCTGCTCTGTAAATCCGACATACTCCGCAAGCATATCCGCATTGATCATTGTAAATTCGTCAAAATTATTTAATGCGAATTCGCTCTTATATTTCTTGATTGGAAGAATACCTGTAATATATGCAAGACTGATAAAATCCTTAGACTGCTCTCCTTTAAACAATCCTCGCAGCAGGGAAATATATGCTTGCTGCGCTTCCTTGTCTTCTTTTGCCTCACGAAAAATCACATCCCATTCATCAATAACTACAATAAATAAACTTTCATGTCACTTTCATACCACTTCCTCTCCTCCTACCCATCCTTCGCCAGAACCTCCAACCCAACCTGTGTTTCCACCAGCCTTCCCATCATCTCCAGTTCCAGATATGCGACTCTCTTATGCCGGTCGATACGCCGGATGCAGCCTTCCAATCCCTGAAGCGGACCACAGGTAACTTTGATCTTCCCGCCCTGTATCAGCCCCTGCGAGATTTCCGCCAGTTCCGCATCCCCGCACAATTTTTTAATCAGGGCAATTTCCTGCATTGTCAGCGGAACGATCTCCTGTCCGGTTCCGATCAGCTTCGTTAAGCCGATGACTTTTTTCAAAGAATGAAACAATTGATCAACGTCGTCGCTCACCAGAAACACATATCCCGGAAACAGCACCTTTTCTTCTTTATGCCACGCGCCCTCATATCTGCGCATTTTTTCATAATACGGAATCACGCAGCGTCTCATGACCGACGGCCGGATCTTCTGTCTGCATTGCAGGCGGATCCGCTCCTCGGTTCCGGTCCGCACCTGAATCACATACCACATATCTGTCCTCCTCTGCCCGCTATAAAAACCATTTCCTGAAAAAGGGTATGCTTCGCCACTCCGTCCCTTGGGCGGATTGCAGCATCCCCTATTACCATTGATCCGGCTGAATGCGGCAGGGCGACAATTCAGACAGATCAAATCTTTTATTCCATACTTTCCAGTTTCTTGGTTTTCCGGTTCATTTCTTCGCTTTTTTCTTCATCAAACCCTTCTGTGCTTTCTGCTTTAAAAATGATCTTAAATGTCAGCATCAGAATTTTCAGATCCAGAAAAAGCGACTGATTCTCGATATACATTAAATCCAGGCGGAGCTTATCATACGCGGATGTATTATATTTTCCAAAAATCTGCGCGTATCCGGTCAATCCGCCTTTGACTCGGTGGCGGTAGGTAAACTCCGGAATTTCTTTTTTATACTGCATCACATGTTCGATCCGTTCCGGCCGCGGGCCTACGAAGCTCATATCACCTTTTAAAATATTGATAAGTTGTGGCAGCTCGTCCATACGCGCCGCCCGGATCACTTTTCCCACTTTTGTGACGCGGCTGTCGTTTCCTCTGCATGGCGTAACACCATCTTTTTCCGCATCCACGACCATACTTCGAAATTTTAATATTTCAAATATTTTCTCATCTTTCGTGCAGCGCTTCTGTTTGTAGAAAACCGGCCCGCGGTCTTCTAACTTAATACAGACGGCCACGATCAAAAAGATCGGTGACAGAATAATGAGAAAAATCAAAGCCAGCAGAATATCCAGAAAACGCTTTCCTAAGTATCCGGATACCGATTCATAATTATAGTCATATTTCAGCAAAGGCGTATCCAGCAGATTTTTCGCGGAAGAGCCCTGACAGAGGATATCTTCAATCCGCGGAGTAAAGTAAAAATACTTTTTCTCCTCTGTGCAGAGTTTCATGTAATTTTCGCGTTTTTCCCCGGAAACTTCATAAAGCAGGACCGCTTCGCTCTGCCCCATCAGTTCCTGTAAATGCGATTCCCGGATCTCTTCGTTTTCCATATAACAGATATCAAACAGATGATCATATTTTTCCAAAAGCCGCCCGGCAAACTGTTCCGCCATGCCGCGGGTTACTGCATTTCCATAGATCAGCAGCGTCTTTTTCGGCCGCACATATATCATAAGCAGCTTTTTGGCAAGCGCGATAATGACGGATGTTCCCGCGATCTGAACCAATGCGGTAACTGCTCCCGGAATCACATTTGCATAGTGATTGTACATTAAGCAGCATTCCACATATAAAATAATGTCAGCGATCCCAAACGCGATCACCTGTCCGAATATGGTGTCCCCAATATAGGTTGAAGCAATCCGGAACGCATGGTAAATATGGCAGAAAAAAAGATAGATCACCGCATATAATCCAACGGAAGCAATCCCCCCATAGAACCAGTATTTATCAAATGCCAGCTGGTCATAAAACCAGAACCAGATCGCGGCAAACAACCCGATATTCCATATGCACAAGAAAAACTTTGTCGTATTGGTTATCCTTTTATTTTCCATCCTCTACACTTGTTCTTTCTTCCAGACCATCCCGATCCCGTCCAGCCTTTTGATCCGCAGTTCTCCCAGCGGCGCTGCCCCCCGCTTCTTCCCTTCATAAATCCTGCGCTGGTTCGCCACCCAGAGTCCGAGGGAAACGCCCTCCTTAGTCCGGTAGTTCTGCGGCACCAGAAGATTTCCGTGCTGCCGGTAATATTCCTCCGCCGCGTGAAAATTCCTCTCCCACTGGCGGCTGCGCTGATCCCAGACCATGCCCAGCTGCTCCAGCGCTGCTTCCTGCTCCCGATTCAGATTCCGGTTCTGTCGGATGTTGGTCATCCATTTTCCCAGTGCAAAACCGTCTTCGGCAACGTAGGACGCTTTCACATCGGCATTCCCGTTTTTCTGCACATACTGTTTCAGCGCATCATAGCCCCGCCGGAAACTGCGCTCCGAACCGCTCTCCCATTCCATTCCCAGATCGTCCAGCCGCCTGATCTGCTCGCCGCTTAAATTCCCGGCCGTCCTTCCGAGGCGGATCCGGCGCTGCGTCATCAGCCAGGAGCCCAGCGGAAGCCCTTCCGGCGTCACATAAGATTTCGGCGGGCAGAGATTTCCGTAAGTTTTCCGGTAACATTCCGCCGCCCGGTAGTAAACTTCCCAGGAAGCGGACAGATTTTTCGCCAGCCGGTCGAACAGCATCCGGCAGTCCCGCGCCTCATCCACGATCCGGAACGTCTCATAGAACTTTCTTTTTTCCGCCGCCAGATCCGGCATCCGTGCAAACGCATCTTCGATCTCGTTTTTCAGGCAGTCAATCGAGTACAGATTGTCAAAATTATTGACAATGTCAAAAATTACCGGCTGCTTCTTTTTCCCCGCGGATAAGCTCCTTCCGATCTGCTGCAGATACAGGATCGGGGAAACCGTAGGCCGAAGCAGGATCACGCCGTCGATATCCTCCACATGAACGCCCTCGTTCAGCATATCGATGCAGAACAGCAGTTTCAAATGGCAGCTGCCGTCCTCCTGAAACGCCCGAAATTCGCGGTTGCTCTGCGGATCGTCGTATACTGCCCGGTAAATATGCGGTTTTTTGTCCACCAGCCGAAACCATTCCCGGCTTGCGGCGGTCATCTCTTCCATATGGGCTTTTCCGGAACAGAAAACAATGTATTTTCCGTCTTTTTTCTGCATATGCCCGGCAAAGATCCGATCCAGCCCTTCGGCATTTTCGAGCGTCCGCTTCAGCTCTTCCAAAATCTTTTCATTTTCTTTCCGGAGCTCTGGATTTTTTGAGACCGCAATTCTTTGCTCCAGATTCTTTAATTCTCCCTGATAGGAATACATGGAAATCACATAAGTAGGGGCCGGCAGAATCTTTTTGGCGATTGCCTCTCCCAGCGTCATCTCCGAAGCGATATTCCCTTCAAACAATTCCTCCGCCATATCCCGCTGCCCATCCAGATAGCGGATATTTGTCGCGGAAAGTCCGAGAACTTTCGCCTTGGGATAACGCGCCAGCAGCTTCTTTACGCTTTTTCCCCATTCGGATGCGCCGCACCGGTGGAACTCGTCCAGTACAATATAATCCGGCGCTTCCTCTGATGTTTTTCCCATTCTGCTTTCTGCCGCTATAATTTTTTCTTTTCCCGTCCCGCTTCCTGCCACTGTAATTTTTTCTTTCGCTTCCATCCTTTCCGCTTCTGCGGTTTCTTTTTCTCCCGTCTCCGCCGTCAGCTTCGCATACGTCAGAAAACGGATATTCGGAAACGAAACTTCTTCACTCTGCATCCGTTTGAGGTTTTCCAGCTGCGTTTGAAAAATATACGCACTCGGTGCAAGCCAGAGCAGTTTCTGGTTCGGATGCTCTTCCGCCAGGCGAAACGCGATCAGCGACTTTCCGGTCCCGGTTGGATGGATGACTGCGGCTTTCCCGGTTTCCTCCATAAGGCGGTCCGCGGCTTCATATGCAGTTTGGTTATGCTGGTATAAATTCAGTCCCATATACATACACATCCTGTATTTCAGACCGATAGGAGAACGTGTGCTTTCGGATTTCGCAGATTATGCCAATCTGCGAAAAAATGCAGAAATGCCCTTTTTACAGATCATTTGGCACAGTCTGACCCGCATACTGACCATAAATAGAAGAAAGCGAATTTAAATACGCGCGTTTGGTTTCCATCGCCGGATGCACATAGCGGTCCAGCGTGATCCTGACGCTGGCGTGCCCCAGCATCTCGCTGACGCTTTTGACATCCGCGCCGCTGCTGATGCAGTTCGTCGCAAACGTATGGCGCAGAACATGAAAATGCGTGTTCTCGATTCCCGCTTCTTTGAGATAACTTTTAAATTTATTCTGATACGTCCGGGGATCCATCGGTTTTTCTCCGTTCACCAGATATTCCCCGCGGCTTTGGCGAAACAGGGACAACTGCTGTAAAAGCGCGTCCGGAATCGGGATTTCCCGTCTGGAACAAGCGGTTTTCGGCGCGGTTTCCATCAGCATGGTCTTTTTACTTCCCTGCTCGGTTCGGCATCTGGAAACGGTGCGGTTTACCCGGAGCATTCCGTTTTCCAGATCGATATCCGACCATTTCAGGCTGCTGATCTCGCCCAGCCGCAGCCCGGTCGACAAACAGATCAGGATTCCCAGTTTCGCCGGATCCATATTCTGATACAGAAAGCATAAAAGTTTTTTCTGTTCCGAACTGTTCAGAATTTTAACCGGTTCGCGCTTCTTCGGGCTGATTTCCTGTTTTAACGGAAACATGGGCGTATGATAATGAATGGAAGAATAAGATAAAATATGATTCAGAACACAGTAAATGCTTTTCCGAATGCTGTCCGAATGATCGCTTTTTAAGGCTTTTTTGACGCAATCCGAAGAAAACTGCACAATCCGCGTTTTCCCCAATTCCTTTTGAATATGGGATTCATAGACACTCAGGTATTTCATATAAGTGGAATATTTTTTTGTGACGCGCACCTCCGCTAACCACGCAGCGGCGGCTTTTTCTACGGTAACTGTGCGTTCCGCCGCCGTAAATGCGGCTTTGCCGTTTTCCGCCGATTGCAGATACGCCGCTTTGGCAGCGGTAAGTTTCCGTCTGGCCTCCGTGTAGGAATGTGCATAAATCGAACGCACCTTGCGGCCGTCCGCCGTATGCTCGGTGTAGCGCCCTTCCCATCTCCCGTCTTTCCGTTTTCTGATATTTTCGCCTTTTCTCGACATGATTTTTGACCCCTTTCCTGACCATTTATCAAATTTTATTCTTATTATGACATATTTTTTCATTCTTTTTATTAAAAATTTTGATAAAATTAGAAAATCCGGAAGAATCTTCCGCAAAGAAATACTTGACAAAAGTAATGAGAAGTAATAATATTCATATGATTTCACATAAATGATAGGCAAAACGCATTTGCTTTTGCAGATAACAAAATCGCAGATTGGCATAATCTGCGATTTTATTGATCCGCCTGTTTCCCCATACCGGATTGATTCGGATACAGCAGACAGGCAGACGATTTTATGATCTTCAAAACCCGATCACTTTCTTTGATAACCAGCCTGACGCTTGCCCCAACGGCCGGCATCGTCAGGTTTTTTGTGCATCCGCCCGGCAGAGTTCTTCCACCTGATCTCTCTTTTCGTACAGCACACAGCCGCCCGCATGGTCGTCCTCTAACAGGCCGCCCTCCCGCAGAGCCATAAACAGCGGAGATTTCAAAGCCTCGCGCAGGGAAGAATCCCGCACATTGATATCCGAATACGGCGAGAACGGGCATGGTTCCGCGCCGCCGTGGGAATTGATATGGAAAAAACCGCGCCCAGCCGCGATGCATCCTCCGGTTGCCTTTTCATCGCCGGGGAAGGATAAAAATACCATCTCCGGATACTCTTCCCGCAGCTTTGCGATCCCTTCCTTAAGGATCTCCCGCTCGCCGTCCCCCGGCGCCAGTTCCCGGCTTTCCTCCGTAACCGGCACAAATTCCACATAGACCGCCAGTTTGCAGCCGCGTTTTACCAGCGCGTCAAGAAATTCCGGCGAAATGACTTCCCGGACATTCTCCGCCGTCACCGTGATCGAAACGCCGAACAGAAGATTCCTTTCGTGCAGACTGTCCATATTGGCGATCAGCTTGTCATAAATGCCCGCACCGCGGCGTTTGTCGGTTTCCTCGCGGCAGCCCTCGATGCTCATGACCGGGATCAGATTGCGGCAATGGTCGAACAGTTCCAGATAGGCGTCGTCCATATAAGTGCCGTTTGTAAACACCGGAAAAATAATATCCGGCATTTTCCCCGCCGCTTCCATAATATCCCGCCGGAGCATCGGCTCGCCTCCGGCCAGCAGGATAAAGCTCACGCCGAGCCCGTCCGCTTCGCGGAAAATAGCCAGCCATTCTTCATCCGTAAGCTGGCAGACCGGAGCCGCGTCCACCGTCGCATGATTGCAGCGGGAATAGCATCCGGCACAGTGCAGATTGCAGCTGCTGGTAATGCTCGCGATCAGAAACGGCGGGATATGCTCCCCTTCTTTTTCCAGCTGGGCGCGCCTTTTGGAAGCTTTCCGGCTGGCGGCCGCAAATTTCAGCATAAACGCGCTCTCCCGCGGATCTTTCAGCACGGCTTTCATCGAATCGGAAACGATCTTCTCCACGCCCCGCGTCATATACTCCTGTATATCAAATTTCTCATCCATCGTTCTTCCCCTTAATCAAATGTATCGCTTTTCTTCTTACCAGTTTCCTGATTATGATTTTTCTGATTACCGCTTCTTCCCCGCCAGCGTCCCGATGATCTCATAAAGCGTCCGGTACAGCTCCGCCGCTTTCTGCGGATCCAGCTGTACGCAGGCGGCGAGACGCTCCGGAACCGTAACGGTCCGCTCCTTTAACGCCTCTCCCGCTTCGGTGATCGTGACAAACACATCCCGCTCATCCGTTTCCGAGCGCCGCCTCGTAAGAAATCCCTTTTCCTCCAGACGCTTCAGAAGCGGCGTTAAAGTACTGGAATCGAGAAACAGCCGCTCCCCGACTTCCTTGACGCGCAGCTCTTTCTGCTCCCATAAAACCATCATCGTGATGTACTGCGTATACGTCAGCCCCAGCTCATCCAGATACGGCTTATAGGCTTTGACAATCTCCTTGGCGCAGACATACAGGGGAAAACAGAGCTGGTTTTCCAGTTTCAGCGCATCATATCGATCTTCCATGTTCCGGCAGCCTCCCTTTCTGCATTCCATAATCCCGGCAGCTTCCGCTTTACATTCCGTAATCCCGGTAATTTCCGCTTCCTGCATTCCATAATTACAGCAGTTCTTCCACCTTCGCCTGCAGCGCATCCAGCGGCTCGGTCGGCTCAAATCTTGCAACGATCTCCCCATTCCTGTCGATCACAAACTTGGTAAAATTCCACTTGATATTCCCGTTCTCCTTATAATCCTTATCCATCTTCTTCACAACCGGCTTTAAAACAAGCGCCATCGGGCTTTTCCCGAAACCGCCGAACGAAGTGTTCTGCGTCAGATACTGATACAGCGGGATCGCATTCTCTCCGTTGACGTCGATCTTGGAAAACTGCGGGAACGTGATCCCGTACCGCCCGGTGCAGAACGAATGGATCTCCTCATCGCTGCCCGGCGCCTGGTCATGGAACTGATTGCATGGAAAATCCAGAATCTCCAGACCGTCCTTCTGGTGCAGATCATAAAGATCCTGAAGTTCATCGTACTGCGGGGTAAAACCGCACCCGGTCGCCGTATTGACGATGACAAGCACCTTCCCCCGATACTGTTCCAGCGAAACTTCGCTTCCGTCCTGCGCCTTTACCTTGAAATCATAAATACCCATCGTGCATTCTCCTTTAATCGTTATAAATTTAATATGAAATAATTTAATCTCGTGCGATTGATTAGAGTATACACCGCATTTTCCCGTTTGTCAAGAGAGAAAACAATTTTTCTCTTACCGTCTTTCTCTTATCGGGTATTACTGTTCACAGCTTCCCGTTTCTTTATTGCTTTTTTCATACCTCCTGCGCGCATCCAGAATCCCCAGCCGCCCGGCCAGCAGAAGCGCCTTTACGATATTGTCGCCGATCATGCAGTACCAGACGGCTTCAATCCCCATGCCCCAGACGCGTACGCACAGAAACGAGCCGAGGATCCGCACGCCCCAGCGGGAGATCAGCTCTGCGGCCAGCGGATATTTCGTCCGCCCGAGCCCGTTATAGATGCCCTCCATCACGGCGGAGCTCCCGAAAACCGGCTCGGTAAACGCCACGATCCGAAGCAGGCGGCTCCCGATCTTAATGACTTCCCGGTCATTCGTAAACAGCGACATCATAAACTTCGCCCCCGCAAACAGCAGAAGCCCGCTGACGCACATCAGGGAAAAGATCAGAAACAGCGCCGCTTTTGCCGTTCCGCGTTCTTTTTTGACATCCCGCTCCCCCAGCGCGTTTCCGATCAGCGTCGCCGTAGAAGCCTGCATCCCGTAGCCCGGAATGTAGAAGATCGTCTCCGCCGTGATCGCGATGGAATGTGCAGCGTAAACGGCCGTCGCCATAGACGAAACAAAACTGGTCGCAACGATATAGCCGCTGCAGGATACGATATTCGTCAGCATCACGGGAATCCCGATCTTAAGGCAGCTGCCCAGAACCTGCTTTTGGGGGCGGACGCAGGAAACTCTAAATTTCAGCACCGGATTTTTCACAAATGCCGCCGTCATCAAAATTCCCCCTGCCGTAAAAGCCGCCGCGCTTGCATAGCCCGCGCCGACCGCCCCGAATCCGAGCCGGTAGATAAAGAGATAATTCAGCCCGGTATTCATCAGATTGACAAACACCCCGATATACATCGGCGTTTTCGTATCCCCCGCCGCGCGGATGACCGCCCCGAAGATCAGCGTCGCCGCGCGGAACAAAAGCGGCGCATTGATACAGGTAAAATACAAAGCCGCATCCCGGCGGATCCCTTCTTCCGCCCCCATCCACACCGGCATATAGGGCGCGATGGCAAGCGTTGCCACAGTCAGCAACAGCCCCGCCGCAAGAACGGCCAGCACCGCCTGCCCCGCCGCCTGACGTACCCGCTCTTCATTCTTTTCCCCGATCGAACGCGCAATATACGACAAAAAGCCGACCCCCAGCGCTCCCATCACGCTGTTGATCAGCCATGTATACGTCGAACTCAAAGACACGGACGCAGTCGCGTCCGCCCCCAGACGCCCCACCATCGCCGTATCCACATACTGCACGACTGTCCCGAAAAACTGTTCAAGCACCGCCGGCCACGAAAGCAGGATCAGGGGCCTTAAATAAGAACCGGATTTCGCCATTTATTCGCCACTCCTCATCTGATAGAAAAACGTCGAAAAATAGATCACGGACGCAATGATCACGATCATCGGGCCTGTCGCCGTATTGGTATAATAAGAAACAAGCAGTCCGACAATTCCGGAAAATACGGAAAAGATTACAGAAAACAGATGATATTCCCGCATATTGTCCGCCAGATTCCTGCTCGACGCCGCGGGCAGGATCAAAAGCGCATTGATGATCAGGATACCTACCCATTTGATCGACAGCATCACGATCAGCGCGACAAGCACCGCAAACAGGTAATCCATCAGCCGCACCGGGATCCGCTTGCTCCGTGCAAGCGTCCGGTGGATGCAGGATGCGTTTAACGCATTAAACCCGAGCAGCCAGAAAACGACCGTCACCAGAAAAACCGCCGCCAGATACGCGATCTCCCGGTTCGTGATACTTAAGATATCCCCGACCAGAAGCCCGGCGTACCGGTTGAAATTTCCGCCCTTGGAAAGGATCGCAAGGCCGATCGCGACCGAACAGGAGGAAAAAACCGAAATGACCGTATCGGTAGACGCCGTATTCGTTTCCCCGATCCGGTTCAGCAGAACCGCAAACACCACCGCAAATACGACCATAGCGGTCGACGGTTCCGCCGCGCCAAAAACGATCCCGACCGCGATCCCGGTCAGCGCCGAATGCCCCAGCGCATCCGAAAAATAAGCCATCTTTTTATTGACGATCATCGTGCCGAGCAGCCCGAACAGCGGCGTGATGATCAGCACGGCCAGAAACGCGGTGCGCATAAAGCCGTAATCCATCCATGAGGTCCAGTCAATCATCCGCTTTTTCCTCCCTGATCCATTTTTCTTCCGTTTTGGAAGCAAAAACCGTTTCAAATTCCGGGCTCTGGTACACTTCCTTTACCGTCCCCTGACGGAGCACGGTCTTATCGAGCAGAACCACATGATCCGCGTACCGCGCCACATAGTCCAGATCGTGGGAGATCAGGATGATCGCCAGATCGTAATGTTTTTTCAGATAATCCATCGTCTGGAAAAACAGTTCCATTCCGTTCTGGTCAATGCCGGACACCGGTTCGTCCAGAAGCAGAAGGTTCGGCTCATCCATGACCGCCATCGACAGCAGCACCCGCTGCAGCTGCCCGCCCGAAAGATTGCAGACTTTCTTATCGATCAGATCCTCCGCCTCAAAGAGCCGCAGACTGCCCTTGATCTGCTCCCGGATCTTCTTTTTTTTCGGAAGGAACACCGGATAGCGGAACTGATAGCTCGCGATCAGATCGTAGACGCTGACCGGCGTATTTTTCTCAATATTGACCGACTGCGGCACATAGCCGATCTTTAACTTCTGCATCCTTCCGTCTTTTGTATCTTTAAATTCGATCTTTCCCGTATGCGGAATATCGTCTAAAATAGCGCGTATCAGCGTGGATTTTCCGGCGCCGTTCTTGCCGATCACGGCGTTGAGCGAACCACAGTGGATGTGGAGATTGATGTTCTCCAGTACCGTCTGATCCGTAAAACGCACCCCCAGATGCTGGATCTTAATACAATGGAACCCGCAGGGTTCTACGATTTTTTTCATAGTCATTCCCCCTGTTTTTCCCCGAAAGCCTCTTCCAGCAGCGTGATATTGCGCTGCATCCCGTCCAGATAGCTGTCCGCATCGTAAACGCCGCGGTTTAACACATCCAGATAAAGCACCTGAACGCCCGCCTCTGTTTCCAGCATCTCGCCGAGATCCTTTCCGTAACTCTCCTCCGCAAGCACCTGCTGTACGCCGTCCGCCCTGATCTGCGCCAGCATTTCAGCCGCCTCCCCGGCGCTGATCTGGCGCTCCTCATCCAGATTCATCTCTGCGCTGACCGCAAGGCCGTAATCATCCGCCAGATAAACAAAAGCATCGTGCAGCAGCACGACCGGCGTTCCTTTGATCTGCTTTGCCAGCGCCTCCTGGCGCTTTTCAAGCGCGGCCAGCTTCTTCTGGTAATTGTCCGCGTTTCGGGCGTACTGCGCCTCATGCGCCGGATCGAGTTCTGAAAGCATTTCCGCAATCGCCGCGACCTGTTTCCGGTAAGCGGAAACACTCATCCAGACATGCGCATTCTCCCCGCCCTCGCCCGGCAGAATCGCCAGATCCTTTCCGGCCTCAATGACGGAAAGCTTCGGATAATCCGCGGCAATGTCCTCCATAAACGATTCCAGTCCGCCGCCGTTAATGATGAAAATATCCGCACCGGACAAAAGTTTCATATCTTCCGGCGTCAGCTGGAAATCATGCAGACAGCCGGTCTGCGGCTCGCTCAGATTGGACAGCCGGACTCCTTCGGTATCCCCGATCACGTTCATCGCCGCAATATACATCGGATAAAACGAAGTCACGACCGTAAGCTCCTGTTCGTTTCCGCCTCCGTCCGTCCGGCTGACGTACCATGCGGTCAGTCCTGCACTTACAAACAGGATGCCCAAAAGCATCCCGCATAAAAATCCATATTTCCGTTTCATGAACCCGCACCGCTTCCCGCCGCGCTTTTCCTTACCGGCGGTTTGGCAGATGGCTTCGCAGACTTTTGACCATCTTTCCCATTCTGCATCGGTTTTACCGGCGGCTTTGCAGACGTTTTCGCAGATTTTTGACCATTCTTCCCATTCTGCGCCGACTTTACCGTTGCCTTTACCGACGGCTTCGCAGACTTTTGGCCATCTTTCCCATTCTGCGTCGGTTTTACCGGCGGCTTTGCAGGCTTCTTAGATCCCTTCTTCTTGCCATCCGCCGCTTTCGCTTTGGCCGCTTTCTTCGGATTCTTCCTCCCGATCGCCTTCCAGCGCGGCTTCCGCTCTTTCTTGCCCCCGCTTTCTTCCTGTGCAAACGGCTGCTGTTCCTCTCCCGAAGCATCCTTTTGCAGAGTCCCCTCCTGCGAACCCCCCTCCTTAGAAGCACCCTCCTTAAAAGCAGTGCTCTGCGGATCCTCGTCCTGATCCGTCCGCGCCAGCTCTTCCATTAATTCCCAGATCTCTTCCCGCCCCTGTTTCGTTTCCGCGGAAAACGGGATCACCGGCGTCTCCGGCAAAAGCTCCAGCACCGTGCGGATCGCATTGATGTGTTTCCCCAGCTGGCTGCGCTTGATCTTATCCGCTTTCGTGGCGATGATGACCGGCGCAAATCCCTGATCCCGGATCCAGTCGTACATCATCCGGTCGTTTTCCGACGGATCGTGCCGGATATCCACCAGCAGGAAAACGGCGCACAGCATCCGGGAAACATGCAGATAATTCTCGATCATTTTTCCCCATTTCGCCTTGATCTCCACGCCGGCGGACGCATAGCCGTATCCCGGAAGGTCCACCAGATACATCACATCGTTGATATTGTAAAAATTGATCGTCTGCGTCTTTCCCGGCCGGGAAGAAGTCCGCGCGAGCGATTTCCGGTTCAGCAGGGCGTTAATGAGAGAAGACTTCCCAACATTCGATTTGCCCGCAAACGCGATCTCCGGATACGGATTATCCGGAATCCGGCTGGTAATCCCGCATACGGTTTCCAGACTGACATTTTTAATAACCATCGTTTCTCTCCTGCTTGGCCGCTGCTATGATCTGCACAACGCGATCTCCAATACTTCGTCAAAATGTTCGACCGGAACGATCTTAAGCCCCCGCGTGATCTCGCCCGAGATCTCCTCGAGATCCTTGGTGTTGTCCTTCGGAATGCATACCGTCTTGATCCCGGCGTTTCTGGCTGCAAGGAGCTTTTCCTTCAGTCCGCCGATCGGAAGCACCCTCCCGCGGAGCGTGATCTCCCCGGTCATCGCCACATCGTCGCGCACCGGGATCTTCGTGATCGCGGAAAGCATCGCCGTCGCCATCGTAATTCCCGCCGAAGGCCCGTCCTTCGGGACCGCCCCCTCCGGAATATGGATGTGGATATCGTTTTTCTGGAAAAATTCCTCTTCGATCTCATACTTACTGCTGATCGAGCGCAGATAACTGATCCCGGCGTGCGCGGATTCCTTCATGACATCGCCGAGTTTTCCGGTCAGCTGAACCTCGCCTTTTCCCGGCATAATATTCACTTCCACTTCAAGCGTCACGCCGCCTACGCTCGTCCACGCCAGTCCGCAGACGATCCCGACCGCGTTTCCGTCGGTTCGCTTTTCCGGCAGATACTTGACTTTGCCGAGGTATTTCTCCAGATTGGAACTTGTAATCTTAATCCCCGTCTTCCCGTTCTGGTAGATCTCCCGCGCACACTTGCGGCAGATCTCGCCGAGCTTCCGTTCCAGTCCGCGGACGCCCGCCTCTCTGGTATAACCGGAAATGATGCTGTGGAGCGCGGAATCGCTGATCGAAAGCGTATCCTTCGGAATGCCGTTCTTCTCCGTCTGCTTGGAAAGCAGATGCTCTTTTGCGATATGGAATTTCTCGTTCTCCGTATAGCTGCTGACTTCGATGACCTCCATGCGGTCCAAAAGCGGCTTCGGAATATCCTGAAGCGAGTTTGCCGTCGCGATAAAAAGCACTTCAGACAGATCGACCGGAAGCTCCACATAATGATCGCGGAACCGGCTGTTCTGCTCGGAATCCAGCACTTCCAGAAGCGCGGAAGCCGTATCGCCCTTGTAATCGCTGCTGACTTTATCGATCTCGTCTAAAAGCATCAGCGGATTGTTGACGCCCGCCGTCCGCAGGCCGTTTACGATCCTTCCCGGCATCGCGCCGACATAGGTGCGCCGGTGCCCACGGATCTCCGCTTCGTCGCGGACGCCTCCGAGGCAGATCCGCACATATTCCTTATTCAGCGCCCGTGCGACCGAACGCGCAATACTCGTTTTTCCGGTGCCCGGCGGACCCGCCAGGCAGATGATCGGGCTTTCTCCCTTGCTGGTCAGATTGCGGACCGCCAGAAATTCCAGCATCCGCTCTTTTACCTTTTCCAGGCCGTAATGATCGGCCTCTAAGATCTCCTGCGCATGGTCAAGATCGTTATTATCTTTTGATCCCTTATTCCACGGAAGCTCGAGAAGCGTCTCGATATATCCCCGGCTGACCGCGCTCTCCGAAGAACTTCCGCTGATGCTTTTCAAGCGGTCGATCTCTTTGCGGATGCGCTCCTTGACCTCTTTCGGCGCTTTGAGCTTCTTTAATTCCTCGCGGTAGGACTCGATCTCTGATTCCGTATTATTCTCTCCGAGTTCCTCCCGGATCAGTTCCATCTGCTCCCGCAGAATGTATTCCTTCTGGTGTTTATCCACGCGTTCCTTGACCTTCTGCTGAAACTCGGTCTTGATCGCAATGACCTCGATCTCACGCAGAAGGAGCGTCAGCAAAACTTCGTAACGCTCCGTCAGCGTGACGGCTTCGAGGATCTTCTGTTTCTCTTCATAACGGACCGGAAGATTGTTGGAAACATAGTCCATCAGGCGCTCCAGATCATTCATCTCCGTAACCTGGCGGAGCACTTCCTGCCCGATCCGGCCGTTGACACGCGCATACTGCACAAACGTCTCCTGCACGCTTGTCAGCATCGCTTCCACCGCCTGCGGGGAAAGTTCTTCCGCTTCTTCATCCCCGAAGCAGACCACTTCCGCTTCCAGATACTGTTCCTGATCCGTAAATCCGTATAATTCCGCGCGCCGTTTCCCCTCCACAAGGATGCGCACGATCTCATTCTGTAATTTTATGACCTGCCTGATCTCCGCGATGACACCGATCCGGTAGAGATCCTCCCGTCCCGGATGATCCTGCCCGACATCCCGCTGGGCCACCAGAAAAATCTGCTGTTCCCCCACCATCGCCTGTTCGACGGCTTTGATGGATTTCTCCCGGCTGATATCAAAATGCGCGATCATCCCCGGCAGGATCGTCATGCCGCGGAGCGCGACCGCAGGTATCCTTAATACAACGTCTTTCACAATTTTCTCCCTAATCAGGAAGCGAGCCCCTCCTTTTTCTCAAGCGAAAGCTGCCCGTCTCCCTCGACTGCCAGATTCTGCTCCACGATCTCTTTGGTAATGACGCAGCGGCTGATGGACTCGTCGGACGGGATCCGATACATCAGATCCAGCATGACTTCTTCCATGATCGCCCGAAGCCCGCGCGCCCCGGTCTTTCTTTCCAGCGCCTTATCCGCAATGGCTTCTACAGCGCTCCGGTCAAATTCCAGACCGACGCCGTCCAGTTCAAAGAGCTTGGTATACTGCTTCACCAGAGAGTTCCTCGGCTCCTCCAGAATCCGGATCAGAGCTTCTCTGTCAAGGGAATCCAGCGAAACCGTGATCGGCACACGGCCGATAAACTCCGGGATCAGCCCGAATTTTACAAAATCCTGCGGAAGCGCATGCTTGAACATCTCTCCAACGTTCATCTCATGCCTTGCTTTGACATCGGAATTAAATCCGATCTTCTTCGCATCCAGACGTCCTTCTATGATCTTCTCGAGGCCGTCGAACGCGCCGCCGCAGATAAACAGGATATTGGTCGTATCGATCGGGATCAGCTCCTGCTGCGGATGCTTTCTTCCGCCCTGCGGCGGTACGGAAGCCACCGTTCCCTCTAAGATCTTTAAGAGCGCCTGCTGCACGCCTTCTCCGGAAACATCCCTCGTGATCGAAACATTCTCCGTTTTCTTGGTGATCTTATCGATCTCGTCGATATAGACGATCCCGATTTCCGCGCGCTCCACTTCGTAGTCGGCCGCCTGGATCAGCTTCAGGAGGATATTCTCCACATCCTCGCCGACATATCCGGCCTCCGTCAGCGTCGTCGCATCCGCAATGGCAAACGGCACGTTCAAGATCCGCGCCAGCGTCTGCGCCAGAAGCGTCTTGCCGGAACCGGTCGGCCCCAGCATCAGGATATTGCTCTTCTGCAGTTCCACGCCCAGATGTTTTCCGGAAAGAACGCGCTTATAATGATTATAAACGGCCACCGAAAGCACCTTCTTCGCCTGTTCCTGCCCGATGACATATTCATCCAGAAATTCTTTCAGTTCCACCGGCTTTAACAGATTGATCCCCTCGGCGTTTTCCGCCGCTTCTTCTTCCTCGAGGATCTCCGCGCACACATCCACGCACTCATCGCAGATATAGGCTCCGCTCGGCCCGGCCATCAGCCGGTTTACCAGTTTCTGGGATTTTCCGCAAAAAGAACAATACACAAGCCCGTCATGCTTGGTATCATTTCCATTCATATTATTTCTTCCTGCCATTTCTTCTCTCCAAAAAATTTAATCTATTGATGCTGTTTGAGGGCATCCCGTGCGGGGTACCCTCTATACGATCTACCGGCGCTATCTGCTTGTGATCACACTGTCGATCAGACCATATTCTTTTGCTTCCTCCGCGGACATATAATAATCGCGCTCCGTATCCGCCGCAACGACGTCATACGGCTTGCCGGTATTTGCCGCCAGGATCTCGTTTAATTTCTTCTTGGTCTTTAAGATATTCTCAGCCGCGATCTGGATCTCCGTCGCCTGCCCCTTGGCACCGCCGGACGGCTGATGGATCATGATTTCGGCATTCGGCAGCGCCATCCGCTTTCCTTTTGCTCCGCCCGCTAAGAGGAACGCGCCCATGCTGGCCGCCATTCCGATACAGATCGTGGACACATCGCACTTGATATACTGCATCGTGTCATAAATCGCCATTCCGGCTGTAACCATGCCGCCCGGCGAGTTGATATAAAGATGGATGTCCTTCCCCGGATCTTCCGATTCCAGAAACAGCAGCTGCGCTACCACAAGGCTTGCCGTCGTCTCATTGACTTCCTCCCCCAGAAAAATGATCCGGTCCTTCAGCAGACGGGAATAGATATCGTAACTCCGCTCTCCCCTTCCGGTCTGCTCAATGACATAAGGTACTAAACTCATAACAACATGCCTCCTTTGATCAAACTCCGTTCCTATTCTTTATTCTTCCGCATCCGCGTCGCTGTCCTTCTTTGTTTTGGACTTCGCGCGCTCCTTGACATTTTCCATAATGAAATCGACCGCTTTGGTGATCAGCAGTTCCCGCTTCATGGAGTTCTTCTCGGACTCGCCCATATAGGCTTCCAATTTGTCCTTCTCCATGCCGTAAGCTTCTGCCATCTTCGCAAGCTCGCCGTCCATATCCTCATCGGTCACTTCCAGATTCTCTTCTTTTGCGACCTGCTCTAATACCAGGCTGCTCTGGATGCGGCTGATCGCCTCCGGACGCATCTGCTCTTTGAGTTTGTCGACCGTCATGCCGGACAACTGCAGATACTGCTCCATCGAAAGCCCGCTCTGCGCGATCCTCTGGGCAAAATCCTCCAGCATGACTTCGCACTGGGTATCGATCATCGCCTCCGGAAGCTCCATCTTGGATTTGTCGATGATCTTCTGGACCGCTTCGTCTTCCTTGGTGCGCTTCGCTTCGTTCTCCTTCTGCTCTTCCAGACGCTTCTTTACATCCTCGCGGTATTCGGCAAGCGTATTAAATTCCGATACGTCCTGTGCAAATTCATCATCCAGCTCCGGAAGCTCCTGCGTCTTGATCTCATGGATCTTCACCTGAAAGACCGCCGGACTGCCCGCCAGTTCCTTTGCATGGTAATCCTCCGGGAATGTCACATGGACTTCCACATCGTCGCCGGCATTCTTACCAACAAGCTGATCTTCAAACGTATCGATAAAGCTGTGGGAACCGAGCACGAGGGAATGGTTCTCGCCCTTGCCGCCCTCGAACGCCTTGCCGTCTGTAAAGCCTTCATAGTCGATCACTACCGTATCCCCTTCCTGGGACGGACGGTCTTCCACCGTTACGATCCGCGCATTGTTCTTGCGCTCTTCCTCCAGCTTCTCGTCCACTTCGCTGTCCGTTACGGCAGTATCGATCTTCGTTACGGTCACGCCCTTGTACTTGCCGAGCGTTACTTCCGGCTTCACCGCTACTTCCGCCGTAAAAATAAACGGCTTTCCTTTCTCGATCTGTACCACTTCCACGTTCGGGCGGGAAACAATATCGATTCCGCTCTCGTCCACCGCCGCCGGATAATTCGTCTGCATCAGCCGGTTGGCTGCATCTTCGAAAAAGATCTCCGGTCCGTACATCTTCTCGATCATGACTCTCGGAACCTTGCCCTTCCGGAATCCCGGAATGCTGATCTTATGCTTCTCCTTCTGGTAAGCCGCCTCGATCTCCTTCTCTAACTCCTCCGCCGGAACCTCGATCGTCAGCTTCGCCATATTCTTTTCCAAATTCTCAACCTGTACACTCATTCCTGTGATTTTCCTCCTTAAAGATATATAAAATACATGTACATCATCATCTATATGTTCGCTGCCAAAAAAGCGCAGACTGCTGTCACTACAGTCATTAAAGCATTATAACACAAGGTTTTTCCGTTGGCTAGTATTTTTTCAATCCTTTTCAACTCTCCTTTTCAAAATGCTGGTAATCCTTGGTGCCTTCCCAGTCTCCGCCCCATGTAAACCCGTGCTCCGTAAACAACCGGTAGCACAGATCCTCATGCGTGATCTTATGGGCAAAATCCGCGCTCCGGTCCGCGTAAGCCGTCCCGTTTTCCGGCTGGACCACGGTTCTGCCGTCCGCATCGGAAAAAATATACGGATTGTACAACGGATTGATGTCGATCGCTTTCCCGTAGGAATGATTGGACAGCCGGTCCGTCCCGAAGATCACCCGGTAATTAAAGCAGGACGTATTATTATCCTCCATGGAACGCTCGTCGTCTGCGCCGTATTCATCCACCAGACGGATCTTTTCGATCGGATATTTCTGCCGGTACAGTTCCAAAAAGATCTCTACCAGATCTTGTGCGATCTTGCGATTGCAGATCAGTTCCCCTTCCTTCACCTCCATCTGAAAATCATAATGCAGGACATGCACATAGGCCAGATCGTCGTAACCAATCAAAATTCCCTCTTTTTCACCGGGATAGGAAACTCCCGTGATGCGCGCCTTGATCTTATCATTTAACGGCATCTCATAAAATTCTTTTTCCGGCTGCTGCATGGCTTCTTTCCCCTTTCTGTTTTCCCCGGCGCAGATTTCCGATAAAGAAACGTTTTCCCATAACTGCGCCAGACCCGGACGCGCTTTCTTTTCCGGCTCCGGGAAACGGCTGACAAACACGGCGGCCGCAAGCGCGCACACGGACAGCACGGCGGCCGTGATCGTTTGATGCATCTTTTTTTTCATTATAAATAACCTTCCATTAATTGTCATCATGGTTTCCTCATAAAATTCTTATGAATGGAAAGACTATGTACTGTAAAGGAGGTGAAAAACATGGCAAGTTCCAATAATTCCAATTCCGGACGTATGGCTGTTCCGGAAGCAAAAGAAGCTATGAAGCGTTTTAAGGAAGAAGTTGCAAGCGAGATCGGCGTACCTTTAAAAGACGGGTACAACGGCGACTTAACTTCGAAGCAGGCTGGTTCCATCGGCGGCGAAATGGTCAAGAAGATGATCATGAAGCAGGAAGAGCAGATGAAATAATAAAGCAGACAAAACAGGAAAGAGGCATCTCCCCATGCAAAAAACTGCGTCCGGAGATGCTTCTTTCTCTATAAAACTGACTCAGACTGTCGGATGTCAGTGCTGTCGGATGCCAGCGCTGTCATTTGCTCGCTTCGTTCGCGGGACAGTACCAGGCTCCTAATAGACGAGCGCAGCCGCGATCTTCTCCGCCGCCGCATCATCCTGGAAATAACGCACGATCTCCAGTGCAAACGGGATCGCGGTTCCCATTCCCCGGCTGGTAATGATATTGCCGTCCCGCACGACCGGCTCCGCCAGAAATTCCGCACCCGTTAATTTTTCCTCAAAACCCGGATGGCAGGTCGCCTTCTTCCCCTGAAGGAGCCCTTCCTGCCCGAGCACGCTCGGCGCTGCGCAGATCGCCGCAACCAGCTTTCCTTCCGTGGCAAACGTCCGGATCGTTTCGCAGACGGTTTCGTCCGCGCCTAAATTCAGCGTCCCCGGCATTCCGCCCGGCAGCACGATCCCGTCTAAGCCTGCATAATCCGCCTCTTCTTTGGCAACGTCTGTCAGAAACGTCACCTTATGGGAACTGGTTACTTCTTTTTTCCCGGAAACCGAGATCATCTGAATCTCGATCCCCGCCCTTCTTGCCACGTCCACGACGGTAAGTCCTTCGACTTCCTCGCAGCCGTCTGCCATAAAAATACCGATCTTGCTCATATTTTTTTCCTCCCTCTATAAAACTCATGCGTGACTATTTCTTCTGTTCATGCTATGATGAAAACAGTAACAAAAACCCAGAAAGGAACCTCCGCTATGGAAATCGAACGCAAATTCCTCGTCCGGCAGCTTCCCGAAAACCTGTCGGGCTACCCGGCGCAGAAGATCGCGCAGGGATACTTAAATACAAAACCCGTGATCCGCATCCGCCGTTCCAACGACGATTATTACCTGACCTACAAAGGATCCGGCCTGATCGCACGGGAAGAATACAACCTTCCGCTCACGCAGGAAGCCTATGAACACCTTCTGCCGAAGATCGACGGCCTCCTGATCGAAAAGACGCGCTATCTGATCCCGCTCGGCCGGACGCTTACCGCCGAACTCGACGTCTTTGAAGGAGCGCTTGCCCCGCTGCTTCTCGTGGAAGTCGAATTTGAAACATTAGAAGACGCCGACGCCTTCACTCCGCCGGACTGGTTCGGCAGAGACGTCTCCGCCTCCGGGGAATACCAGAACAGCGTGCTCAGCCAGCGCGGACTGCCGTAAAAAGGCTCCTAGCGCAGCCGATTGGAATATTCATAGCGCTGGCGCGTGCGGATGGCGTGCTTTAAGTCCTCATAACGGCTCATCAGCGCGCCTTCCGGGATCACGACATCCATCACCACCGCAATATCATCGATCAGCTTATCCGTAACCGAATCCCGCATGGAAACCAGAACATTGTATTTCTCATCGAAGGTTTCCGCATCCAGAAATTCCATCAGTTTCGGATTGATCTGCGCTTCCTCACCTGCCGCTTCCGGCTCGTTCCGGCTCTGTACAGCCGCCGGCCGAGGCGCGTCCTCCGATATTCTTTCCGGTTTCAACACGGCCGCTTCCGGCTCGTTCCGGCTCTGCACGGCCGCCGGCATCACCCGTTCAAAACGGTATTTCTGCGCCGCATCCGGATATTTTTTGCGATCCGTTTCGCTAAGAAACATCGAAAGCGGCCTTGCGTATACGGCAAAATCCCCGTAAAGCGCCTGATAAATGACCAGCTGCTCGCCTGTTTCCGAATGTTTTGCCACGGTTACGATCTGATATAAACGATTCTTAAAATGCCGGTAAAATTCCCCCGGCTGCGGGATCCGTTCCATGTTCACTGACTCCTTTCCTGCTGCCCGTCCGACGCACACAGCTGCTTCATCAGCCGCCCCGCGCGTTCTTCCGGCGCAGCCTCCTCTCCTCTGCCGTTCCAGAGGATCTGCAGTTCCTCCGAGATCCGGGCCGCCCGGCGGCTTGCCGCCTTCTCGCTCTCCAGCGTGCCGCGGAGCGTATCCGCCTTCCGGCACGCCCCCGTCAGAAGTTCCTCCATCGGGAGGCGGAATTCTTCCGAAAAAACCTCCTCAACCCGTTTCAGGCGCTCTGCGGGCGGCAGATCGACCAGATCCGCGTCCGAATGGTTCAGATAAAAGAAACTCAGCTGAAAATAATCCGGCGCCTCTTTCTCCAGATTCTCCTGAAACAGAGAGATCGCATTCTCGATCTCGCTCTGCAGGATAATGTTCCCTTCCAATTCCTCCCCGGCCTTCATGCCGAGCTTTAACACGGTGTCATACGTCAGATGCAGTTCCTTGTCCTCCCGGCTGACCACAAATTCATGGTCAAACGCATTCTGCAGCTTCTTCAATTCCCGGATGACGGACTGGAATTCTTTCACGCGCTCCCTGCTCCATGCGCCCGGTTCCTTCATCTGCTGCTCTAAGAGTTCCATATCCTGCTTTGCAAGAACCGCCGCGCTATGCGCCGAATCGTAGCGGCTCCTTACGCCCGGCAGCTGCTTTTTCGTCTTTTCATACGCTTTCTGCCAGGAACGCACCAGCGCCATATCGCAGTCGAGCGTCTGTAAGGCCGTCTTTAATTCTTTTAATTCATCTTCTTTTCCAAACATCGCACCGTCTCCCGTCCTGTGTGCAAAGACCGCACCTAACTGCTATTATATATGATACTCCGCAAAATATCTACTGCGAACTTTTCCTATTCACGTTGATTTTTTGCATCATCAATGATAAAATGTTTTTCAGCAGAAAAACAGGAGGAATTTTCATGAACGGATTTACAATCGCATTGCTTATCATCCTCGCGGTTCTTCTCATCGCGGTTGTCGTACTTTTCATCCTCGGAAGGAAAGCGCAGAAGAAGAAGGAAGAACAGGACGCACAGATCGCGGCTGCCGCGCAAACCGTCACGATGCTGGTCATCGATAAGAAGCGGATGCCCCTGAAGGACGCAGGGCTTCCGCAGCAGGTTCTCGAACAGACGCCGAAGCTGATGCGCCGCTCCAAAATGCCGATCGTCAAGGCCAAAATCGGGCCGAGGGTTATGTCCCTGATCGCGGACGACCAGATCTTTGACGAGATCCCGGTCAAGAAGGAAATCCGGGCATCGGTCAGCGGGCTTTACATCACAAGCGTCCGCGGCCTCCGCAAGCCGTTGGAGAAGCCGGCCGGCAAAAAGAGGTTCCGCGATAAGATCCGCAGCAAGTACGACGAATTAAACGCGGAGCTTAAGGCGGAGAAAGAGAAAGAAGCCGCCGCGAAAAGCGCGAAACAGAATGCGAAGAAAAAGAAATCATAAGTTCCGGCACGCGCCGGCGCAAGAGGATCCTGCAGGGCAGGATTCTCTTTTTCTATCAAACAAAGCGCATATTGGAATCGGCTGCTTTCGCGGCCGCATCCGGTGTAAGGATGCATGAAAACACATTCTTTTATGTAGCGCTATGAAGTCAGGCGGAAATCGCCGGAAGTCTTTGGCGTAGCATCCATGCGGATGCTGCATTCCGCCACAAACTGGTTGTTGATCTCAAGCCCGTACTCCACATCGATCCGGATCTCGTTCTCCTCCTCGATCACATCGACTTTCGTCGCCGAAATCCCGATCAGGATACTGCCGAACGGTGTGTAGTAATACGTCACATATTTTTTATTTTTCTCGAAAACCATATGCCCGCTGATCAGCCCGTCCTTGGTCACTTCCATATAGCCCGGCGCCGCCTTCACCACATTTCTGGTCGTCTCTTCAAATCCCTCCGCCACTTCGTCGTACAGGAAAAAATGCTTATCGTTCTTAAAATAATATTTTCCCGGAGCGATCATCTCCACGGAATCCTCCCCCTGCTGCGGGATCATCTGAAGCCCTCTGATCGAAAGTATGACATCTTTATTCATGCTTTTTTCCATTCTCCTTTGTGTGCTGATACACCATTCTACCTGTTTTATCGGAAATATTCAAGAAATTTAAAGCGTATCCTGAAATTACCGGAATCAAAAACATCTTCGTATTCCTCCGGCGTTAAAACTTCGCGCAGCACTTCCCCGGCGTCTTCGCTTACGATCTCAAACACGCTCCCGCGGAAGCACAGGTTCGGATAAAGGACGCACCACCAGTTATGCCCCTTTCCTTCGCCCAGCACCACTTCCAGCGCCTCGTATTCCCCCTCCGGGAACGTGTAATCGCCGTATGTTTTTTCCGGAAAATACGTATGCGCCAGACAGGCCCGGACCGGATAATCAAAGCCGTTTTCCCGCAGCGTATCCTCCGCTTCGGCCGTGATCGCCTCCAGATTCTTTTCTATGACAGCGCGGGATTCCTCCAGATTCTCCGCCTCTTTCAGCTCCGGCTCCAGCAGCGCGCCTACCGCATCCCGCACCTGTTCCTTCACCCGCTGATCCTCCCCGCTGTCGCTGTTTGCCAGCACATGGAAGCGCAGGATCTTCTCCGCGATCGCCGGCTGAAGCGGATCCGGCCTGCTTTTTCCATAGAGAAACGCTCCTGCCATAAGCAGGCACACGAAAATCCCCGCTATGCCGGTCTGCTTCAGCCGGTTTTTCTTCCAATTTCTCTTCCAATCTTTCATTCCGTTTTTCCCCTTTCCTGATCATGTCTACAGGAAAAGCATTCCACGGTCCGGAAAGATCCATACAATTATTTTTCACGGCTGCCGTCCCAGAGGATCGTATCCTCCTTAAGCGCCAGATACGGGATCGCCCAGGTTTTCCTCCGGTTCTCCTTCTCATCCATCAGATCGCCGAGCGTCGGCAGGATCGCCTCGTTCCCCTTCCGGTGGCTTTCCAGCAGTTCTTCCAGATACGTTCCGAGATCTTCGTTTAGATTTTCCCCGGCTTTTAGGAGCGCCTCCGGATCATCCGTTATGCAGACGTAGGTATTCCGCGGAAAACTTTCCTCCTCCTGCAGAAACGCCAGCATCGCCTCGTACTGTTTATCGTCTTTGAGAAAATCCTCATTCATGAGGAGAACCTTTAAATGGTTGTAATCGGCGATCTTGTTTAAACTGTCCTCATATTTTTCCCATGCCCCGGCAAAATCCCCGGCGTACTCCATCGCCGCAGGATCATCTCCCGACTCCTCAGCCGCGTCCGGTTCCATGCGCAGGATGGGGAATACGCAGGTAAACCCGATCTGCTGCGTTTCGGGATCTTCCTTTACCGCCGCCAGCATCGGGAAACTGCGGTCTTCCAGTTCCGTCGTCCGGCATCCCGCCAATTGCACCGCGCCGCCGAAAACCAGCAGAGCCAGCAGTAGTTTCCTTATTTTATTCACTTTTCTTCTTCCTCCTCATGAATACGGCAAACGCCGGGATCAGAATGTAGAGCGGCGCACCCGCGTACCAGAAAAACCGGTAGAAAAATTCCGTCATCCCGTCCGTATATTCAAACAGCATCGCCAGAAGGAACGCCAGCACGAGCACGATGCCCGCATAGCGTTTATTTCCGGGAATCTCCGTGCATTTTTCCAGCATTTTCGCCCCGTAAAAAAGATTCAGGTTCAAAAGCGCAAACAGGGTAAAAAACCAGATCCCCATCATGATCGCATCCAGCCGTTTCAGAAAACCGCCCGTCATCTGCACCGTGCTCATCAGCGTCACCGCCGGAAATTCCATTTTGGCAAGCGCCCCCTCCCCGAACGTTCCCAGAAGCACCGCATACAGGATAAGAAGGATCCCCTCCGTGCATAAAAACGCATAGCAGACGCAGGAAACCAGCCGTTTTCCGGAACTTTCCGGTTTCACATACTGCGGAAACAGCAGAATGAAAAACAGCGTCGTAAAGCAGAGAAAGACCATATAGCCGCCTTTTGCAAAATTCATTAGCCCCGGTGCGGCCTGCGGCCGGAAATACTCCGGATCCACGCCTTTTAGCGAAAACAGCAGCATCAGAAACAGCGGGATTAAGATAAACCAGAACAGCACTTCGTATACCCGCGCCCGGCTTTCGATCCCGCCGGTCACCGCGTACCCGGCGACTGCCAGAAGCAGGATCAGCACCAGCGCATAGGACTCCTCCCGGATCAGGTTCCGGCGCACCAGCCGCGTAAACACCGCCGCCAGAAATCCCGATGTGAGGATACAGGAGGCGGAAAGGTATCCGTAAAGCAGTTTCTGCGTCCACGCCGGAGCGCCGGACAGATGGGTAAACAGATCCGTCTGCATCCGGTTCATCGCCCAGCCCAGATAGGCCAGATAGAGAAGCCCGAAAACGCCGCCCAGCAGAATGCTGACAAAACCGTACACTCCCGTCGTCCCCGCCAGCCAGGTCGGCAGGACCAGCGTGCTGATCCCCAGAAAATCGAATACAAACAGCCGGAATGTCTGGCGCAGGGAAATCTTTTGATTATTGGAAAACATCGTTTCACTCTTTCTTTTTTAGTTTCGTTCTTTCGTTTCTTTGCGCATAGATCGGGCGCTTCGTCAGCTTCCGGAGCGGATAGCGGAAAACGGAATCCCTTTCATCCTCATATCCGTTGAGCTCCGCCCCGACAAACGGCGTCAGGTACGGAATCCCGAAGCTCCGCAGCCGTGAAAGATGGACGAGCACCGCCATGATCCCCAGCAGGAAACCGTAATAGCCAACCCAGGCGCACAGCCCGATAAAGGCAAATTTCAGGATCCGGAAGGAAAACGCAAATTCCTCATTCGGGATCGCAAAGGAGCACAGCGCCGTAAACGCAACGATGATCACGACGATCGGACTGACGAGGTTCGCGTCTACCGCAGCCTGTCCGATGATCAGTCCGCCGACAATTCCGATCGTATTTCCCATCGCGCCGGGCAGCCGGACGCCCGCCTCCCGCAGCAGTTCAAACGAAATTTCCATCAGAAGCACTTCGAGGGCCGCCGGAAACGGAACGCCCAGGCGCGCCTCCTGAAAGGACAAAAGCAGCGTCGTCGGCAAAATCTGCGTATGGAAATTCGTCATCGCCAGATACAGCCCCGGAAGCGTCATGGCAAAAAATCCCGCCGCATAGCGCAAAAGCCTTGCAAACGTGGCCGCTTCAAACCGGTTGTAATAATCGTCGCTTGTCTTTAAAAACGAATTCAGATCGGTCGGCAGGATCAGCGCGGCCGGCGAATTGTCGGAAAGCAGAACCACCCTTCCCTCCAGCACCGCCATCGCCGCCCGGTCCGGGCGCTGCGTCGTCTGGAACTGCGGAAACGGGGAATACCATTTTTCCTCCGCCAGCTGCTCGATCACCCCGCTGTCCAGCGTTCCGTCGATCTCATAGCGCTTTAAGCGTTCTTCGATCTCGCGGAGCACTTCCGGGTAAGCCAGATCTTCCATATAGACCAGATCCACATTTGTATGCGTGCGCACGCCCGTCTGCAGTTCATGAACGCACAGCCGGGTGGAGCGGACTCTCCGCCGGATCAGGGCCGTATTGATCTTGATGGAATCCGTAAACCCCTCGTTGGAGCCGCGGATCACCTTCTCCGAATCCGACTCCTGCACGCCCATGCCCGGATAGCCCGCATCTGCGATCTTCACCGCTTTTTCGTATCCGTCCACAAACAGGATCGCATCTCCGGTCAGCATGGCCTCCGCCGCATCTTCCACGTATTCCAGCCAGGTAATGTCCGCAATTCCCATCGCGTTTTCATCGAGCAGCTTCTTTTTCTCTTTTCCCGGCATCTGCGAAAGAAAGCCGATGCAGCGCCCCAGCGCGGTGTTGCGGATCATCGTATTCTGGATCGATACCTCGATGTACGCCAGAAAACACTTGCAGTCCTGATCTTCGCCCAGCATCATCTCCTGCATCTTGATATCCGCGCAGTCCGCGTAGATCTCTTTGTATTTTGCAATATTCTGTTCAATATCCGCTGAAACTTTTGTCTTTTCTTCCATGCATCCTCCATCCAAAGCACTTTTTCCGCGGCGGACGGCGGGTTTCCGCACGAAAAAAGGATAGCTGTTACACTATCCTTTATTCTGCGCATCTTATTTAGTTTTATTCCTGTTTTTTATTCCGGTTTCATGTCTGCATCTGAATGATGGCCTTGACCGCTGCCGCCTGGTTCTCCACATGCTCATGCATCGCCTGTATCGCTTTTTCCGGATTCTTCTCCTCGAGACCTTCCACGATCGCTTTATGCTCGCGGATCAGCACCGGGTAATTGTCCGGATTTTTCAGATACTCAACCCGGTAGCGGTACACCTGCTCCCGGAGATTGTTTAAGATGCCGACCAGCCGCGGATTTCCGGTTGCTTCATAAATAGCATCGTGGAAACTGACGTCCGCCTCCGCCAGCTTCTTGACGTCGCCGGTCCGCGTACAGGCTTCAAAATGATCCTTGATCCTCCGAAGACGCTTCAGCTGTTCCGGCGAAATGCGCTCACATGCCATTTTAACCGCAAATTCATCGAGTGTTTCCCGGATCTCCAGAACATCTTCCATGCTCTTTAACGTCATTTTTGCCACATGCGCGCCCCTTCTGGGAACCGTGACCGCAAGCCCTTCCTGCTCGAGCATCCGGATCGCTTCGCGGATCGGCGTTCTGCTGACGCCCAGCCGTGAAGCAAGCTGCAGTTCCATCAGCCGCTCTCCCGGCTTTAAATCCCCGCGCAGGATCGCCTCACGCAGCGTATGGAACACCACGTCCCGCAGCGGAAGGCAGACGTTCATATCTAAAACTAATTCATCGTTCATCGTTCTCCTGCTCCCTCCGGTTATTGTATATGGATGTCAAAAAGACCTGACGGGCAAGCCCGGATCTCTTCATGTCTCTATAAGCCTGTTTCGCCTGTTTTCCGTCGGCAAACAGCCCGAACACCGAAGGCCCGCTCCCGCTCATCATGGCCCGGACTGCTCCCGAACGCTCCATCTGTTTCTTAATCTCATCGATCACCGGATAGCGCGGGATTGTAACGTTTTCCAGCAGATTCTCCATCTTATCCGCGGCCGCCGTAAGGTCTTTTGCGCGCATCGCCGCCATCAGCCCGTCGATGTCGGGATGCTTCGTCTCCTCTGTAAGCTCTAAGCCCTGATAAACGGACTTGGTCGAAACCGCGATCTGCGGTTTGGCGATCAGCACCGGGCATTTCACCATCGGAAACAGCGGCGTCAGCTTCTCCCCGATCCCTTCGGCAAGCGCCGTTCCGCGCATCAGGCAGTACGGGACATCCGCACCAATGGAAACGCCGCGCTCCATCAGTTCCTCTAAGGAAAGCCCTAAACCGAACAGCCGGTTCATCCCGTAGAGCATTGCCGCCGCGTCCGAGCTTCCGCCCGCCAGCCCGGCCGCAACCGGGATCCGCTTTTCCAGCAGCACATCGGCCCCTTCCGGAATCTGAAATTCATCCAGTATCATTTTACCCGCTTTATAAACCAGATTATTCTCATTTACCGGCAGAAACGATAAATTCGTGCGGATCCGGATTCCCGGTTTTTTCGTCCTCGCCAGTTTCAGGCGGTCATACAGATGAATCGTCTGCATGACCATGCGGACTTCATGGTATCCGTCCTCCCTCCTGCGGACGACGTCCAGCCCCAGATTGATCTTTGCCAGCGCCTTTAATGTCAGTTCCTCCATTCTGTTTTCCCCTCTGCTCTCTTTGTACTTTGTATTCTGTATACAACATTCATATTACCATTTTTTTGAAAAAAAAGCAATTTTTATCCTAAAGTTTCTCTTCTCCGACGCCGATATAAAATATAACTAATAGTCTATTCAGGTATGGATGCCTGACAATACACAGCCAGGGAGGGTTATCATTATGAGTGTAAATTCGATTCAGGGGTACGGCGCTGCCGCCGTCAGCGCAGCAAACAATACACCGGTTCCGGAGAAGGCCGCTTCCGCAGCGGAATCTTCCGGCGCATCTTCGAGTACGTTTGACGAAACCGCGGTCGTATATGAGAAATCTGCAGAAGCGGCTCAGGCGGCTGATGCCAATGTCACCGAGAAGAAAGACCGTTCGGCGATCATCGCACAGCTGAAAGCGGACGCAGACGCGCGCAACCAGCAGCTGATGGGCATCGTGCAGAAGATGATGCTCCAGCAGGGCAAGACCATCGGCACGGCAGACAGCATGTGGGCATTTCTGGCAGGCGGCGATTTCACGGTTTCCGCCGATGTAAAGGCACAGGCACAGGCTGATATCGCAGAGGACGGCTACTGGGGCGTTGAGCAGACGTCCGACCGGATCTTGGATTTCGCGAAAGCGCTTGCGGGCGACGATCCGGACAAAGCAGACGAGCTGTTGGATGCGTTCAAGAAGGGCTTCAAGCAGGCGACCAAATCCTGGGGGAAAGACCTTCCGGATCTCAGTCAGCGCACATATGAAGCGGTGGAGAAGAAATTCGAGGACTGGAAGAAATCCGCAGACAAAACAGCGGAAGAGACCGCAGACAGTACTGCAGCCGAAACAGAAGTGTAAACAGACGACAACCATACAAACAAAGCAGAAGCGTAAACAAATGGCCGGCGCAGCATTCATTAAGCTGCGCCGGCTTTTTATCAAGTCAAACATATAGTTTTTTGTAACAGGTAATATGTAAGTTTTTAATTAATTTTAAATTTTAAAATGTGCTTTCATGCTTCTTCATCAGACACTCCCGCAAAAACAACACATTTTCCATCCTGCTAACCTGCTAATCCTTCAATTCCCGGATCGTCTGCGTCAGTTCATTGAGCTTCCCGGTAATCTCCTTGCTCGTAACCGCCATTCCCTTTGCCAGTTCCTGTACTTCGGACGCAACGACCGCAAAACCTCTCCCGCTCTCTCCGGCCCGCGCCGCTTCAATCGAGGCATTCAGCGCCAGAATATTCTGTTTCCGGCTGAAATTATCGATCACCGCGGTGCTGGCATTCGCGGATTCGATCTGCGCCGCCGCCTGATCGATCCCCTTCTGCAGCCTGTCCAGCAGATTGCCGCTCTGGTACTCATAATAGCTGGAACGCACAAACAGATTGATCACATCCTCCAGCAGCTTCGCCGAAGCGTCGATCTCCTCCTGCGGCTTGACACCGACATGGCCGAGCGCTTCGATATAGGCTTTCTCATCAATGCCCAGTTCCCCGGCCAGCCTGCGGAACTTCTCTTCATCCGGTTTCTCGGAAAAGACCTGTCCGCCCAGCACATAGCCAAGCAGTTCTCCATCCGCAAGGGTGATCGGGATCCGAAACTCCGCCAGTCCCGCGTGGCACCGGTAAACGCCGCTTCCTTCCCTGTCGCACTTCGCGCAGCGTCGCTCCCCTTCTTTGCTCCCGCGCGTGAGTTTAAAGCAGAAATCCGGAAAATTATAAAGCCGGCTCAGTTCATGCTTCTCCAGATCGATCGCAACCGTCGCCATTCCCGTGCTCTTCGCCCAATTTGCAATAATGTCCTCAAACTTTTCCATATCGCAGAAATCCGGAATCTTTACCATTTCATTTTCCCCCCAGTAATGATAAATTTATTATAGCTTTCCGGACTGGAAAAAGCAATCAAAATCCGCCGTTGTTACCCCTCCTGCTTTTGCTTCTGCTCCCACGCTTTCATCCGCTCCGAAAACTTTTTCAGGATAAAGAAGCAGATGACCGAAGAAAGCACGATCGACACATAATCCGCAACGGACTGGGAATAGATGACGCCGTCCAGCCCGAATATGGCATTCAGCGTAAACACCATCGGCACAAACACCAGTCCCTGGCGGCAGACGGTTAAGATCAGCGACGGAAGCGCTTTCCCCATTCCCTGAATGGTATTGATGTTCAAAAAGAGGATCCCGATAAGCGGGCCGGAGATCTGCAGCGCGATCATCATCTGGATACCGGACTCGATCACGGCATTATCGTCGATAAACGCGCGGATGATCGGCTCGCGCAGAATGACCATCAGCGCGGTCAGAAGCGAACCCATAACGACTGCGCACACGCCTGTAAAGCGGTATACCTGTTTCAGGCGCTTCACGTTCCCCGCGCCGTAGTTGTAACCGATCAGCGGCTGGATTCCGGCACAGAGGCCGATCTGCAGCAGCACGACCAGCATATTGGCTTTCATCGCCACGCCCATAGCGGCAACCGGCGTATCTCCGTAAGAAATTAAAACGTTATTTAATATAATATTTGCAAAACTCATCAGAATATTGTTCAGCGAAGCCGGAATCCCGATCGCCAGCACGCTCGTACAGATCCGGTTGCGCATCCGAAAATCACGGATGTTGATAGAAAGCACAGATTTTTTCCGAAGAAAATAAATCAGGTAAAACACGCAGGCCGCCATATTCCCGATCACAGTCGCAACGGCGGCTCCGATCACGCCCCAGCCGAACGTCAGGATCATGATCGGATCCAGGATGATATTCGTCACGGTTCCGATCATATTTCCGATCATCGACTCCTTTGCCGCGCCCTCACCGCGCAGGATATTTCCAAACGCCGTTCCGAACATGATAAACGGCCCGCCGAACGCCACATAAGTCAGGTAATCCCTTGCATAACCGATGGTGTTTTCACTCGCGCCGATCATCCGCAGGATCCCGTTCATTCCAATAAGGAAAAGAAGCGACATGATCACGCCGAGCCCCAGAGAGCCGTAGCAGCAGAAAGAAGAGATCTGCTTTGCGCGGTCATAGCGCTTTTCACCGAGCGCCCGCGAAATGGCGGAGCTTCCGCCGATCCCGAACAGATTGCCGAGCGCCATAAATACCATAAATACCGGCGTTGCCAGCGAGACGGCCGCCACCTGCAGGGGATCTTTCGTCTGTCCGATAAAAAAAGTATCCGCCATGTTGTAAATGACGACGACCAGCATCGTGATAATGGTCGGAACCGCCATCACAGCGACCGCTTTTCTTACCGGCGCATTTTCAAATAATTCCTTGTTTGTGTTCATAAATTTCTCCTCCGTTTTTCCGATAAAATCTATCTGCGCATCGTCCGTTTTCCTTACGGGATCCCGCGCACAAAAAGGAAGGCTCTCACAGCCTTCCTTTTGCAGTCTTTCATACCCGCCGCGCGCCCCCCGCGGAGCGTATATCAGATGGGGGGATTCCCCCTGCTGGGCGCAGTTACGGCAATTGCCGCCGCACGCTTCTTCACGCACAAACGCCGCCGCTCTTATCCCGCCTTGTATGCCTCCTGCTTCACCGCCTGATTGATGGCCTGATTCTCCTTCGCCTCCAGGATCGCACGGTTCAGCTGCAGCATCTTCGCGTCAAGGTTTGCGACGATATTCGCGCACTCCCTTAAATCGCGGCTGATGTAATCCGGCGCATTTCCTTCAAACTTATAGTAGATCTTATGTTCCAGACTCGCCCAGAAATCCATCGCGATCGTGCGGATCTGGATCTCCACTTTCGTGTCCACCACACGGTCCGAAAGGAAGATCGGAACCGTGACCAGCATATGGAAGCTCTTGTAGCCGCTTTCCTTCGGATTCTTAATATAATCCTTGACCGATACGACCGTCAGATCGTTCTGCTTCCCGATCATATCCGACAGCCGGTAGATATCCGACGTAAACGAGCAGACCAGGCGGATCCCTGCGATATCATTCACATGACGGATCATATTGTCAATGCAGATCTCGTAACCGCCCCGCTTCAGCTTCTTTACGATGCTCTCCGGTGTCTTAATGCGGGATTTGATGTACTCGATCGGATTATAATTGTGGATGTGCGCAAATTCATCATTCAAAATCTCCAGCTTCGTTCCCACTTCCTTTAAAGCGGAATTGTAAAGAAACATCGCCGTTTCCCAGCTGTCAATGCCATCCTGCATCTTATTCAATTCCATAGTAACCCTTCTTTCCCCTCTCAGATCGGCTTCTGCCCCCACGGAAGCCATCCTTAAATCATATTCATCTATTTCTTTGATTATAACACATAATTTAATATTTTTTTACATTTTTTCAAATTTAAGAAAAATTTAAGCAATAGACTAATTTTCATCTTCCTCGATCACCCGGATCTCCAGATAATCAAAGTCGATCTCCTCCACAAAATTGTCCTGCCGGAATCTCGTCGCCGCCATCCGCCTAAATTCTTCTATATTGACATTCAGCCAGGCCGGCTGGCCGAGGTCGAACCGGCGGCACGCTTCCTCTAATGCCGCAAATATCTTATGTGTTCTGGTATCCTCCTCCTGATTTTCAATCGTTTCCATTTTGATCAGACGCGCATCGGAATAAATTTTAAACCAGATTTTCATTTCTGCCTCCTGCGCTGGCGGCACGCCTCATACAAAAGCAGGGATGCGGACACGGCCGCATTCAGCGATTCCACCCTGCCTTCCATCGGGATCCGGACGCGGGCATCCGCCGCTTCGGCCGGCTCCCGGCTCAATCCGCCGCCTTCATTTCCAATAAGAAAACCGCTCGCTTTCGTATAATCCGGTTCATCATAATCAACCGAACCGTCTAAATGCGCCGCATACAGCGCCACTCCCGCCCGTTTCAGTTCATGAATTGTCTGCATCAGATCCTCTGTTTCCAGAAACGGAACGCGGAAAATGCTCCCCATCGTGGAACGGACGGTCTTCGGATTGAACAGATCCGCCGTTTCCCGGTCGAAGATCACGCCGGAGACGCCCGCGCCTTCCCCGGAGCGGAACATCGTTCCCAGATTTCCCGGATCCTGAATCCCCTCCAGCAGCAGAAGCAGCGGATTCTCTTTCGAAAGCAGATCCGAAAGACAGTATTCTGGAATCTTAAGAACTGCAAGGATCCCCTGCGGAGTCTTCGTATCCGATACGGCGGCAAATACCGCATCGCTTACCGTTTCCACCAGGTATCCGCCTTTGTCCGCTCCTTCCCGAAGCCGCGCAAGAAGCTCCTGCTCCTGCCTGCGCTCCCCGAAGCTTTCCGCCGCATAAACGCCCCGGATCCAGTCTGCGGGTGCCTCGCCCACCATCCGGATGCCTTCCGCGATAAATAACTTCCGTGCTTTCCGTTCCTTTGCCTTTTTCATCAACAATGCCAGATTTTTCATCCGGCTGTTCTCTCTGCTTGTGATCATGACTGCTCCGATCGCCTGCGCATCTTTCTGCCGCGTTTTCTGCGCGCGCCAGCGGCGCATAATAAGAAGAAAAAAGGACTGCCTCTCCGGCAGTCCCTTCGTTAGCCTTATACTAAGCTCTGTGAAATCTGATACATGTAATCCGGAATGCTCTTCTTCATCGCAAGCGCCTCATCGATGTCGAAGTCAACAAACTCGCCATTCTTATGAGCGACTACGCGGTTGCTCTTTCCTTCACACAGAAGATCGACTGCCATCGCCCCCATTGTCGTTGCGTACACGCGGTCTTTGCAGGTCGGGCTTCCGCCGCGCTGCATATGCCCTAAGATCGTCGCGCGCGTTTCCACGCCGGTTGCGGCCTCAATGCGTTTTGCCATATTCTGGGAATCCCCGATTCCCTCTGCATTGATAATGATGTAATGCTGTTTGCCGAGCTTGCGGGCGTTGATGATCTGGGAGATCAGCCGCTCCTCGTTGTGGTCGTATTTCTCCGGCAGGAGAATCTCCTCCGCACCGTTTGCGATTCCGCACCACAATGCTATGTAGCCCGCGCCTCTTCCCATAACCTCAATGACCGAGCATCTCTCATGGGAAGTCGAGGTATCGCGGATCTTATCGATCGCGTCCATCGCGGTATTGCAGGCGGTATCAAAACCGATCGTATAATCCGTGCAGGCGATGTCCAGATCGATCGTGCCCGGAACCCCGATCGTATTGATCCCCAGCGCTGCCAGCTTCTGCGCGCCCTTGAACGAACCGTCTCCGCCGATCACAACGATCGCATCGATCCCGTGCTTCCGGCAGATATCCGCGCCCAGCTGCTGTCCTTCCGGCGTTACAAACTCCATGCAGCGCGCCGTCTGCAGGATCGTTCCTCCGCGGGAAATCGTATCCGATACGCTCTTGGCATCCATATCTATGATTTCTTCATTCAGAAGTCCTGCATAACCTCTCTTGATCCCCTTTACCTTCTTCCCCTTGTAAAGGGCCTGACGAACCACCGCACGGATCGCGGCATTCATTCCCGGCGCATCCCCTCCGCTCGTAAGCACACCGATCGCATTGATCTCTTTTGACATTTTAATCTCCTCCTCAATTTATAAAATTCAAGACTCCGCAAGTCCTGCGCAAAATTCTCCTTATCTTATTTTATACGCTTTAGGCAAGCTTTTCAATATTCTTTTCCACAACTTTTACATTTTTTTCCCCTAAAAAGCCCTGCAGCTCCTTCTGCAGCGCATCGGATGCGCACACGCTGCGGTTCGCCCCGAGCCGCTTGACCGCCTTCGGGTTGGCGACATAGATGACGACTTCATCCGTGCCGTCCGAATCTTTCAGCCGGTCGTACAATTCCTCTTCTTTCTGAAGAAAAGCCTCCTTGTCCGGAAACTGCAGCCAGAGTTCCTTTCTGGTATCGGCAAACGGCACGATCCGCTCGCAGATCAGCTTGCCGCCCTGCTCCTCATCCACCGTGGCACGGCCGATCACGAAGATCTTCTCCTCCACATCAAGAAACTGGCGGTAACGCTCGTAGGCTCGCGAAAAAACGATCACTTCCACCGTTCCGGTCAGGTCTTCGACGGAAACAAACGCCATTTCCTGATTCTGCTTGGTAAATTTCACGCTCTTGTTCACAATGATCCCGCCGATCACTGCATGGGCGTTGTCTTTGACCTTGATCAGGCCGCTCTCCTCTTCCCTTGCAAAATCGGTAGCCGTCGCGGTAATGTTCTTTTTGATCTTATCCATATAGGCTTCCAGCGGATGGCCGCTTAAGTAAGTGCCCAGCACATCCTTCTCGAATCCTAAGAGTACCTCCTTTTCAAATTCCCCGACCGGAGGAAACTGAACCTTGTAATTCTGCTTCTCTTCCTCCGAAACCAGATCAAACAGGCTCATCTGCCCGCTCATAACGGATTTCTTCTGGTGCAGGACCTGATCGACCATTGCGGCGTGGACGAAGACCATCTGCTTGCGCGTTCCTTCCATGCTGTCGCAGGCTCCCGCCTTGATCAGATTTTCCACCGAATGTTTTCCTACTCCCCGGGTGACCACCCGCTCGATAAAATCCTGAAACGTCCGGTACTTTCCGCCGATCTTCCTCTCTTCAAGAATACTGTCGATCATGCTCCGGCCGAGGCTCTTGATCGCGTACATGCCGTAGCGGACGCTGCCGCCTTCCGTCGTAAAAGCGCCTTCCCCCGTATTGACGTCCGGAGGAAGCACCGTAATCCCCAGCTCCCGGCAGTGGTTTAAATACTCCGTGGTTTTCGGCGCATTGTCGATCACGGACGTTAAGAGCGCCGCCATAAACTCCACCGGATAATAATATTTCAGCCATGCGGTCTGCACGCTGATCACGGCATAAGCCGCCGCATGGGATTTATTAAATGCATATTTAGCAAAATCAACCATTGAATCGTAGATACTGTCGGCGGCTTTTTCCGCGATCCCGTTTGCAATGCAGCCCGTAATGAAGTTCTTCCGCTCCGCGTCGATCACATACTGCTTTTTCTTGCTCATCGCGCGCCGGATATTATCCGCCTGCCCCATCGTGTAGCCCGCCAGCTTCTGGACGATCTGCATGACCTGTTCCTGATAGACGATACAGCCGTAAGTCGGCTCCAAAATGCTTTCGAGCTCCGGCGTGATATAGGTGATCTCTTCCGGATGATCCTTTCCCCGGATGTAATCCGGGATAAAATCCATCGGTCCCGGACGGTACAAAGAGATCCCTGCCACGATATCCTCAAAACTCTGCGGTTTCAGCTCCTTCATAAAGTTCTGCATTCCGTCGGATTCCAGCTGGAACACGCCCTCGGTCCGTCCGGTTCCGATAAACTCCAGCATCTTTTTATCGTTAAAATCGATCGCATCGATATCAATATCGATGCCGCGGGACGCCTTGATGTTTTTGACGGAATCCTTGATCACCGTAAGCGTCCGAAGCCCCAGAAAGTCCATTTTCAGAAGTCCCAGTTCTTCCAGCTGGACCATGTTGTACTCCGCGGTCGGGCTTCCGTCGTTGGCGCGCCCCAGAGGCACATAATCGCTCGCCACGCCCGGATAGATCACCACGCCCGCGGCATGAACCGAGGTATGGTTCGGAAGCCCTTCCAGCTTCTTTGACATATCGATCAGCTCATGTACCCCGGCGTCGCCTTCATAGAGGCTGCGCAGCTGCGGATTCATCTGCAGGGCGCGGTCGATCGTGATATTGAGTTCCGACGGCACCATTTTGGCGATGCGGTCCGTCTCTGAATACGGAACATCCAGCGCTTTTCCGACCGCCTTGATCACGCCCCGCGCCGCCATCGTTCCGAATGTCACGATCTGCGTAACCGAATCCTTGCCGTATTTTTCCGTGACGTATTCGATCGCGCGGTAACGTTCCGCATATTCAAAGTCCACGTCGATATCCGGCATGGATACGCGCTCCGGATTTAAAAAGCGCTCAAACAGCAGGTTGTAGCGGACCGGATCGATATTGGTGATCCCCGTGCAGTAGCAGACTTTGCTTCCCGCCGCGGAGCCGCGCCCCGGCCCCACCCAGCAGTCATGCGTGCGGCACCAGTTGATATAGTCCCACACGATCAGGATATATTCCACAAAACCCATGTCCCGGATCGTGGCAAGTTCAAACTGCATTTCCTCGTAGATCTGCTTTCTCTGCGCTTCGTCATAATACGGGTTCTCCCCGTATTTCTTCCCAAAACCTTCTTCGCAGAGCGCGTTTAAAAACTCCCATGCCGATGCATAGCCCTCCGGGACTTCATATTTCGGGATCCGGTAATGCCCGAATTCAAGTTCCACATGGCAGCGCGACGCGATCTTGGCCGTATTCTCAACGGCCTGCCGGGCATAAGGAAACAGCGCCCGCATCTCCTCTTCGCTTTTCACATAGAACTGGCCGCCCTCGTAGCGCATCCTCTCTTCGTCCGACACTTTCTTTCCAGTCTGGATGCAGAGCAGAACGTCGTGCGACTCCGCGTCGTCGGCGTAGGTGTAGTGGATGTCGTTCGTGCAGACAAGCCCGATCCCAAGCTCTTCGCTCATGCGCACCAGCAGGGGATTCACACGCTTCTGGTCGGACAGCCCGTGATCCTGCAGTTCCAGATAAAAATGGTCTTTCCCGAAACAATCCGCATATTTCTGCGCGATCGCTTTGGCATCCTCATACATGCCGCGCATCAGCCAGCGCGGGATTTCCCCGGCCAGACAGGCGGAAAGCGCGATCAGTCCCTCGTGATACTTCTCCAGCGTCTCAAAATCCACACGCGGACGGTAATAGTACCCTTCCGTAAAACCGATGGAAACGATCTTCATCAGGTTGGCATAGCCCTGATTGTTCTCCGCCAGAAGCACCAGATGGTAATAGCGGTCGTCCCCGTGGCTGATCTCCCGGTCGAAACGCGAATTCGGCGCGACATAGATCTCGCAGCCGATCACGGGATTGATCCCCGCCGCTT
>CANQDS010000004.1 GCA_947593655.1 uncultured Lachnospiraceae bacterium | reverse complement strand
ACGGAAACCGAAAAGGATATTTACGTCAATGAACGGTTTGCTGTGTATATTTTGATCAATGAGTGTATGCCGTTTGACAGTGGGAAATATGTTGCACCCGAGGATGAGAATAAGCTGGATGCTTATATTGATTTGCTGCTGTATTATTTCAAGTACCGGGAATGTAATCCTCAGGTGATAGAATTAGCAATTGAGTCATTTAAAATGGGGATGTTGGTAAAGGGCTCATAGGAACTTCCCCGGCCGCGCCGATTGAAAACAACAGAACCCACCACGCTTTACGATAAATAGTGCCATGAAAACAATCGATCACGATATTAAAAACAGACAACTGAAACAGGCATACCTCCTGTACGGCGAAGAGCGTTATCTGATCCGCCAGTACCGGGACAAGCTGAAAAAAGCGATCGTTTCCGAAGACGATACGATGAATTTTTCCGCCTTTGAAGGGGAAGGGATCAATGTGAAAGAGATCATCGATCTTGCGGAAACCCTTCCTTTTTTTGCCGAGCGGAGGCTGATCCTGATCGAAGGGAGCGGTCTTTTTAAGAAACCGGCGGAGGAACTGGCCGCCTATCTCGGAGAACTGCCGGAGACGACGTATTTCCTGTTCGTAGAGGAGGATGTCGATAAGCGCTCCAAAATGTACAAAGCGCTTGCCAAAGTCGGGAAGGCGGTAGAGTTTCAGACGCAGACGGAGGAGACGTTATCCCGCTGGATCTTAGGGCGCGTGGGAAAAGAAGGCAAGAATATCACGCAGGCGGCGTATCAGCTTTTTCTTGCGAAAACGGGTACGGATATGGGAAATATCGACCGGGAACTGGAGAAACTGCTCTGCTATACGATGGACAAGGATACGGTGGAAGCCGGGGATGTGGAAGCCGTCACGACGGAGCAGATCAGCAATAAGATCTTTGAAATGGTGGATGCGGTTACGCTCCATCAGCAGAAAAAAGCGCTGGATCTTTATTACGACCTGCTCGCCTTAAGGGAGCCGCCCATGCGGATCCTGTATCTGATCAGCCGGCAGTTCCGGACGCTGGTAACGGTGAAGGCCATGATGAACCAGGGATTCGGGAATAAGGAGATCGCATCGAAAGCGGGCTGCCCGGAGTGGGCAGTGCGCAAATACCAGTCCCAGTGCCGTTCTTTTTCCGTGGAACAGCTGAAACAGGCGGTGCGCGACGGCGTGGAATATGAAGAAGCGGTAAAGACCGGAAGCATGAACGACCGGCTGGCGGTCGAATTGTTTCTGGTGCAGTACAGCAGCACATGAACATAAAACGAAGAATCCGGCAGGCCGGATTCTTCGCACCTAGCGGAATTGCCCGATGTGCATTCTGTTTCAGTTCATTAAAATAGTCTGCCTTACCTGCCCGTATCCGAATAGATTCGGCATAAGCAAATCCGGCAGACGATTAACCTAAATAAAAACCGCCAGCATGACGGTACTGGCGGTTTTAACGGAAACGATTGCTCTTATGCGACGCTGTTTACCATTTTGGATAAACGGGAAATCTTTCTTGCAGCGTTGTTCTTGTGATAAACGCCCTTAGAGCTTGCCTTCTCAATCACGGAAACGGCCTTTCTCAAAGCCTCCTCAGCAGCAGCTTTGTCCTTTGCGGCAACAGCGGCTTCCACTTTCCGGATCGAAGTCTTAACAGAAGAGCGGATGGATTTATTTCTTGCCGTTCTCGCCTCTGTTACTAAGATTCTCTTCTTTGCAGATTTAATGTTAGCCATTTGGTACACCTCCAAATAATCAGTCTATTGATCCAGATACTTCAAATTTTCCATTAAAAAGGACACGGACTTTTAACGGAAACACACTAAGTTATAATATGCCAGAAAGGGGCATTTTGTCAATACATATTTTTGCATTTAACGGAAAAAATACATATAAGGGTGCATGATATGCGAAATGCGGGAAATACGAAAAAAGAGGAACGGTATTTAAAATACGGCTTATTATAAAAGATAGGCAGGAGTTTTCGATAAGGGAGGTATGGTTATCATGATGGAAGAAGCATATCCGATCCGCACGGATCTGGCGCTGGAGAGCCAGGAACGGGTAAAAAAAGACCGCGGCAGCGTCAGAGGCGTGGATTTTAAAGAGGAAAAAAGGGAGAACGGCATCACGATCAGCACGGTGGTCATCCGGACGGAAAACGCCGCAAGGTCTATGGGAAAACCGAGAGGGCATTATATTACGATCGAAGCCCCCGAAATGGAGGAGGACGACGCGGGATACCACAGGGAAATTTCCATCGAACTGGCAAAGATCATCCGGAAATTGCTGCCGGAGTCCAAAATCGGAAAGATCGACTGGCAGAGCCTGGATGAGGAACTGGAAATATCGGTACTTATTGTAGGAATGGGGAACCGGGAAGTCACGCCGGACGCGCTGGGGCCGCGCGTGATCGACAACATGTTCATTACCCGCCATATCATTAAGGAATTTGGAAAATACGCCTTCGGGAGCGAAAAGATCAGCAAGATCAGCGGGATCGTGCCGGGGGTAATGGCGCAGACCGGCATGGAATGTCTGGAGATCGTGCGCGGAGTCGTCAATGAGACAAAACCGGATCTGGTCATTACGGTCGATGCGCTTGCGGCGCGGAACGCCAAACGGCTCGGGCGGACGATCCAGCTGACCGATACCGGGATCACGCCGGGAAGCGGGATCGGCAACCACAGGAATGCTTTGAATGAAAAAAGCGTAGGGGTTCCGGTGCTTTCGCTCGGCGTGCCGACGGTCGTGGACGCGGCTACGATCGTTTCGGATGCCATGACGTCGCTGATCGAAGCCATGTCTTTATCCAATCTGGAAAAACTGGACGAATCCGAAAAACAGGAACTGGCGCGGGAACTGCTTTCCCCGCAGCTGCACGGCATGTTTGTGACTCCGAAGGACATTGACGCATCGATCAAAAGGCTCAGTTTTCTGATCTCAGAGGGCTTAAATATCGCGCTTTTGGGGAATAAAGAAAAGACAGCCGACATATAATGCGTTGAAAAGGTGGTGATTTCGTGCAAAAAAGAAAAAAGAGCAGGGGAAGCCGGCTGTTTCTTTTGTTTCTGCTGTTTGGCTGCACGATGGTCGGTTACTGCGGGTACCGCTGGGGAAAGGATTTTTGGACGCTGTTCCGGCGGAATGCGGCATTGAAATTTTATAACGTGGTTCTGGAAACCTATATTCCCGAAGTCGTTGTGACGGAGTCAGATCACCGGCCGTCCTTGTATGAGGACGCGGCCGCAATACTGTTTCCGTCCTTTTCTTATCACGAGCAGCAGCTCTGGTGCGATTCTCAGGCGGAACGGCAGATGGATTACGAAGAACTGGCGGCTGCCGAAAACGAGCAGATCGGCCGCATGATTGCCGAAAACGGGCAGAACGGCACGGAAACGGGCGATTCCCAGACGGCGGGAGGCGGATCAGCGGGAAGCGGATCGGCAGGGACAGGATCAGCAGAAAACGGATCGGCAGGGAATGGATCGGCAGGAAACGGATCGTCAGGAAGCGAAACAGCGGGCTCGGAAGCGGCGGGAAGCGATGCCGGAGAAACGCAGGGCGGCGCGTCCGGCACAGGCATCGTCCGTGCGGAGCAGAAGCAGGTGGAGATCAACCGGGAAAAACTGAAGGATTTTGATTATCTGCGGCAGAATTTTTATCAGGTTGACAGCAGCACTACGATCGGGAGCGACCAGCTGAATGTGGAAAAACTGCTGGGCGTTGATGTGACGCTCTCGGAGCAGGCGGACGGGCCGCAGATTCTGATCTATCATACGCATTCTCAGGAGGGATATGCGGATTCGGTTCCCGGAGATCCGAATTCCTCCGTCATGGCGGTAGGCGATTATCTGACGCAGCTTCTGACGGAACAGTACGGATTCCGCGTCCTGCACCATACCGGAACTTACGACGTGGGCGACCGCGACCATGCGTATTACAACGCGGCTCCGGCGCTCGAGCAGATCCTGGCGGAAAATCCGTCCATCGAAATGGTGATCGATCTACATAGGGACGGCGTAGCGGAAACCACGCATCTGGTGACGGAGCAGAACGGCAAGCAGATGGCAAAGATCATGTTTTTTAACGGCTTGTGCCGCTCCGCCACGCTGGGCGATCTGACCAACCAGAAAAACCCGTATCTCGACCAGAATCTTGCGCTTTCGTTCCAGATGCAGCTGGCGGCCAGAGAGTACTATCCGGATTTTACCAGAAATATTTATCTGAAAGCGTACCGCTATAACATGCATTACTGCCCGAAATCCATGCTGATCGAGGTCGGAGCCCAGACGAACACGCTGGAAGAGGCCAAAAACGCGATGGAGCCGCTGGCGGATCTTCTGGACAAAGTGCTCCACGGCCGTGGATAAAAACCTTCCCTGTTTCCCAAGAAAATGCTACAATGTTATAAGGGTATCCTGCACAGGATACTATATGAGAAAACGGGGAGGGATCAAAATGGTTGATTATACGGAAGGAAGCGGTAAACAATATCATACTATGGTCGGACCGGAAGATGTCGGCAGATTCGTCATTCTTCCGGGAGATCCGAAGCGGTGCCGGCAGATCGCCGCACATTTGGAACAGGCAAAGCTTGTGGCAGACAGCCGTGAATTTGTTACCTATACCGGAACTTTGGAAGGGGCAGCAGTCAGCGTGGTCTCTACCGGGATCGGCGGCCCGTCGGCGGCGATCGCGTTGGAAGAACTGGCAAAATGCGGGGCGGACACGTTTATCCGCGTCGGAACCTGCGGCGGAATGCAGGATGAGGTTTTAGGCGGCGATCTGGTGATCGCCAACGGGGCGGTGCGCATGGAAGGGACAAGCCGTGAATATGCCCCGCTCGAATATCCGGCCGTACCGGATCCGACCGTGATGAACGCGCTGGCTCATGCGGCGCAGAAAGCGGGCGTCCGGTGGCACATCGGCGTCGTCCAGTCGAAGGATTCTTTTTTCGGGCAGCATGAACCGGAAGTGATGCCGGTCAGCTATGAACTGCAGAATAAATGGAATGCATGGCTTAGGATGGGCTGCCTTGCATCGGAAATGGAGACGGCGGCGCTGTTTATCGCGGGCAGTTTTCTAAGGGTGAGAGTCGGTTCCTGCCTGCTCGCCCTTGCGAATCAGGAACGCGCCCGCAAAGGGCTTTCCAATCCGCAGGTGCACGATACGCAGACGGCTGTCACCGTGGCGGTCGAGGCGATGCGGGAGCTGATCCGCGCTTCGCTGGAATAAAAAAGGTAAAAGCGCGGGAACTGATGTTTCTGCGCCTGGATAAATAATGAGAATTGCTTGATGAACAATTTGGCACATGGTATACTGGAACGAAACAATAGGGTGTTTCTATATTGGAATTGGGAAAGTATGGAAAGCAGCAATGGCGGGGAGGAATGTTATATGCAAAGGCCGTTAACTTGTGTTGAGATATGTGCGGGCGCCGGAGGACAGGCGCTTGGACTTGCATCAGCCGGATTTACGCATATTGCGCTTATTGAGTACGAAGCAGATTATTGTAAAATTTTAAAACTGAATCGTCCGGAGTGGAACGTAATATGTCAGGATGTGCATGACTTTGACGGTAAAGCATATCAGGGAGTAGATCTTCTGGCAGGAGGCGTTCCGTGTCCGCCGTTTTCCATTGCGGGAAAGCAGTTAGGGAAGGATGATGAGCGGGATCTGTTCCCGGAAGCGATCAGATTGATCAGGGAAATGCAGCCGCGGGCGGTTATGCTGGAAAATGTCAGAGGTTTTCTGGATCCCAATTTTAACGAGTATCGCTCTTATATTTTAAAATCTATAGAAAAATTGGGATATATTACACAGATCAGATTGATCAATGCCTCTGATTTTGGTGTTCCGCAGCTGCGGCCGCGGGTGGTGATTGTCGGCATCCATAAAAATGAACCGGGCTCTTTTCGATATCCGGAGGGAAATCCGAAAGGAGCGCCAACAGTCGGCAAGGTATTGTATGATTTAATGGCAGAAAACAAATGGGAGGGTGCAAGGCAATGGGCAAAAAAAGCCGATAAAATTGCCCCGACCTTAGTGGGAGGCTCAAAAAAGCATGGCGGTCCTGATCTTGGGCCGGTGAGAGCGAGGAATGCCTGGGCAGAACTCGGAGTAGATGGGAGAGGAGTTGCTGACTCCGCTCCGCCAGCCGATTTTGAAGGAATGCCGAGATTGACAAGCAGGATGATGGCAAGAATACAAGGATTTCCGGATACATGGTCATTTGGCCAAAAGAAAACGATAGCATGCCGTATGATCGGGAATGCATTTCCGCCGCCGGTTGCGAAAGCGATCGGGGAAAGGATAAAGGAGTGTTTAGAATATGAAAGCGTTAATAACGAATGCGAGATTTCATTTTCACGAGCGATTGTTTGAAACGAATACGCTGACATTAACAAAAGCAGGAGCGGCATCGAATGCAGATATCAGCAGTAAAGGTTCAAAAGCGATATCAGGGAAGATGATTGATATTCTGGTCAATGAGTTTCAACATACGGTTCATACAGTTGATAAGATTTCCGGGCAAACACTTGGAAAACAGTTTGAAATGCTGACAATGGAGTATCTGCAAAATACATTTCCATATTTACAAGATCTGCGCCCTGGAAAATGGTCAATATTGCAGCTTGGCAATAACAATCGGCTAAAAACAAGCGATTTCGAACAGTATGCGCATTTGGCTTATTTGAATGAATTAACATCAGAAAATGCACAATTAGCAGCTGCTTTGGGAAATGATTATCTTGTTACTCCGGATATTGTGATTTATCGTGAACTTTATGAAGATAAAGAGATTAATTCGGAAGCATATATTGTTGATGATAATATCAGTAAAATGGCTGATCTCAGGAAGCAGAATGGAGGGAAACCATTGCTGCATGCCAGCGTATCGGCTAAATATACGATGCGGAGCGACCGGGCACAGAACAGCCGGACAGAGGCCTTAAATTTAATCCGCAACCGGAAAGGACATCTTCCTCATATTGTAGTGGTGACTGCAGAATCTATGCCGAATCGTTTGGCGTCATTAGCGTTAGGAACCGGAGATATCGATTGTGTGTATCATTTTGCCCTTTATGAGTTAATGCGTGCCGTAAAAGAAGTGGGATCGGAAGATGCGGTTGAAATTCTGGATACTTTAGTACAGGGAAAACGCTTGAAGGATATTTCGGATCTGCCATTGGATCTGGCTGTGTAACGCCAATGGAGAATAAAATGCTGTCATAAGACATGGGGTGCGGCATCTGCCGCACCCCATATTTCTTCTAGTAAACGCTATAAGCATATGTTATACTTAACGCATCGGAACCGAAAGCGCTTTGGAAGCAAGGAAAACCCACCCCCAAAGCGCTTTGGAAGAAAGAAAAACCCAACCCAAAAGCACTTTGAAAGAGAGGAAAAAGAATGCCAGACAGCCGGGAAATGAATCGGGAAATCGATTATGCAACATTAGCGGAACTTGCGTTAGAGGCGAGAAAACGCTCCTACGCGCCGTATTCGCGCTTCTGCGTCGGGGCGGCGCTTTTGACGGAGAGCGGGCGGATTTATCAGGGATGCAACGTGGAAAATGCTGCGTATACGCCGACCAACTGCGCGGAACGCACCGCGGTATTTAAAGCGGTGAGCGAAGGCGAGCGCCGTTTTCGGGCGATCGCAGTCGCGGGCGGGGAAAAAGGTGCAGAAACACTTGCGGAAGTATCGCCCTGCGGCGTTTGCCGTCAGGTGCTGGCGGAATTCTGCGACGCGGAAACGTTTGAAGTCATTCTGGCGAGAAGCCCGAAGGATTACCGGGTGCTGACGCTGGGAGAATTGTTTCCGCTCGGCTTCGGGGCGCAGAACTTACAGGGTTGAAGCCAAGGCTTTGCAGGGATGACACAAAACCCGGCCATGCCGCAACCGGATTTCCACCGGCCGGTGTTGTACCCAAACGATACAGAAGTAAAATAAAAAGGAGAACAAGTCATGCTGGATTTTCTGCGGGAAATGCCCAAAATTGAACTTCACTGTCATCTGGACGGCTCTTTAAAGCCGGAGCTGGTGCAGCGCCTTCTGGCGCTGCGCGGGGAAACGTACTCCATCGAGGAGTTGAAACAGCGGATGGAGGCTCCGATGGACTGTCCGGATCTGGCGGAGTATCTGACGCGGTTTGATCTGCCGCTGCGCTGCCTGCAGACGAAAGAAGAACTGGCCGCGGCGTCGTACGGACTGGCCGAAGATGCGGCCGTAGAACAGGTGCGCTATCTGGAAGTGCGGTTCGCGCCGTCTTTTTCCACGCAGGAAGGCTTAAGCGTCCGGGAGATCCTAGAGAGTGTGGAAAGCGGCCTGCGCCGGGCGCGGGAAGAGACGGGGATCCGCACGGGCATTCTTGTCTGCGGGATGCGCAATCTTCCGATGGAAGAGAATCTGGCCATGCTGCGGGAAGCGCGGGAACTGTTCGGGGCAGGCGTGGCCGGATGCGACCTTGCGGGAGATGAAAAAGCGTATCCGACACGGGAATACCGCACGTTTTTCCGGGAGGCAAAGCGGCTGGGAATGCCGTTTACGATCCATTCCGGGGAATGCGGCAGCATCGAAAACGTGAAAGAGGCGATCGAACTGGGCGCGAAGCGCCTGGGGCACGGAATCGCGATGGCGAAAGATACGGAGAGTATGCGCCTCTGCCGGGAGCGCCGCATCGGCGTGGAACTCTGCCCGACCAGCAATCTGCAGACGAAAGCCGTTTCGGGGATGGAGGACTATCCGTTTGGGATCTTCCGGAAAAACGGGGTGCCGGTGTCGGTCAATACGGATAACCGGACGGTAAGCGCGGTCAGCCTTACCGGGGAATTTCAGCTCCTGTGCGGCGTTTACGGGCTCGGCCGGGAGGAACTTGGGCGCATTTACCGGGATTCTGTGGAAATGAGCTTCGCAGATGAAGAAAATAAGAATGCCCTGCTTGCATTGTGGGTGTAAATGGTATTACAATATCAGAGGGAGATAGAAGAAAAATGACAGCAGATCAGAGTAAAATTCGTAATTTTTGCATTATCGCACATATTGACCACGGGAAATCCACGCTGGCGGACCGGATCTTAGAGCATACCGGCACGCTGACGAGCCGTGAGATGCAGGCGCAGGTGCTTGACAATATGGAACTGGAACGGGAGCGCGGCATTACGATCAAATCGCAGGCGGTCCGCGTGATCTACAAGGCGAAGGACGGGGAGGAGTATATTTTCAACCTGATCGATACGCCGGGGCATGTGGATTTTAACTACGAAGTGTCCCGGAGCCTTGCCGCGTGCGACGGCGCGCTGCTCGTGGTGGACGCGGCGCAGGGCGTGGAAGCGCAGACGCTGGCGAACGTGTACCTTGCCATGGATCACGATCTTGACGTGGTTCCCGTCATCAATAAGATCGACCTGCCGAGCGCAAGGCCGGACGAGGTCATTCAGGAGATCGAGGACGTGATCGGGATCGAAGCGCAGGACGCTCCGCGGATCTCCGCGAAAACGGGGCTGAACATCGAAGAAGTGCTCGAGCAGATCGTAGAGAAGATCCCGGCGCCGAAAGGCGATGCCGGCGCGCCGTTAAAGGCGCTGATCTTTGACGCCACCTACGATTCCTATAAAGGCGTGATCATTTTCTGCCGCATCATGGAAGGAACGGTGCGCGTCGGGACGCAGATCCGGATGATGGCGACGGGGGCGCAGGATCAGGTCGTGGAAGTCGGTTACTTCGGCGCGGGGCAGTTTATCCCGTGCGAGGAGCTTTCCGCCGGGATGGTCGGTTATCTTGCGGCGGGCATCAAGAATGTGCGCGATACCCGCGTCGGCGATACGGTGACAGAGGTCGGCCGCCCGTGCAGCGAAGCGCTTCCGGGCTATAAGAAGGTCAATCCGATGGTGTACTGCGGGCTTTATCCGGCGGACAGCGCGAAATACCCCGATCTTCGGGATGCACTGGAAAAACTGCAGATCAACGACGCTTCGCTCTACTACGAACCGGAAACGTCCCTTGCGCTGGGATTCGGCTTCCGGTGCGGATTCTTAGGGCTTCTGCATCTGGAGATCATCGAGGAGCGGCTGGAGCGGGAATTTAATCTGGATCTGGTGACAACGGCGCCGGGCGTTATCTATAAAGTGCATAAGACGAACGGCGAAGTGATCGAACTGACAAACCCGTCCAATCTGCCGGATCCGTCGGAGATCGATTACATGGAGGAACCGTTTGTTTCCGCGGAGATCATGGTGTCGAGCGAATATGTCGGGGCGATCATGAAACTCTGCCAGGAGCGCCGCGGCGTCTATGTCAGCATGGATTATCTGGAAGAGACGCGTGCGCTGCTCAAATACGAACTTCCGCTGAACGAGATCATCTATGACTTTTTCGACGCCCTCAAATCACGTTCGCGCGGATATGCGTCCCTGGACTATGAACTGAAAGGGTACGTCCGTTCCGAGCTGGTGAAGCTGGATATTCTCATTAATAAAGAAATGGTTGACGCGCTTTCCTTTATTGTATTTAAGGACAGCGCCTACGACCGGGGGCGCAGGATGTGCGAACGCCTCAAAGAGGAGATCCCGCGCCATCTGTTTGAGATCCCGATCCAGGCGGCGGTCGGGGGACGGGTGATCGCCCGCGAGACGGTCAAGGCCATGCGCAAGGATGTGCTGGCGAAGTGCTACGGCGGCGATATCACCCGAAAACGCAAACTGCTGGAGAAACAGAAGGAAGGCAAGAAGCGGATGCGCCAGATCGGCAGCGTGGAGATCCCGCAGGCAGCGTTTATGAGTGTTTTAAAATTGGACGAGGATTAGGACAGGGGGCAGACGTGAAAAAGAAACTGGAACTTTACATCCATACGCCCTTCTGCGTGAAAAAATGCGCCTACTGCGATTTCCTGTCGTTTCCGGCCGACGAACAGACGCAGGAGGAATATGTAAACGCGCTGCTTTCGGAGATCGCCTGGTACGGCCGCCAGATGAGCGGTTACGAATTGGCGACGGTTTATATCGGGGGCGGAACGCCGACATGGCTGAGGACGGAGCTGATGCTTGCCGTTTTAGATGCGGTCGGAAATTCCTTTCTGGTCCAGCGGGACGCCGAAGTGAGCATGGAATGCAATCCTGGAACCGTGACCGGCGCAAAACTGCAGAGCTACCGGTCGGCGGGCGTCAACCGGCTTTCGATCGGGCTGCAGTCCACGGAGGATGCGGAATTAAAGCTGCTCGGCCGGATGCATACCTACGAGCAGTTTATCAAAACCTATGAAATGGCGCGGAATGCGGGCTTCGGCAATATCAGCGTCGATCTGATCAGCGGCCTGCCGCACCAGACGCTGGAAGTTTTTTCCGGATCGCTGCAGCGGGTGGTCCGCCTGCGGCCGGAGCATGTGTCCGTGTATGCGCTGATGATTGAAAAGGGAACGCCTTTTTACGATGAGTATAAGTTCGACGCCGTCCGCCAGCAGGGAGGGCTGCCGACCGAGGCGCTTCCGAGCGAGGACGATGCCTACCGGATGTATAAGATGGCGCAGTATATGCTGGAGGAAGCCGGATACCGGCAGTATGAGATCTCGAATTTTGCGAAAAAAGGCTATGAATGCCGCCACAATATCGGCTACTGGACGAGGGCGGATTACCTCGGGCTGGGGCTGGGCGCGGCGTCTTTGATCGACAATGTGCGCTACACCAATACGCGTGATCTCTACCGCTACATCAGCGGCGCGGACGCGATCAAAAGCGTTCCGCTTTCGGCTTTTCAGAAGGAAGGGCAAAACGGCGAGGAAGCGGTTCATCCGGCCTCTGCGGCGTCGCAGCAGGGGATCGCGACGAATCTGCACGATGAGGCCGAGCCGGTCGCGCGGAAGGCGCAGATGGAGGAATTCATGTTTCTGGGGCTTCGGATGAACGACGGCGTGGCGAGGGCGGATTTCGAGCGCTGCTTCGGAATGCAGATCGAAGCGGTATACCGAAGGGTTATGGACGAATTGAAGGCGCAGGGGCTTTTGGCGGCTGCAGAAGGGCGGATCGCACTGACGGACCGCGGCATGGATCTTTCCAATTATGCAATGAGCAAGTTTTTGCTGTAACAGTTATCGGGTAAAATAATTAATAAGGATAAGGAGCGGAGCAAATGAAAGCGTTTCAGTTAAAAATCACAATTAAAAATTCCAAACCGCCGATCTGGAGGCGGGTGGTCGTGCCGGCGGGGATCACGTTTTCCCAGTTCAGCATGATCTTAAATACGGTGATGGGATGGTCGGGCGACGGTTTTTTCGAATTTGAATTTTACAAGCAGGAGCTGCACGTGATGGAGGATGCGGACGATCCGGATCTTCTGGAGATCGACGAATTCGACCATCTGGAGGCGTCTAAGGCGTTTATCCGTGAATATCTGGAGGCAAACGAGCGTTTTACCTATATTTACGCCGTGGATGACGAATGGTGCCACCGGGTAGACGTGGAGAAGATCCTGCCGGAGCAGGAAGCGGATCATCCGGTAGTTTTGAAGTACCGGGGGGACTGCCCGCCTGAGGATCCGGAGGGCGAAGCCCGGCCGTATGACATGCAGAAGGTCAATGAGGAACTGAAAGAGAAGTTCTTCTACCGCTGGGGGCGTGCGGAGAAGCGGATGCAGAGCACCCTTTACAAAAATATGCGGGACGGGGATTACGGCCTGCGCGCCACGAAAAAGGATCAGAACAAAGAGGGCATGATCATCAGCCCCGACGATCAGCTGCAGGAGTCTATGGACCGGATGGAGGAATGGCTGCTGCAGACGGCGTACCGGGAGCAGAAACTTTCGGGAGCGACTTTAAAAGAGATTTTCGAGGATTATCCGATGGACGTGCTGCAGATGATCACGGAGGAAAAGGGCGTGCCGGAACTGGCGGAGCTGCCGAGGGACGAACTGGAGGACCGGCTGATCGAACATATGCTGCAGCCGGAGGTCATAGCGGAGTATATCGCCTGCCTGACGGACACCGAGATCTGCGCGTTTGAACGCTGGATGGCTTCCAAGAAGTGGGGAGACGGCTTTCTGGGCGCGGAGAAGCTCCTGGAAGCCGGTTATCTGGGGCTTCTGGAAGAAGGCAGCATTACCATGCCGAAAGACGTTTTAGAGGCGTATCACACATTCAGCGACCAGATCATGCTGACCAAGCCGTTTCAGAAGGACCAGCAGGAGAGAAGTTATCTGCTCTGCTGCCTGAAAACCTGCGGGCTGCTCTACGGAGTAACGCCGATCCGGATCCTGATGAAGATGCTGGAGACGAACCGCCTGATCCATATGACGGAGCAGGATGTGCGCAGGCAGACGGCCGCGCTGCCGTATGAATTGTTCCAGGGCGATTTCGCGGGCGACAGTTTTTACAGCAGCAACGTTTACCAGGACAGCGCACAGCTTCTGCGGATGCAGGGCAAAAAGGAATTTTATATCCCGACCAAGGAGGAGATCTTCAGCGTGGGAACGACCGGCAGCCTGCCGGAGGCCGAAGGTGCGGAGCCGTTGCGCCGTTATCTGATCGACCAGATGGATGTTTTCCATAAGACGGTGGACCGCATTCTGCCGCTGATCCAGAATCTGATCTGCTGCGGCGGCGGGATGCAGGATGTCTTCCTGCTGATCGATCAGGAGGGCGTGCGCATCCGGACCGAGCAGCAGCGGGAAGATTTGACCGGGCTGCTGGAAGTCCTCTGGAACAATACCCGGATGAGGGAGAACCGGGGATTTACGCCGAATGAGATGGAGCAGAAGCGGAACCGGCGGCCGGAGTTGAAGGCGGCCGGCGCTGCAGAGAGAGACAATATCATTAATTTTGAGGAGGCAAAGAGGAAGAAATAAGGAATATAGCTTCTGCGTGCGGGCGCGCCCTGCATTTTTCAAGTCTGGAAATTGGGTTTCTTACGGAAGATCGGAATGATTTAATTTGAGATAAAATTCGGCAAGTTTTAAAGCTTTGTCCAATTCTTCTTTCGGATAGGAGCTGCGCAGGCGGTTGAAAGTTTCCTGTTCCTCATCCAGGCTCGTCTTGTCCCCGAATACCAGGTAATCGATCGTAACGCCGCCGACTCTTGCGATCTGCGCAAGGACGTCCACCGTGGGAAGGCGTTTTCCCGATTCGATCAAGGCGAGGTAAGATGCGGAAATATAGAGCATATCTGCATAGTAAGCCTGCATTTTTCCCTGTTTTTTCCGCAGCGAACGGACTCTTTCGCCGATTGCGGCAGGGTTGATGGAAAAATCAGTCATAAAATCCCCCCTTTCTTTCACAGGAATCCGGCTGCTTTCGGCGGCGCGGATTCTTTGTTTTGTTCATATTATCCCTTTTGGAATGGCGTTTTTTTAGGAAAAAACACGGCAGATGCTGAAATTTGGGCAGAGAGTATATATCAGAATATAAATTTTTTTTTCACTAAGGCTTTACTTAGAGCAAAGAAAAAGTTGACTAAGAGAAAAGAAAGGAGTAAAATAAACCAGACAGATGAAAGGATATGCGGTGAGAAAGTCATGAAAATCAGAGTTGCTATCTTAGATAAGGACAATGGGTATCTGGATCGGATCGCAAGCGTTTTTAATTCAAAGTATGCCGATAAGCTGATCGTTTATTCGTTTACAGATAAAGATGCGGCGCTCCGGCAGCTTGGCCAGAGCAAGATCGATGTTCTGGTGGCAGCGGAACAGTTTGATATAGAAGTAAATAGCCTTCCGCCGCGATGCGGATTCGCCTATTTCGTGGAAAATCACGAGATTGATTCTGTTAAGGGGCAGAAGGCCATCTGCAAATTTCAAAAGGTGGATCTGATTTATAAGCAGATCTTAGGCATCTATTCGGAAATGGCTACGAATATTTCGGGCCTGAAATCTGCAGATGATAACTGTGCATTGATTGCGTTTACTTCGCCGGGCGGCGGAGTTGGAAATTCCACGGTTGCCGCGGCGTTTGCCGTGGCCTGTGCAAAGCGGGGGAAAAAGGCGCTTTACCTGAATCTGGAGACATTCGGTTCCTCGGATGTATTTTTCCGCGGGGACGGGCAGTTTGATATGAGTGATATCATCTATGCGTTAAAAAGCCGGAAATCCAACCTCATGATTAAACTGGAAAGCTGCGTCAAGCAGGATGCCAGCGGCGTTTATTTCTTCTCCCAGCCGAAAGTTGCACTGGACATGATGGAAGTGGGATATGAAGAAATCGAAACGCTGGTGCAGAATCTGACGCTTTCGGGAAAGTACGATTACATTGTGATCGATCTGGATTTTGAATTGAACCGCAATCTTATGCGCTTTTTTGAAAAAATGGAACATATTGTCATGGTCGGGGACGGATCGGTGCTGTCGAACCAGAAGATTTTCCGTGCATATGGCGCGATTCAGACGATGGAAGAGAGCCTCGGCGTTTCCGTGATCGACCGCATGTTTCTGGTATATAACAAATTCAGCAATAAGACGGGGCGCGTTTTGGAGGCGCTGGATATCAAGATGATCGGAGGGGCGCCACGGTATGAACATGCGACGGATGCACAGATCATGGCGCAGTTGTCTTCCATGGAGTTATTTAACCAGCTGATCTGACGGAGGGGCGGATATGCAGTTTGAAAGAGAGCAGGCAATCGTAGCGGAAATAAAGGCATATGTCGCTGAAAATCTTCCGTTAAGTTCTTTAAGCGATGAAGAACTGGAAGAACGCGTGGAAGAAATCACGGCGCAGAAACTGAGCGGGCAGTATTGCTCCATTGAACAAAGGATTTCCATTGTCCAGCAGGTTTACAGCTCTATCCGCGGCTTCGGCCTTTTGGATTCGATTATCAGCGATGAAACCATTACAGAAGTCATGATCAACGGACCGCAAAATATTTTTATTGAGAAAAACGGGCGGCTTTCCCGTCTGGATAAGCAGTTTGAGGATCAGAAACGTCTGGAAGACATTATTCAGAGGATCGTCGGAATGGCAGGAAGGGAAGTTAATCAGGCGAATCCAATCTGCGATACGAGGCTTCCGAACGGTTCGCGTGTCAACGTAGTGCTTCCGCCGATCGCTCTGTGCGGGCCGACTATTACGATCCGTAAATTCTCCAAAGATCCGATGACGATCGAAAAGCTGATCGAGTACGGTTCTCTGACACAGGATATTGCAGATAAACTTGAACTTCTGGTAAGGGCAAAATACAACATTTTTATCTGCGGAGGAACCGGTTCCGGAAAGACGACTTTTCTGAATGCGCTTTCCAATTATATTCCGAAAGATGAGCGGATCATTACGATAGAGGATTCGGCGGAACTGCAGATTACCGGACTGGATAACTTAGTCAGTCTGGAAACGCGTAATGCCAATGCTTCCGGCGCAGGAGAAATTACGATCCGCGATCTGATCAAGTCATCGCTTAGAATGCGTCCAGAGCGCATTGTCGTAGGAGAAGTCCGCGGCGGAGAAGCGCTGGATATGCTTCAGGCGATGAATACCGGACATGACGGTTCCCTGTCGACCGGCCATGCAAATTCGCCCCACGATATGCTGAGCCGTCTGGAAACAATGGTGCTGCAGGGAACATCCGGAATGCCGTTAGAAGCAATTCGGCAGCAGATTGCTTCGGCAATCGATATTATCATCCATTTGTCCCGGCTGCGCGATAAGAGCAGAAAGACTATGGAGATCACGGAAGTGGCAGGGTATGAGAACGGGCAGATTCTGCTGAATCCGCTGTATGTTTTTGAAGAGGATGAAAACAGCACACTGGAAAAAGTGTCCGGGAAGCTGGTGCGCACGAAGAATAAGATCATACATGATTTTAAACTGAAACTGTCGGGAATATGGACGGAGATCTAGGAGAGGAAAATGGCAATTTTTAAGAAAAAGGAAAAACCGGCACTGGAACCGCAGTATTATCAGTCCGCAACCAATATGCAGACTTATAATTACAAGGTTTATTATATGAGTCTGTGGGAAAAAATCCTGTATTTTCTGCTTGCATTTGCGGTTGGAGCAGCGGTCGGATATTTGTTTTACGGGGGGATCGGAAAGGACGAATACGGACAGCCGACGGCGCTTACCTACGTCCTGAATATTACGATTTCGACGATTGTCGGTCTGATTGCCGGAAAGCTGTTTCTTCCAATCCGGACGGAGCAGATCATTAAAAAACAGAAATCTAAGCTGAACACGCAGTTTCGGGATATGTTAGAGGCGCTCAGTACCTCGCTCGGTGCCGGAAAAAACGTCATGGATTCTTTCCGGAGCGCATATGAGGATTTAAAGATCCAGTATGAAGAAGATGCCTATATTGTCAGGGAACTGGAAATCATTCTTTCCGGTATGGCAAATAACATTGATATTGAAGACATTCTGGAAGATTTCGGACTAAGAAGCGGAAACGACGACATTGTCAGCTTTGCCAATGTATTTCAGATCTGCTACCGGAAAGGCGGAAATATTAAGGATACAATCCGGACGACTTATACGATCTTAAACGATAAAATGGAAATCAATGAAGAAATCGAAACCATTGTAACATCCAATAAGACTGAACAAAATATCATGATCGTTATGCCGGTTGCATTGATTGGCGTAATCAAAATGATGGGACCGGAGTTTGCAGAAAATTTTGTAACGCCGACCGGAATTGCTTCGACAACGGTTGCTATTGTTTTGTTTGCAGCTTCCTATTTTGTCGGAAGAAAAATTCTGGAGATCAAGGTTTAGGAGAGAAATAAGATGTTTTCATTATTGGATTATATTCTGTTTGCAATCGGAGCCGTACTGCTTGTGATCTGGATCCTTTTGTTTCTGATCGGGAAAAAGGATGCCGGGCTGTTTGATGTGCTGGAAGAAAAGGAATATCCGTTGAAAGAAATCTATTTTGTCGGATATGCGGCAGTCAATCTGCTGCATTACCAGTACAAATCGAAAAACGACCGGAAGCTGCGCAAAGAGATCGGTGTGCTTTACGGGGAAAAATATGCGGACTATTATCTGCGCGTGATTTATGCACAAAAGATTACGATGGCGCTTACGCTTGCGGTATTGGCGTTTGCCCTGTATGGAATTGCAGATACTGTGGCAATGACGTTTGTATTTCTGCTGTTTTCCGGAACGGCTTATTACTACTATGGAACGGCGACCAGCCAGAAGATCCTGGCGCGTTCAGAGGAAATGATGCGTGATTTTTCCAATGTCGTATCCAAGCTTGCGCTTTTGACCAATGCCGGGATGATCATGAAGGAAGCATGGGAAAAGGTGGCGTATACCGGGGAAAACACCATTTATCTTGAAATGCAGAAAGTGGTTGAGGAAATGAATAACGGCATTTCGGAAACGGAAGCCATTTTCCGTTTTGGGAACCGTTGCATTCTTCCGGAGATTAAGAAATTTGCATCTACCATTATTCAGGGAATTGAAAAAGGGAACAGCGAGCTGACCGTTATGCTTCGGGCACAGAGCAGCGAAGTCTGGAACTTAAAGAAACAGAATGTCCGCCGGCAGGGCGAGAAGGCGGCAAGCAAGCTGATGATCCCGCTGATGATGATGTTTGTAGGGATATTAATAATGGTAATCGTTCCGATTTTTACAAATTTGAACGTGTAGCCATTGTTTTTATAAAAGAACAATTAAAAAGGACACAAAAGAAAGGAGAAAAATGATATGAATGTGTTTGACAGGACGTATTTAAGGGTAAAAAATACCATCTGGGCATGGCTTACCGATGAGGAGGGCGACGTTAATGTGGTTTCCATCGTGGTACTGATCGGGATAGCCGTTGTATTGGCTATTGCATTGAAAGATCGTTTGGCAGATTTGATTAAGGATTTGTTTACCGGTATGAATACAGGTGACATAAATAAGTCAGTTGATTTTCACTAATTTTTCTATTTGAGTTTGATTGAAAAGGATGGATGCAGACATGACAAAACAACTGAAAAGAGAAGACGGAATGCTTGTTGTGGAAGCATCCATCGTTTTTCCAACCATGTTTCTGATCATTATTTTTATGATGTATGCGGGAAACGCATACTTGCAGAAATGCCGGATCGAATCCATTGTCGAACGGCTGACCATTGAGGGGGCGGCATACTGCGCCGACCCGTTCCTCTATGATATGCAGCAGGGAAAAATCCCGGCATACAATACAGACAAGATCCGTCCGTACCGTTTTATGGTCGGAGGAATGGATGAAATTGAATCGGACATTCAGACAAAACTGAATCAGGAGATCCGATCTCTGGATTCGGGATTGTTTTCCAATATGAAACCCACGTCGGTAGTTATCAGCACACCGGAATTCCATAATGCGTTTATCTATTCGACTTTTTCCGTAGATGTGTCATATAAAGTCGTCATTCCGGTGCAGCTGTTAGGAACGTCGGAATTAATTTCCATGTCCTGTAATGCACATTCGGACATGCCGGTTACAAATGCGCCGGAATTTATCCGGAATGTGGATATGGTAGAGGATTATATGGAACGGACCGGAGCCATGGAGCGCATCCAGCAGGTGGTTGAAAAAGCAAAGGAATGGTTCCGGAATTAAGGAGCATGAAAAAGCAGCAGGAGGAAGCAGTATGAGGCATAACACACGGGGCGCAGTTTCCGTATTCCTAGTGATTATATTGGTACCGTGTATGCTTGTCACCAGTATCTTTGTGGATTATGGACGGGTAAAGCTATCTAAATCTATGGCGTATTCGTCCAGCGATCTGGCACTGAATACGCTGATGACAAATTATGACAGGGATTTAAACGAATGGTACGGCATGGTGGCGTCCTGCCAGAATATTGACGAGTTTTATCAGATATCATCGAAATTTTTTCTCCGAACCCTTTCCTCACAGGGGTTGTCGGACGAGGAAATTATTCTGGTCAGTGATCAGTGGTCGCAGCTTCTGGGCAATGATACGATCTATGATCTGCTTCCGGTCAAGCAGGAGGGGGATGTTAAGATCTCAGCGGTAGAGAATGCCAATCTGGCAAATTCCACTATGTTGAAACGTCAGGTCGTGGAATTTATGAAATACCGCGCGCCGATCACCGTCACAGAAGAACTGATCGAGCGCCTTACCAGTGACCACGGACTGAATGATTTAAAAGAAAGCGACGAAAATAAACCGCTTGTCGATGCAAAAGAAGATTATTTTGAAAAAGAAGGGGAACTTCTGGAAAAAGCTTATGATTCGTATCGGTATCTGTATGATGAATATACCTCAAAAGGAATCACAAACGAGCAGATTCAGGAAAAGATCCAATCTTTGGAAAATGCCCGTCAGATGTATCAGGAAATCCACCGCCTGATGATCAGCAATCTTTACAATACGCAGGGACTCAGCGTATTTTACCGGCCGGTGATCTCACTGGATGCCTATGAGGACGATTATGATTATTCTTCCGTCAGCAGCAGTAAGCTGGCGGATATTCTGGAAGATGCCGAGGAGGCCATTGAAGATTTTGAAAAGGCAAAAGATGATGTTGTAACAGACGGCGGGGCGATTTCCTATGGAAGTGATACGAATGATATCCAGTATTGGGTAAAGCTGAATCAGGCGATCAATCCGTCTTCCGGAAGCAGCGATATAAAAGACTTGAAAAAAGCCGGAGAGAAAATGCTGAAGATCTATGCGGAAATGAACGCCATGAATGAAGCAGAAAAAGAAGACGGCGTACCGGATGGATATGATGCGGATTATTCGGAATATAAAACAACCATAGAGGATTATCAGAGAAAATATTTAACGTCGGGCGTTTCCGGTACAGGCGACTCGTATTTGACACTGGTAAATCGTCTGGAAACAATTTCCGCCAATAATATCAATAATATTTCTTCTTCTACGCTGCGGTTATCGAATGGCAATACGATCGATGCGCAGCTGGCGGCGATTGCGGATACATTATCGGGAATAAGAAAAGATCTGAAAGACGATATGGATATTCTGAATCATGCAATCAATGGAAAATGGGGTGTTCCGTCCCTTTCCAAATTAAGTACGCTGGCATCTGAATATCATAATAAATACAATACATGGAAAAATACGGCGAATAATACGGATACCCAGATGGGAGAGGAGGACCGGGCGGAAATACAGCAGATTGATGAAGAAGCGTACGCAGAAATTAACAGCGAATCTGTGCAGGAAATGCAGACGCGTCTGGAAAATATCCGCACGCAGTTTCAGGAAATCATTGATGCGATTGATTCGATGAAATGGAACGGAAAGAAACTGACCGACATCAAAAATTACAATACCTTTAAGAATAAAGCGGGCTCTGCTGTTTCTGCAAATGATATTCCTACAGATAATTCGGGAATCAGCAGCTATGCGGACAGTACGTTTGCTACGCTGTTTTATCCGGATGCTTCCGAGAAGAATCCTGTTGTTGCCCTGCATACGGAAGAAAATTATTCGGCAGAATTAAATCCTGCGACAGGGCGGGTATGCGTTCCCGAACTCTATCAATATATGCATCAAAAATTTAAAGATGCCGTTGACGATGATGTGAAAGGCGGAAAAAGCCAGAAAAAAGGTGCGGAAGACAAGGCGGATAACGCAGAAGAAAACGCACTGACCGGACGTTATGAAAAAAGCAGCGCAGCAGTCAATGTTTACGGAAAAACAGCGGCTGAGATCGAACAGGCAGTTTCCGCAGGAGGCGAACCATTTTCTCTTGGAGACAGCATCGGGGGAATTGTAGATCTTGTTACCCGGCTGGCGGACGGAAATTTTGCAAGCATCCGCGATAATCTTTATTTAAGCATTTATATGAGGGAGATGTTCAGCTATGCAACCTATGAGAACGAAGGCCGTTATCAGCTTTTGAAGAAATATTATAAGGAAAACGACGGTTCGGTTGATAAAATAAAGGACTTAAATCAGAGCAATTACGCAGGACTTTATACAGAACGAAACGGAAATGCAGATACGGAATCTACCTGGATGAGTACGGATTTCAAAGATGCTTATAATAAAAGCCTGACGAATAAGATGATTTCTCCATCGGGGAATGCGGCTTATGGCTGTGAATTGGAATATATTCTTTATGGCAAATCCAATAAAGAAAACGTAAAGAAGGCCTATGAGGATATTTTTGCAGTCCGCTATGCATTGAATTATATTTCCGCCTTCCAGAGGTTCTGGGGTATCAATACGACGACTGGGAAGGCAATTGATGCGGCTTCGACTGCACTGTCTGCGGCAACGTCGGGAATTATTCCGGTTCCGGTAATTAAGATCGTGCTTCTGGCACTTCTGACCGCGCTGGAAACGGTCCGGGATCTGAACCGTCTGGAAGCAGGATTTCCGGTGGAAATCTATAAAACAGCAGACGATTGGCAGTACAGCCTTCAGGAAGAAGATGGAAAAGGCGGATTTTCTGTAGTAGTAAACAAACTTACGGAACTTGCAAGTTTTACGAATAATGACAGCGGTATTTTTTACAGTGATTATCTGACGCTGTTTGTCTGCCTTGGAATACAGAGCGGGAAATCGGAGGATATGTGCAAACGCATGGCGGATCTGATCCAGCAGAATATGCGTCTTGTTACCGGAAAGAGTGATTACAGTCTTTCCAATGCGAAAACTTATTTTCAGATAGAAGCCACGCTTCGTGTAAATCCGATTATGATTTCTCTGCCGATCTTCAGTGATTATGTGGATGAATCGAACAAAACCGGTGACTGGTGTACTTATCAGATCCGTACGGTGCGGGGATATTAGAACCGGAATACACAAAAGAGGAAATGAACTGTGGAGATACAAAAAGAAGAAAGAGGAGCAATTATCGTAGAAGCGACTATTTCACTGACGGCGTATATATTTGCGATTTTTACCCTGCTTACCCTGCTGGATATCTGCTATATCCAGTCCAAAATAAGCGTTGCCCTGAATGCGGCGGCAAAAGAAATGTCGCAGTACTGTTATTTGTATTACAAACTGGATGTGGACCGCTATCAGTCCGATCTGCATAACGATACGGCGGAATCACGGGAAATGGCGGAAAACACGATCGAAGGGCTCGGCGGATTTATGGACAGTATGGGGGATCTGCAGGAAAGTACAGATATGGATTCCCTGACCGTTAATTTTAATCATGCATGGGATTCTGCAAGCAATCTGGGAACGATCGCAAACGGGTATGCAGATGCACTGGCAGATGATCCGAAAGGTTTTATTATCGGGATGGGAAAACTGGCGGGTGAAGAGCTGGGGGAAGAAGGAAAAAGTCTGCTTGCCTCCGTTATGGCAAAAGGATTCATGAAAAAGAATCTGAAAGCTTCCGCAAACGATGATCCGGACCGTTTTTTAAGAAACTGCCGCGTCGTCAACGGAATGGGAGGACTGGATTTTAACGGGACAACCCTGATGCCATACGGGCAGACATCGGAAATCCTGCTTGTTGTTACTTATAAAGTATCCGTAATCCAGCTTCTTAATATTGATATGGATTTTACCTTCCAGCAATGTGCAAAAACATGTGCATGGGGAAACGGAGTATCGCTGATCGATGAAGAGAATAATACCGTATCGCAGTCGGCTTCTGTCTGGGATCTGGATAATATGTCAGAACGGGGGAAGAAGATTACGGCTTCCGAAAAGCGGAAATTTACTTATACGGATTCCGGACACGGATATGACGCATATGTCAATTCCGGAGGGAAAAACGAATTTGTAAAAATTGTATCTGCAGATACCCATATGGGCTCCAATGCAACAGAAGCGGGAATCAAAAATACGCTCTCTTCCGCATTTTCGTCGCTTTACGGTTCGGTTTCCGATATGGAAGAAACCATTACGGTTACGGATAAAAGCGGAAAGCCGGTTACAGTTTCTTCACCGGCAGATACGCGGAGCTATCAGATCGTTCTGGTGGTACCGGATGATTCGGATATGGAAATGATAAAGCGGGCAAAGACAGAATTTGAGAAGAACCGCGCGGAACTGGGAGATAAAGTTACTGTAGAAATAAGAACCGGATATGGGAGTCCTTCTTCTCCAGATTCAGAAGAGGAGGCAGTCTCAAGCTAAAGCAAAAGCCGGAAGAAAGGAAATCAAAGCCATGGATTGGAAAACGGGCGCACTGTTTGTTCTGGCGGCAGCTTTATGTGCGGTCAGCTGTTATGTGTTAAAAAAAGAGTGCAGAGAGATCAGGACCGGAGGCCGGATTTATTGCGCTGTTATGTGTATCCTTGTACTTGCAACGGCGCTGCTCTTACAGCTTCTTTATAAAGAAAATACCTTTCTTTTTCAGGTAAAAAGAATCTGTCTGCTTTCGGTTTTGTGGGGAGCGGCTTATGTGGATTATAAAGAATACCGGATTCCAAACCGTTATATTCTGCTTGGACTGATATATCGGGGAATTCTCCTGCTCTTGGAATTTTTTACCGAACGGGCGGATTTAAAAGTGACGCTGCTGTCAGAAATCATTGCGGCAGCAGCACTTCTTCTGGCTGCCGGATTATGCAGGCTCTGCATAAAAAATGCAGTTGGAATGGGGGATATTAAACTGTTTGTCGTTATGGGGCTTCTGCTTGGATTAAACGGAATATGGAGCGCGGTGTTTTTGTCGCTGATCGCTTCTTTTGTGACTGCGGTCTATCTTCTGATCCGGAAAAAGAAATCCAGAAAGGACAGTATTCCGTTCGGACCGGCGATTGCCGCGGGAACTTTCGTGTCTGTATGGCTGACTGGCATGTAACGGGAAGATAAGGAGAACAGAATGAAAAATTACAGATATTTAATTCCACTCGCACTGATAGCGGTGTTTGTACTATCTATTTATATGAAGTATGACAGCAATCAGAGTAAAAACCAGGAATATGAAGCTTACCTGAAAGAGGCCAGAGACGACCGTGAACTGGAAATTTATGTAGATGCAGAAGCGGAATATCAGCAGGCGCTTGAAATCCGTCCTTCGCTTGCACTGTCGCTGGAACTGGGGGAGATGTATCTGGAAGCAGGTGCAGATCGGGAAACCGAAGACTGGGGAGAGACGATGATCGAACAGTATCCCGAGGAAGCAGATGCCTATATTTATCTCATGGATTTTTACCTCGGAAAGCAGGAGTATGATTCTTTTTTTACTTTATATGAGGAATCAAAGGACAGGGAAGTTTCCTCCGGGCATATCGATGAAGTTTATGAAAAAAACAGATATCAGTATTATTTTCTGAACGAATATCTGGAAACGGGTGTGTTCAGCGGCGGATATTGTCCGGTAAAATCAGAAAAACTATGGGGGTATATCAGCGAGAGCGGAGCAAAGGCTACTCCTTATGTGTTTCAGGAAGCGGGCGCTTTTTCCGGCGGCCTTGCCCCGGTTGTGGATCATGACGGAGAAACTTACTATATTGACGAAAGCGGAAATAAAAAAGAAGTAGTGCGGAATGTAGAAAGGATCAGAAATCTTGGCATGACGCGCAACGGTATCTGCCTTTTATATGACGGTTCATCGTGGGGTTATTACACACTGGACGGAGAATTGTTATTTGGAGACTATGAGGAGGCTTCTTCTCTGGGAAACGGGGTTGCAGCTGTCAAAAAAGACGGAAAATGGAGCCTGATCAATGAAGAAGGAAAGGAACTGACGGAAGAACGCTTTGACGGCGTTATTACGGATGAAAGAAATATTGTATATCGGAATGAACGATTATTTGTGCAGAAAGGCCAGAATTATTATCTGGTCGACAGTTCCGGAAAGCAGATCACGGATCAGGCCTATGAAGATGCCCGTCTGTTTCAGGGAGACGGATATGCAGCGGTAAAAGTCAATGGCCTCTGGGGATTTATTGATACGGAAGGAAAAATGATCATCGATCCGGTCTATGAAGATGCAGGAAGCTTTTCCAATGGACTGGCGGCAGTACAGTATGCGAACCGTTGGGGATATATTGATCTGGAAAATCAGATGGTAATTCCGAATCAGTTTGAAGGGGCAAAAGAGTTTACAGGACGGGGAAGCGCTTTTGTGCAGCAGAACGGCGTATGGGAACTGCTTCTGCTGTACAGCTACAATCATTAAAGGAGGCACATATGGAATTTACGTTTGAAAATCAGGGAACCAGTACTTATCTGGTATACAGCATCGCACCTTCGGAAACAATCGACACCATGAGCCTCGGAATGCTTGCAAACAACAAGATTGCCGGGCTTGCCCAGGTCATTTATACGCAGATGGATGAGATGCGGTATTTAAAATATAATGTATCTTCCAAAATTTCGGTGGCGCAGTTTTTTACGGGAGTCGTGAATAAGAAACGGCTGCTCGGCGTATTCAGCGGAATCGTGGATGCCATGTTAAACGCGGAAGAGTATATGATCGATACCGGAAGTATTCTGCTGGATCTGAACTACATATTTGTAGACGTAACATCCTGTGAAACCGTACTGGTCTGCCTTCCGATCCGGGAAAAAGCAAAAGAGCAGCCGGATCTGGGTGCAATGCTGAAAAATATCATGTTCTGTACGCAGTTCGACCAGACAGAAAACTGCGATTATGTTGCCAAACTGATCAATTATCTGAACAGTGCCCCTGTATTTTCGCTCGTTGATTTTAAAGATATCATTGACGGATTGAATATTAACCGGACACAGGTGCTGAATGCAGCCGGGGCGGATCAGATGTTTATGGGACAGCAGCAGGCCGGGCAGGGGCAGGCGTCTTATGTACAGCAACCGGCATCGGCAGCAGGGCAGGCGTCTTATGCCCAGCCGCAGCAGGCGACACCGCCAATGGGGCAGCCGCCGTATGCCCAGCCGCAGCAGCCGGCACCGGCAGCGGGACAAAACGCTTATGCGCAGCAGAAGATACCGCCAATGGGGCAGCCGCCATATACGCAGCCGCAGACCGTCCAAGCAGGGCAGATGCCGTATGCCCGGCCACCGGTTCCGGGAGCTAATCCGGGGACGGCGCAATCGAAAAAGAAGAAAGAGAAACCGCCGAAAAATGCGAAAGCGCCAAAGCAGCAGAACCCCGCTGCAAACAGTGCAAACGGTGCGGATGTTAAGCCGATGTCCATGTTTCATCTGCTCAGCCATTACAGCAAAGAAAACGCGGCGATTTATAAACAGCAGAAAGAGGCAAAGAAGGGTACACAGCCGGTCGCACCTCCAGCCGGGCAGAATTTTGCGGTTCCGGGACAGCCGTCCCGACCGATTGCTCCGGCGGGACGTCCTCAGCAGACAGTACCGGTTCCTCCGCAGCAGCCCAGACCGGCGGCTTTGGCCGGACAGGCGGCACAGGCAGCGCAGCAGACACCTTATGCCGGGCCGAATCCGGGAACGGCGGATCCGTACCGGCAGGGAGGAGCTTCCGCGCTGGCAGTGGGAAGACCGCAGAATTTTGGCGAAACCACGGTTCTTGGGGCGGGAAACCAGGTCGGCGAAACAACTGTTCTTTCCCAGATGAATAATCCGAATGTGATACAGCCGGTTCTGGTACGCTGCAAAACCAACGAGCGGATCCCGATTGATAAACCGGTGTTCCGGATCGGAAAAGAGCGGAGTTATGTGGATTATTTTATCGGGGACAATACCGCGATCAGCCGCAGCCATGCCAATATCATATCGCATGACGGGGCGTATTATATCATGGATACAAATTCGACGAATCATACTTATGTCAACGGACAGATGATCCAGAGTAACGTAGAAACAAAACTGGTGCATGGAACAAAAATACAGCTTTCCAATGAAGAATTTGAATTCCGGATGTATAGCTGACCGGCAGGAGGGAGTTTGGTTGTGAATTATATGATCGCTGCGGATACGGATATCGGTATCGCAAAAACAACAAATCAGGACAGTTTAAGCGTGAAAGTTTTACAGACGCCGCAGGGCAGGATGGTATTTGCCGTGCTGTGCGACGGCATGGGAGGCTTGGAAAAGGGCGAGATTGCAAGCGCTTCTGTTGTCCGGGCATTCAGTGCCTGGGTAGAGAACAGCCTTCCGTCCCTGTGTTTGCATCCGCTGGAAGATGCGGTGATCCGTGCAGAATGGGAGAATATCATACAATCACAGAATGCTGCGATCCTGCAGTACGGCGCACGGTTTGGAACGGCGATGGGGACGACAGCAGTCGTCATGCTGATTACACAGTCGCGTTATTATCTGCTGAATGTCGGAGATTCGCGTGCCTATGAACTGGGAGAATCCATCCGTCAGCTGACCAAAGATCAGACGCTGGTGGAACGGGAACGGGAGCTTGGCAACATCACGGAGGAACAGGCGCTGCTGGATCCGCGCAGAAGCGTATTGCTGCAATGCATCGGCGCCAATCCGGCAGTTTATCCGGATCTGTTTTTCGGGGAAGTAAAGCCCGATACGGTTTATCTGCTCTGTTCGGATGGTTTCCGGCATGAGATTACCGGAGAGGAGATTTACGGACAGCTTTCACCTTATGCGGCCTGCGATGAATTTTCCATGAAGCAGAATGTGCGCAGGCTGATCGAATGGAACAAAGAGCGGCAGGAAAAGGATAATATTTCTGCGATTGTCGTTCGGACATTTTAGGAGGAAATTTCATGCTTGAGATTGGTTCTCTGGTAGATGGGAAGTACAAGATCTTAAATCAGGTCGGACACGGGGGAATGAGCGTTGTCTACCTGGCAATGAATGAGAAAGCGAATAAACAGTGGGCGATCAAGGAAGTCCGCAAAGACGGGGTGAAAGACTTTGAAGTTGTCAAACAGAGTCTTGTCGCGGAAACGGACATGCTGAAAAAGTTAAGTCATCCAAACCTTCCGAGCATTGTGGATGTCATTGAGGACGATGACCGGTTCCTGATCGTTATGGATTATATACAGGGAAATTCTTTAAGCAAAGCGCTGGAAGAATACGGCGCACAGCCGCAGGAAGAGGTGATCCAATGGGCGAAACAGCTCTGCGACGTTCTGGGATATCTGCATTCGCGCGTGCCGCCGATCATTTACCGGGATATGAAACCGGCAAATATCATGTTGAAGCCGGATGGCAATGTGACGCTGATCGATTTCGGGACAGCGAGGGAATTTAAGGAAAAAAATCTGGCGGATACGACCTGCCTCGGTACGATGGGATATGCCGCACCGGAGCAGTTCGGAGGAATGGGGCAGACAGATGCGCGGACGGATATTTATTGTCTGGGAGCGACGCTTTATCATCTGGTGACGGGAATGAATCCGTGCGAACCGCCGTATGAAATCCGTCCGATCCGGGAAATCAATCCGTCGCTTTCCGGAGGTCTGGAGCGCATTATCTTAAAATGTACGCAGCGGAATCCGAACGACCGCTACCAGAGTACGGCGGAACTGATGTATGCGCTGGAACATTATGATGAAATTGATGATATCTACCGCAGAAAACAGAAGCGGAAGCTGACAGCTTTCATCAGTTCACTGGTGCTGATGATTGTGGGAATGGGTGTTTCCGGATGGGGATATTATTCTGCAGAACAGAAGCAGAGCGAAAATTACGACAATATTTTAGCAAATGCGGAAGCTTATGAAGATTATTATGATGCTGTCGTTACGGATCCGCGGCGTCCGGAGGCCTATGAACAGCTGAATGATGAACTGATCGCCGATAATGTCCTGACGAGGGAAGAAGGGGAAGTGTTGCTTAAGCTGCTTACGGGAATCGACCAGAATAACAGCAGAGGCTATTCTGAACATTACGATGTCATGGCCAGTTTACAGAAGAACAGTGCGGATGACTACATGGATATCTGCTACAGCATTGGAAATTCGTTTTTGTTCTATTATGATGTAGCGGCGGAACAGGACCGCTACGCTTATGCGGCAATGTGGTTCCGGAATGCAGTAGAGAAATATCCGATCGCGGAATTATACTGCGATATTTCCGAGTGCCTTTCCCTAATCGACCAGTATAACGGGGCGAAGATCAAGCAGACCGATAAGATGTACGAGGAATATGAAAAACTCTGGGAAATGGTACAGAAATTGTATGAAAAAGCGGCGGAACTGGATGATCTGGATTCCAAGCTCCAAGTGTGGAACGAGATCAACAGCATCATGGATACCAAGGCGGCACCGTTTTTGGAAATTGCGGATAAGGGTGAACTGATCGGATTGCTGGAACAGATTTCTGCAGACGCCGGACAGGTGGAAAAATCCGTCGTTGAAACGGATATCAGAGAACTGCAGGACGATATCGCCAAAACGATCAGGCGGATTGAATCCGCAAAGGAGGGCGAAGCATGACCTATGAAATTTACCGTGCGATCTTTATCGGCGGCCTGATTTTCTCCATCATTATGTTTCTGGTTTCCGCCGTTTTGTTTTTTGTATTAAAGATCCCGAAAGTAATCGGCGATCTAAGCGGTTCGACGGCAAAGAAAGCCATACAGCAGATCCGGGAGCAGAACGAGCAGACAGGCGTAAAAACTTATAAGAGCAGCCCGGTCAACCGCCAACGGGGCAGACTGACCGATAAGATCGGGCCGTCCGGCGTGGTGGAAACGCCTTACAGCGCTTCCGGAGCAGGAATGAGGACGGAAAAGATCAGTACGCAGATGCTGGATCAGCAGGCGATGGGACAGTATCCGGCGGCGGAAGAAACCACCCTGCTGTCTCCGGAGATGGAAGAAACGACAGTGCTTTCAAACGGTCCGCTTTTCTTCAGTCCGGAATTTAAGGTGGAACAGGATATTACACTGATACATACAGAAGAGTATATTACGGAATAAGTACAATACGGAGAGAGAAAAGGAGGAGCAGCATATGGAAACCAGCACAGGAAAGCGGAGTTTTGCAAGCAGGGTAACGGCATTGTTTCTGGCGGCGCTTATCGCGTTCGCGTATCTGCCGTATCCGGCGTTTGCAGAATCCGCGCCGGGAGAATCCGGTTCCGGAACGGAAAAAGAATTTACCGTTCAGATTAAGGAAGAGGGAAATGAAAGCAACATCTTTACAGAAACTGATTATCCGGAAATGAAAGTAATTTTCTGGGAAACAAGAAATGGATTTGAAGAGAAAACTGAGAATAAGATCGAAGCAACACGGGTAACAGATGAGGAGGCGAGCGACGGTGCTACAGGTACGAATAGCGATACTGGTGGTGGCGACAACGGTGATACTGGTAATTCGGTATCTGGCGGGAAGTGGAAGGTAACGCTGGATACGACAAAAAACTATGTTTACTCTGTAGTATTAAAACCTGATTCTGATCTGAAAGAAACTTTAGGTTATCTTCCAGTTGTGGATAAACCATTGTTAATCCCGGATGGCGATAGCACAGAGATTACCATTCCAATGGCGAAGGAAGAAAAGAAACCAGTTACCGGAAAGGTTGTGACTGAAGGCGAGGAAGCCACAGGGATTGCAGGTGCGAAAGTGGAGTTGACAGGAGAAAATGAGTATGAGCAGTATTATACTTATTCGACAACGACAAATACTGATGGATCTTTTTCTATCGATAATGTGGTGGTAAATGACGGTGTAACGTACACGCTGACCGTAACCAAGGAAGGATATGACACGGTAACGGGGAGTAGTGTCAATGTTTCTGCGAGTCAGGAAATTGAGCAGATAAGCATGAAAGCGGAAGACAGTACGATCGACAAGCTGGAATTGAAATCAGAGACGCAGCAGGCTGAAACGGAAACATGGATCAATCATGATATTTCTGTTACGATTACTGCACAGGATAACGATTCCGGTCTGAAGCAGATCGAATACTGGGTGACGAAAGAAGACGATGCAGGAGCATCGGCTCCTCAAACAGAATCAGTAGAAGAAACGAATAAAAATAATGAATTTCCAAAGACCGTTGTGATCGCCTCATCTGATTATCCGGATTATACGGGAATGCTGACATTCCATGCCAAAGCGACCGATTTGAAGGGGAATGATTCAGAGCAAACGATCTGCTTTTTACTGGATACAAAGGCTCCGGTTGTGTCCGTTAATTTTGACGACTCGGAAAATGAAAAGAAGGATGAGGAGGGCGGCTACGCTTATTTTGCAAAAGAGCGGAAAGCAACTGTCAGCATTACCGAGAAGAATTTTGAACTTGATGAGGCAAACCAGGCAATCCTTGATGCGATTACCGTTACCGTTACCAAAAACGGGAAAGAGGAGTGCGTCAGCGTAGAGAAGTACGTCAGCGTAGGTGATTGGACTGATTCGGAGAATGGCGTACATACGGCGGAAGTGACATTTAAGGCTGATGCAAGGTATGAATTGGATACTGATGTTCCTATTTCCTATACGGATAAGGCCGGGAATACGAATAGCGGCGTTGATTATGGCTCTTCGCAGGATTATCAGAAATTTGTCATTGACAGTCAGCCGCCGACCGGAGAACTGACCGTAACGAGGAAGGAAGACGAAGCAAACGAAGACGGATCAATCGGCCAAAAGTTCGGTGAGTGGGTAGACCGGACGGCAAAATTGTTATTCGGTTTTTCGAAAGCGGAAGTCACCGTAAGCGGAACCTGTACAGACGGGGGTAACCCGGTGAAAAGTTTTTCCTATTATCTGAATTCGGAAGACCAGGGCCTGTCGGAGATACAGTTAGCATCCATTTTGGATGGAACGGATGGGGCAGATTGCTGGACGGAATTTACGAAAAAGGGCGATGGCGGATATGAAGACATTACGATTGCCGTCAACAGTCAGACTACCGTATACGCCAGAATCATTGATTATGCAGGGCATACTTCCTATTTAAATACGGAAGGGATGATCACGGATAATAAAAAACCGGAAGTTACTATTACCCTTCCGTCGGCAGACGAAACGATTTATAGCGGGGATGTAACGGCAGATGTTAAAGTGGACGACTCAAATGATAAAGGAGCTGCTTCCGGAATCCGTGAGGTTCGCTATGAAGTTTACAATAATGGTGTGAAAACATTTCCGTCTGTGGAGGAGGAAGCGGCGGGGAAAGATTGTTTATATAAGGTAGAATTCCTACCAGAATCTTCGGAAGAAAAACTGGAAAAGAAAAACATCCAGATGGTTCAGGAGTTAAAAGCAGTCATTTCCTCCGAAAAAAACAACAGCAACAACGTAAAGATCAAAGTTATTGCCATAGATAATGCCGGTAATGAATCATCAGAAGAAAAATCGCTTTCAATCGATACGACTCCGCCGAAGATCGAGATCAGTTATGACAATAACAATGTCGAGAACGAAAAATATTTTAAAGAAAAAAGAACGGCGACGATCAAAGTTACGGAACGAAATTTTGATCCGGCAAAAATAACGGCTGATATTGAGAATGCCTATGGAAATGTTCCAACGCTTGCAGCAGACAGCTGGACGCAGGAAGGAACGCCAAATCCGGACGGAAACGGCGATGATACCGTGCATAAGGCAACGCTGGTTTTTGAGGAGGACGGGGCTTATACGATGTCTTCTGTTTCCTGTACGGATCAGGCAGGCAATGTATCATCCGGTGTAGATTATGGAGATTCCAAAGCACCGGAAGACTTTGTGGTTGATAAGACGCAGCCGGAGATCACCGTAGGCTACAATACGAAAAAACCGGCACAGACGACGGGCGCGGATGGGAAGACCTATATTTCCGAAGCTTTTTCCGTTCTGGTAACGGTAAAGGAACAGAATTTTGATCCGGCACGGATAACGTTTGATCTTACAAAAGAATACGGAGAAATTCCGTCATTTTCCGCTTCGAACTGGCAGAAGGTTTCCGATGAAGTCCATACGCTTTCTCTGTCATTTGCAGTGGACGGAAGTTATCATTTGAATGGAATCGAATGCACGGATCCGGCAGGACAGAAATCGTCCGGTATGGAGTGTTCGGTTGAGCAGAATTTTATTCTGGATTTGACGGCTCCGGTCATGGAAGTTGTTTATGATAACAATGAAATGACGGGAGAAAAGGACGGACGCGGATATTTTGACCAATTGCGGAAAGCAGAAATTACGATCACCGAACGGAATTTCAATGCACAGAAAGCTACGGAGGCGCTGCAGAACGGAATCAAGGCGTATGATAAAGACGGAAAGCCGCTTTCCGCGCAGGAACTTTCAGAAATGATTGCCGTTTCGGAATGGACGGTTCCGGAAGGAAGCGGCGAAGAGGAATTTAAACATACGGCAACCCTTGCTTTTCAGGCGGACGGCAATTATGAAGCGTCGTATGCCTATACGGATGAGGCTGGGCACATGTCGGGAACTCCTTCCTACGGGGATTCCCGTGCACCGGAAAAATTTACGGCAGACCGGAAAAGCCCGTCGGGAAGCCTTACCGTGAAGAGAAAAGAAGATGACGGAACCGGAAGTGTATTCGGGGAACTGATCAACAGCAGGATCGCACTGATCTTCGGTTTTTCCAAGGAAGAAGTAACAGTCAACGGAATCTGTGCGGATGAGATCAGTCCGGTGAAAGCGTTCTATTATTATCTGGATGCGGGAACGGTCAGAAAAAGCGAACAGGAACTGAAAGCGCTCGATCCGGGCGAATGGATTGCTTTTACAACGGACGAAGCGGGGCAGTACCGGCCGTTTGCCATACCGAAAAATCATCAGGCCGTGGTTTATGCAAAGATCGTTGATTACGCCGGAAATATTTCTTATCTCAGCACAAACGGCATGATCACGGACAATGTGCTTCCGGAAATCACGATCACGCTTCCGCAGGCGGATGATTATATTTACAACGGCGATGTCAGTGCAGACATTAAGGTAGATGATCCGAAGAATGGAAAAGACGTAGCCTCCGGCTTAAAGTCCGTTCGTTATGAAGTAAAAAGCAGCGGAACCCGGACATTTCCAAAGGAGGACAGCGCAGTCGGATCCGGTGCGGATGTGCTTTATGCGCTGGAAAAGGAAGAGCCGGAATATGCCGATCTGCAGTTTTCTATGGAAAAGGCAGTCACGGTGCTTTCGTCGGAAAATAACAGTAACGAAGTAGTGATAGCGGTAACGGCGGAAGACTGCGCCGGAAACAGCAAAACCGTGGAAAAGAAATTAAAAATTGACATTACCAAACCGGAAATTCAGGTTTCTTATCGGGAAAATGATCCTTATAAGATCAGCGGCGGCTGCGGATATTTTCCGATTGCCAAACGAACGGCAGACATTACGATCACTGAACGGAATTTTAATGGGGAAAAGGCTGCACAGGCGCTTCTTGCAGCGATCAGCCGTCTGGATGCGGAAGGAAATCCATTAAGCGGAAACGGTTATGTTACGATTGGAAGCTGGACCGATGAAGCAGGAAGTACGGAAGACGGCGCAACACACAAAATCACGGTGGAATTCCGGGGAAATGCGGGATATCAGGTATCCGACATCGTTTATACAGATGAGGCACGCAACAGTAATCCGGATGTTGATTATATGGATTCTGTCGCAGCAGGCCGCTTTACGCTTGATACGGACAAACCTTCCGGAACGCTTACCGTTACAAGACAGGAGGACGGTGAAATCGGAGAAGTATTCCGGTCGTGGATCGACAGCCAGATGGAACTGCGTTTCGGTTTCTCCCAAAAGGAAGTCTCGGTAACCGGAAGCTGCAAAGATGATACGAGCCCGATTGAAAGTTTTTCCTATTATATTGACGACGGTACGGTGCGCAAAAGCGTGGAAGAACTTGCCGAAGTAGAATGGTCGCCGTTTCCGGCAGAGGCAGAAAACAGTTTCCTGCTCGGCATCAACCGGCAGTCTACCGTTTATGCAAAGATCGTGGATAATGCGGGAAACACTGCTTATCTTGCTACGGACGGCGTGATTACAGATGATAAGGAACCGGAAATCGCGATCACCGCGCCAAAAGAGGACGGTTTTATCTATGACGGAGACGTTTCACTGGAACTGAATATTCTGGATGAAAAAGGGGAAGAGAGCGCGGCGGCCGGAATCCGCATGATCCGTTATGAAGTGTACAATCAAGGGGTAAAGACACAGGAAGAAGAATTGTACCGCTGTCCGGAGGATCCGGTTTATGAAGATCTGAAATTTCGGATGGATGATACGGTTGTGATCTCTTCCGAGAAAAATAACAGTAATGAAGTCACGCTGAAAGTAACTGCGGAAGATAATTCCGGAAACCAGACGGAGCAGAGCAGGACGCTGCGGATCGATACGACGGCTCCGGCTTTCCAGATCCGTTATCAGAATAATGACGTTACGGCGGCCGTTGGAACAGATACTTATTTCCAGACAGGGCGGACAGCAGTTGTCGAAGTGCAGGAGCGGAATTTTGATCCGGAGAAAGTTATGGCGGATCTTACGAATGACTACGGTGAGTGTCCGGTTTTCTCTGAATGGAAGATGACGGAAGCACCGCAGGGAAACGGGGACAATACCAGATATCAGGCGACTTTGGATTTTTCCGAGGACGGGCATTATGTCATACACGGCATTTCCTGTACGGATCTGGCCGGATGGAAAACAGAGGTTAAAGAGGAAGATTACGGAGATTCCAAAGCACCGGAAGATTTTATTGTCGATACGATTGATCCGGAAATTCAGGTGGATTTTGACAATAATGACGCCAATTATGTAACGGAACAGAACCGCGGGTATTTCCGTAATCCGCGGACGGCGGAAATCCGGATCACCGAGCGGAATTTCAACGAGGAAAAGGCACGGGCGGCCGTTCTGGATACGATTACGGCAGTAGACAGTGCCGGAAATCCGGTGGATACGGGAGATATATCGGAACTGGTCGATATGAGTGACTGGGTGACAGATCCGGCGGATGTGACGAAACATGCGGCAGTACTTACCTTTGATCAGGAGGCCAACTATGTCATCGATTATGTGTATACGGATGAATCCGGACGCGGAAGCGGTAAGGCGGACTGCAGCGGGGACGTAGCACCGAATCAGTTTACCGTAGATTACAGTGCACCGACCGGAAGTGTTTCTGCGGAACAGACTGCGATCTTCCCTCACGGGGGATCTCTGGCGGATGGGCTGCTTGTCGGGCTCTTTTCCAATACCGACATTTTTGTATCCGGAAGCGCTGCGGATGCCATCAGTCCGGTTGCGAGCGTGAAATACTATAAGACTTCCGGAATGGAAGTTCTATCGGGAGAAGAAATTTTTGCAATTGCGGATTCGGAATGGGAAAACGTTGATCTGGAAGGCGGGGATCTGTCGAAACTGGAATTGTTCCGCACGGCTCCGAATGATAAATTTCAGATCTATGTAAGGCTGGAGGACTATGCCGGAAACGTATCGTACATCGGAACGGACGGAGTGATTGCAGATAATGCGGCTCCGGTTATTACGATCACGACGCCGCTGGCAGCGGAAAATGTATACAGGGACAATGTAACTGCCACAGTAACGGTGCAGGATCCGTCCAGAAGCGATGTTTTTTCCGGAATTAAAAGCATTGATTACGCCGTATACAATATGGGAACACAGACGGCAGGAGGAAATCTATACACATTCCGGCAGGATATCCCGGACGTAGACGATCTGGTCCAGAATATGGAAAATACGATCGTGATCGACAGAAGCAACAACAGCAATCAGGTGGAAGTACAGGTAAGCGTTACAGATAATGCGGGAAATACAAATACTTCTACCCACAGGATCCAGATGGATACGACGGCTCCGTCAATATCGGTTTCTTATGATAATAATGACGGCGATGCTTCTTTTAATGACAGCGTATATTTTAAGGATTCGCGGACTGCGACAATCCGGATCCGGGAACGGAATTTTAATCCGGATCATGTACAGGTAACCATTACAAATACGGATGGTGTGATTCCTTCGATTTCCGGCTGGACCTCGATACCCGGCAGCGGAAACGGAGATGACATGCTGCATACTGCAACGATCACCTATGCGGCGGACGGGGATTATACGTTTGCCGTTTCCTGCACGGACAGCGCTGGAAATGCATCCGGAGGAACCGATTATGGAAATTCCCTTTCGCCGGAAGCGTTTACGGTTGATCAGACCGTTCCGACGATTGAAGTTGCCTATGACAATAACGATTCTCTGAATGAAAATTATTATAAAGAGAGCCGGACGGCGACGGTGACGGTGCATGAGCATAACTTTGAAGCGGGACGGGTGACTCTGACCATGAATGCAGAGGATAACGGAAATGCAGCTTCCGCTCCGGCGTTCAGCGCATGGAGCTCCGCGGGCGATGTCCATCAGGCGACGCTTTCCTTTGACGCAGACGCTCTTTATACCTGGAGCATGGCGTATACGGATAAAGCCGGAAATCCTGCTGTAGATCTGGAAAATCAGACGTTTTATGTGGATCAGACCGCACCGTCCGTGGTTGTGCGGGGAATTAACAATCATTCGGCACACAATGAATCCGGAAATATCGGATTGACGATCGATTGTACGGATGCGCAGGGAAATCTGGATGTATTCGAGCCGAACCTGACCTATATCGTTAAAGAGGGAAACAGCTATGTTCCGAAGGAAGTGGAGTGGAATGTTTCGGATATTACCAACGGCAGACGCTACAGTGTAGTTAATCTGGCAAATGACGGAATGTATTCTCTGACATGTACGGCATCGGATCTTGCCGGAAATACGTTCGATACGGCGGATTTTTTGGATGAAAGCGGAAATGCGGTTCAGGAAGCACGGACGGAAGCAGATGAGATCATTGCTTTTTCCGTAAACCGCGACGGTTCCGTCTTCTGGATTGAAGATAACGGATATACGCAGAGCGTGGTAAACCATTATTATGTGCAGTCAGTAGAGGAAGATCTGCAGATTTTTGAAGTAGACGTGGATCCGCTGAACTCCTATGAGGTAACGCTGAATGGGGAAGCCTTAGCGGAAGGAAGCGATTATTCCGTGGAAACTTCGGGCGGAAACGGTGCGTGGTATCAGTACAGCTATACGATCAGCAAAGCGCTTTTTGAGAACGAAGGTGAAAATAATATCGTAGTCGAGTCGGCGGATCAGACAAAGACCGGTCAGGATGAATACCGTACCGCTTACAGTGACCTGAAAGATGCCGCATTGTCCTTTAATGTGGATAAAACGCCGCCAAGCGTTATTTTAAGCGGAATTGAAAATAACGGACGATATCAGGTGGAAGAACAGTCGGTAACGGCGATACCAACGGATGACGGAGGAAAACTGCAGAGCGTCCGCGTGACGGTTACGGATTCGAAAGGCGAGCCGCTGAAAGATGAAAGCGGGGAGGATATCAGCGTGCGGGTTGATCTCTCCGGAGAAGAACTGGATGATTATTTAAGCAAAAACGACGGGCAGGTCCGTTTTACCATTCCGGAAGGGATGAATCTGGGCGTCCGCGTGGTCAGCAGCGATGCATCTGTGGATGCTGACGGGAATACCAATCAGTATACGAGCGAATATACCGGAATTACGGTATCTGCAAGCTCCCTTGTCATCTTTTACGCCAATAAACCGCTGTTCTATGGAACAGTTGGAGGCGGCTGCGGCGTGGCTGCGGCGGCCGGCGGCGGAATCGTATGGCGCAGACGCAGAAAGTTCAAATTAAAGGCAAAATAGTATGTAAATGCAGATAAAACCGCTGCAGATGCCGGTAACAGAAACTGGCATCCGCGGCGGTTTTTACATGCACCTCGGCACCGGTCTCAAGATGTATAAGGTTTTGCAGGATAACTTCAAACTGGATTTTTCCATCATAAAATCGCATTGTAAGGTAAAGATTTATGAAAGAGAGCTGCTTACAGCTGACCGGTGAACTTTCTCTTGATAAAATTGCACGTTATGTACCGTCTTTATCAATGGATGAATTGAGAAAATTGGAAGCAGAGGTTATGCAGTTATTGGTGTAGTAGAAGAAAAAGTTGACGAAAAGGAAAGAAAAGAGTAGAATAAGCACCATAATAGATGAGAAAACATACAATGGGGAAGTTATGAAAATCAGAGTTGCTAAAACCGCTGCAGGTGCCGGTAACAGGAACTAACATCCGCGGCGGTTTTTATATGCAACTCAATTTTGGGACAAGGGAAAGGAGGACACCAAATGAAGAAGAAAGGTAACGTCTGGCTTCCGGTTGCGATCATACTGGGCGTACTGATCGCGCTTTTTCTGGTTTTGACTGCGGCCGTTGCGCTGAAAGGGCGGCTGTCTATAGGGAAAGCGGATGCGGTTGAAACCGAGGATACCGAAGATGCGGGTGCTCTGGGAACGACTGCGGACGGCATTTATCTGTCGGATGTTGCTTTGGAGGATTTTTCGGCATCTTCCGGGGCAGAGCAGCAGGCACAGACGCAGGAGGATAGCGGCGTTCTGGAAAATGAAGAGGATTATATCCTGCCGGACAGCGGAACGACTGCGCTTACGGATGCGGATCTGGAGGGTCTTACGGCGCAGGAACTGACATACGCCAGAAATGAAATTTATGCGCGGCACGGAAGAGTCTTTGAATCGCAGGAATTGAATGATTATTTTCAGGGGAAAAGCTGGTATACGGCCGATCCGGATTTTGACGATTCCGAGATCAGCGATCTGGAATCAGCGAATGCCGGATTGATTTCAGCGTACCAGAACGATCATGATTTAACCTACGCGCCACAATAGACGAGGAGGGATGAAAATGTTTTGTCCAAATTGCGGAAATAAAAATGAAGATGATGCGGTCTTCTGCGGTTTCTGCGGAACCCGGATTCTTGAGGAAACGCCGCCGCCGGTGCAGAACGGATACTACAATAATGCTCCGGGCGGATATTACGGAGCGCCCGCCGACATGCAGACGCTTCCGAAGAAACAAGTCAATAAATGCATGGTAGCCGCGCTGGTGGAAATGGCCGTGCTTGTGCTTGCCGTAACGGCATTTATCCTGATTGGAAAAAATGCATACGGCTACGAAAGAACGGCGGAGCAGTTTTTTCAGGCGCTGGAAAGCGGAAACTGGGAACAGGCTTATGAGGATCTGGATATTTCAGAGTCGGAATTTATTGATAAAAAGCACTTTGCCGATATTAACCGGAATCAGGAAACTACAGAGATCAACCAGTTCCATGTTCTGGAGAAAAATGAAAACGGAATTAGTGCCAATGTGACGATCCAGTACAGCGAAAAAGGGAGCAGCGATGTTTCTCTGATGTACCTGACGCTGAATAAGCAGCCGAAGAAAAAGTTTTTGCTGTTTGACGAATGGAAAGTAAGTTCTTCGCAGTATGTGTCTCAGAATTTTTACATTGAGGTTCCGAAGGGCGCGGTTCTTTATCTGGACGGAGAAGAAGTCCCGGAGAAAATGCGGGAGGAAGATGAATGCAGTTATCTGATCCCGAGGCTTTTTACCGGAAACCATACGCTGGCAATTCAGATCGGGGATTTTACCGGTGCAGGGGAAGAAGTTTATGTTGCCGGAGAGGGCAGTTCTGCAGGAATCTACTCGCTGAATCTGAGTGAAGAGCAGCAGCAGGAGCTGATCCGGCTTGCGTATGAGGATCTGCAGGAAATTATAAACGCCGGAATCGAGGGAAAAGGATTTTCCGCTGTCAGCGGCATTTATAGCAGCGAATATCAGGACGATGCAGAAGATTCTTATGAAAATTTCCTGTCGCGTTTTGCTGCTTCCGGAAAGGAAACAGGAATTACATCAATTGATCTGGAAAATGCAGTCGGTTCTTTTTCCGGCAATTATGTAGATAATGGAATCATATCCGCCGTGGTGGAATTGGACTATGATTATACGGTCGGCTTTTTGAAATCCGACTGGTGGAGTTCTAAGATAGAAAGCGGCAGCGATGATGGATACGGCTCGATCAATCTGGTCTTTGTATATGATAACGATGATGGAGCGTGGAAACTGAATACGGACAACATGCCGTATTTCAGCTATTATTAAGGAGCCTGATACTGTCTGTCCCGCGAATGAAGTGAGCCAATGACAGTACTGGCATCCGACAGTCTGAGTCAGATATAAACTGACGTTTATAGAGGAGGAAAAAATCATGCCAAAATTTTGTACAAAATGCGGACGTCCGCTGGCGGAAGGGGAAATCTGTACCTGCCAGCAGCCGCAGGCCGCACAGTCTGCCGGTCAGGCGATGCAGTCACAGCCGCAGCAGCAGGCCGCACAGTTTTCCGGCCAGACGATGCAGTCACAGCCGCAGCAGCAGGCCGCACAGTTTTCCGGTCAGGGAATGCCGCAGCAGGCCCAGGCCGGGCAGTTTTCCGGTCAGGCGATGCAGTCACAGCCGCAGCCGCAGGCCGCACAGTCTGCCGGTCAGGGAATGCCGCAGCAGCCACAGGCCGGGCAGTTTTCCGGTCAGGCCGTGCCGCCGCCGCAGATGCAGCAGTTTCAGGGAATGCCGCAGGGAGTTCCGTATACGGGGGTTCCGTATGGAATGCAGCAGCCGAAACAGCCGTCGGGCGCCGGGAAATTTTTTAAGGACTTTGCGGGAACATTTGTAAACGTGATCAAATCCCCGATGGAGGGCGGTAAGAATTTTGTTGCAAGTGCGGATTATCTGGTAGCCGGCGCCTATATTTTAGTTCAGGCGTTTCTTGTGGCTTTATACGGAGTGATATTTGAAGCCGGAATCGCGTCTTATATTAACAAGATGCTGGGCTTCTGGGGCGGTTCGATCTCCATGCCGTATGTGAAAGTATTTTTTGTAACCTTTGCGCTTTCCGTTGTATTCAGCGCAGCCTTAGCGGGCATTCTGCTTGCGTTCAGCCTGATGTTCGGGAATAAAACGAATTATCAATCAATGCTCTGCGTAACCGCTTTAAGGAGCATCGGGATCGCGCCGGTCAGCATACTGGCCATGCTGATCACGCTGATTCAGCCGGTGGCTGGTGCGGTAGTCTTTTTTGCAGCAAATATCTGGGGAATCGTCATGACCGCTGTATGTATGCCGGCAAGCGATGAAAAATCAAAAAGATTTCTGCCGTTGTATGTATTTCTGGCATATTTTATATTTTTCGTAATAGCTCTGGTCATCATGGTCAAATGCGCGGGCGTTTACTTCCCGTCGGATTTCGGTGATGCACTCGGCGGCCTCGGCAGCATATTGGGCTGATTGTGAAACTGGAAAATTTATCATAGGTATCTAATTGATTCCGGAACCGCTGCAGCCGTGGTTCCGGATTTTGAAAAGGGAAGGGTGTAGTAATGAAATCAAAAGGTTGGAAAAAGCTGACTGCGCTTCTGCTTTGCATGACGATGCTGTTCGGAATGGCAGCGGTAACGGAAGCGGCGGAAACCGGAGCACAGAATGTAACGGTTACGATTTACACGACAAATGATATTCACGGTGTAGTTGCTGGAAACGAGAAAGGTGGAAATATCGGAATTGCTCAGGCAGCCGCGATTGCCGCTTCTACGGAAAATGCGCTTTTGGTAGATGCGGGCGATGCGACGCAGGGCGCGTCGTTTGCCACGATCACACAGGGTGCGGATGTGATCCGCCTGATGAATGAGGCGGGTTATGATGCAATGGCAGCGGGAAATCATGAATTTGATTACGGTACGGATCGTCTTCTGGCGAATCAGGAGCTTGCCGAATTTCCGATCCTGAGTGCAAATGTGAAAAAGGATGGGAAATCACTCTTAAAACCGTATGAAGTGGTTGAAGCCGGAGGAAAAAAGATCGGATTTATCGGCGTGACGACGAAGAACACCGCAACCTCCACCAATCCGGAGCAGCTTAAGGGCGTTGTCTTTGAGGATGAGGTTCAAAGCGTAAAGGATCAGCTTGCGGCAATCCGTAAAGAATCCGTAGATGCGGTTGTGCTGATCTGCCATATGGGAGACAGCGATGCTGCGGTAGATTGTACCGTTAAAGATCTGTTGGACGGGTTAAGTGATGACGAATGTGCGCAGATCGCGGCGGTAGTAGACGGACACAGCCATACTTTAGAAAGCGGGGAGAAGATTGAAAGTATCCCGGTCGTTCAAACGGGAACGCAGTTTACGAATTTAGGCGTTGTTACGCTGGAATTTTCAGCGGATGGCTCTGTGGTTTCAAACGGCAGGGTATTGGATTATGCAGTCGCAATGGCATTTCCGCTCAATGAAGCGGGAAAAAGCGCGAAAGAGAAGGTTTCCAGTCTGCTGGCGCAGATTGAAACAGAACAGAAAGCCGTACTGGGCGAGAAACTCTGCGAAAATGAAACGCCGCTCTGGGGCGGATATATTTATTATGATTATGTGGAATCGCGTATCGTAGAAACGGCATACGGCGATTTTGTAACGGATGCTTTTGTTTCTTATGCGGAAAAATTTGCAAAGGAGCAGAAACTGGAATTACCGGTTATCGCTGTTGAAAACGGCGGCGGCATCGGAGATACGCTTCCGAAAGGTACGGTTACGCGCGGCGATATTTTAAATGCATTTAACCATGGTAATATGGTTGTAGTATTGCAGGTAACTCCGCAGCAGTTATATACGGCGCTGGAAATAGGTCTTACGATGACCGGACAGGATGAAACCGGATGTCTGGTAAGGGAAAAAGTAAGCGGCAGCTTTTTGCAGGCGGGCGGATTTTCCTATGCTTATGATCCGGCAGGAAAAGCGGGAGAAAAGGTTACGGAAGTAACGCTTGCGGACGGTACGAAGCTGGCGCGTAGCGATAGCAGCACGAAACTGCTTCTTGCCACCAACAATTATGTCGCAACGTTTAACGGTTTTAAAGATGCAGAACAACTGGGCGAGCTTGGCGGCGAAGATCTGATCGTGGAAAATTATCTTAAGGATCAGACAGCAGATGGAACGAAACCGCTTTCCATCTGGACGACGGAAAACCGGATCCGGATCGCCAATGATCAATCGCCGGAGACTTATGAAGTGGTGATTCCGCTGGTAAAAGCGGGAGCGGAGGCCGGCGAAAACGAAATCGCGGCAGAAGAGCTTGCCGGACGTGAAGTGCATGTAAGCATTGATAACGGCAAAGAAACCCTTTACGTTTTAAGTGATGACGGAAAACTGCACCTGACGCTGGAAAAAGGAGCGCATACCATCTATCTGGCGGAATCCGAAAACGGGCAGCCGGTTTATGTCAATAACTATTCCGGTTCCGGAACGAAAACGACGAAAGACGGATATTATTCCCTGTCGGTTCCGGCAGATCCGGCGAAACTTGTTTTGCATCAGGAAGAGACCGGAAACGGGGAAGAGACCGGGAATGGAACGGAAACCGGAAGCGGAACGGAGACTGGGAACGGGAAAGAACCGGGAAGCGGGGATCATACGCAGCAGTATGTTGTATCGCTTTCGGAGAAAAACTCCAATATTTCCGGTGCGTCGATGGAAGACATTATCCGCGAGAATCAGACCAGAGAGATTGTCATTGCTGCACCGAACGGCATTACCTTTACATTTGCAAAAGGAACGATGGCTCAGGTTGCCGGAAAGACCGGCTATGATTTTGGAGTGGAATTGATTACAGACTATGCCAAACTGCAGAATCCGTCGTTTTCCAAAGAGGAAATGGCAGCGTTGATCCATTATAACTATGAAGGCGCATTTCCGGCAGCGGCGGTTGTCCGGATTCCGCTGGATCGCAAATGGAGCGGAAAAACCCTGTATTACTATGAAGTAAAACCGGATGGAACATATCGTTATGTCACGAAAGCAGTTGTGGATGAAAACGGAATGTATGCCGTTCAGCAGACTCATTGTTCGGATTATCTGATTTCCGAGAAAGCGCCGGAAGCTTTTGCCAAGGCTCCGGACACCGGAGACAGCAGCGCGTTGTTTGGCCTGTTTCTGGCTTTGGCGGCAGCAGGCGGACTCATGGTAGTTTCCGGGAAAAAATATGTAAGATTCTAAGGGAAACAAGTTGCAGTCCTTACATTTATCAATTGTTTTTCGCTTTTGAAAAACGAGAGGGAGGGGAAAAGTACCCTCCCTCTTTGTTTGCCGCATGTAAATATGGTTGTTTTCGATTACGGAAAATACGCCGCCCAGATGGCCGACGATTCCGGTCTGGCCGCAGTCGTGGAAAATACACATCAGTATAGGGAGCATTGGTCTTTTTGTCTATCAATTTTATTGATTATTTCCTCTAAAGGTGCTATCATTAAGTCGTTCCGGCAGAAAAGAAATGGAGAAGATAGAAAAATGACAGCAATTATTGATTACAACGCGGGAAATTTAAAGAGCGTGGAAAAAGCCCTTGCCCTGCTGGGCGAGCCCTGCACCGTGACCGGAGATGCCGGAAAGATCCTTGCGGCGGACCGGGTGATTCTGCCGGGAGTAGGCGCTTTCGGAGACGCCATGCAGCAGTTGAAACAAACCGGTCTGGATGCGGTCATCCGTGAAGTCGTTGAGAGGAACACGCCGTTTCTGGGAATCTGTCTCGGACTGCAGCTTTTGTTTGAAGGAAGCGAAGAGAGCGGCGGTGTCGAGGGGCTTGGAATTCTGGATGGGAAGATCCTGCGGATCCCGGAAGCGGAAGGGTTAAAGATTCCGCATATCGGGTGGAATTCGTTGGAACTGACCGGCCGCGGCCGGCTGTTTGAAGGGATCGGGGCGCAGTCGTATGTTTATTTTGTACATTCCTATTATCTGAAAGCGGCGGATGTGTCGATCGTAACGGCGCAGACGGAGTATGGTGTCACAATCCATGCGTCTGTCGAGAAAAACAATGTTTTTGCGTGCCAGTTCCACCCGGAGAAGAGCAGCGCGGTCGGACTTAGGATTTTGAAAAATTTTACGCAGATCAAGGCGGCTGCACAGCCGGAAAGGGGGAATGGCTGATGTTTACGAAAAGGATCATTCCCTGTCTGGACGTTGATAACGGCAGGGTAGTCAAAGGTGTTCATTTTGTCAGTCTGCGGGACGCCGGGGATCCGGTGGAGATCGCGGCGGCGTATGACAAGGCGGGCGCGGACGAAGTGGTTTTTCTGGACATTACGGCTTCTTCCGACAACCGGAAAACGGTAGTGGATATGGTGCGCCGGGTGGCGGAGAAGGTTTTTATCCCGTTTACCGTGGGCGGCGGGATCCGGTCGGTGGAAGACTTCCGGGAACTGCTCCGGGAAGGCGCGGATAAGATTTCCATCAATTCTTCCGCCATTAATACGCCGGAGCTGATCAGCCGGGCGGCGGATAAATTCGGAAGCCAGTGCGTGGTCGTGGCGATCGATGCGAGAAGGCGGCCGGACGGCAGCGGATGGAGCGTATTTAAAAACGGCGGCCGGATCGATACCGGTTTGGACGCAGTCGAGTGGGCGGTGAAAGCGGACCGCATGGGAGCGGGGGAAATCCTGCTGACCAGCATGGACTGCGACGGAACGAAAGCGGGTTATGACATCGAACTGACACGGGCGATCGCGGATCAGGTGTCGGTTCCGGTCATCGCATCCGGAGGGGCCGGAACCAAAGAGCATTTTTACGAGGCGCTTTCCGAAGGACATGCGGACGCGGCGCTGGCGGCTTCGCTTTTTCACTATAAAGAATTAGAGATTATGGAACTGAAGAATTATCTGGCCGGGCGCGGGATTTCCGTCCGCAGATGAAGGAGAACCGGATATGGCAATGATTTCCAATGACTGGCTGGGCGCGGTGGAGGCGGAATTTAAAAAACCGTATTACCGCACGCTTTACCAGTTTGTAAAAGACGAATACAGTCGGGCAGTGGTTTACCCGCCGGCGGACGATATTTTTAATGCGCTGCACTTTACGCCGCTTGGCAGCGTCAAAGTGCTGATCTTAGGGCAGGATCCGTACCACAACGAGCATCAGGCGCACGGGCTTAGTTTTTCCGTGCTGCCGGATCAGAAGGATATCCCGCCGTCTCTGCAGAATATTTATCAGGAATTGCACGATGATTTAGGCTGTAAGATTCCGAATAACGGCTATCTGAAGAAATGGGCGGATCAGGGCGTGCTCCTTTTGAATACGGTTCTGACGGTGCGCGCGCATCAGGCCAATTCCCATCAGGGGAAAGGATGGGAGCAGTTTACCGACGCGATCATTCAGGCGGTCAATGCCCAGGAGCGGCCGGTCGTGTACCTGTTGTGGGGACGCCCGGCACAGAGCAAGATCCCGATGCTGACGAATCCGCGCCACCTGATCTTAAAGGCGCCGCATCCGAGCCCGCTTTCCGCATACCGCGGTTTTTTCGGCTGCCGGCATTTCAGTCAGGCCAACCGCTTTCTCGAAGAGCACGGGGAGACGCCGATCGACTGGCAGATCGAGGATCTGCCGTAGGAAAGAAAACGATAGAAAAGAAAACTGTAAAAAAGAAAACGGATACGATAAAAAATAATAGGATTCTGCAATAGGAAAAAGCAGGAAAGTAAATATAAAAGCAAAAAAGATCTCTGAACCGGGACACGGAAGCTGTCGGACAGCCGCTGTGTCCCGGTTTTTTTCAGCCTGTCGAAAAGTGTTTTTATTTCCGGCATGATCCATCATCCGCGCAAAATGGATCGAAAAATTTTTTCAAAAAGTAATTGACAACTAATAATTGTTAGTATATACTAACCAAAGTAAGGAGAAACAATTGCTGGTTAGTAGCGCATGACCACAAGAAAATGGTGTCTGTAGAAACATGAAATTTGCAAGAACATGAATTTTGCAGATACAAGAGCATGGCATTTTGCAGAATCATGTAATCTGCAAGAACATGCATTTTGCAGAAACATGCAACCATCTGCAAGAATGTGTTATTTTGCAAGAATATGATATTTACAGACTCATACGTCTTACACGAAAACGCAGGAAAGAGAGGGAAGAAAAATGCCGCTTACCATGTCGGACACAGGAAACCCTGTAACAATCAGGAAAATCGGCGGGAAGGAGGAGACAAGGAAGTTTCTGGAGAATCTGGGCTTTGTCGCAGGGGAAGTGGTGACGGTCATTTCCGATATCGGCGGAAACATGATCGTCAATGTCAAGGATTCCCGCGTCGCCATCGGAAAAGATCTGGCGGGCAAAATTATAGTTTGAGAGGAAAGAGGAGTGAACATGAAAACATTAAGACAGACGAAGATCGGCGAAACCGTGACCGTCAAACGGCTGAACGGAGACGGGCCGGTGAAACGCAGGATTATGGATATGGGGATCACGAAAGGCGTGGAGATTTATGTGAGAAAAGTCGCGCCGCTCGGAGATCCGGTCGAGCTGACGGTGCGGGGCTACGAATTGTCCCTCCGCAGATCCGACGCGGAAATGGTAGAAGTAGAATAGAGGAGCCTGGTACTGTCCGACAGTACTGGCATCCGACAGTCTGAGTCAGATATAACTTATGTTTATAGAGGAGAGAGAAAATGTCAGTAAAAATTGCACTCGCAGGAAATCCCAACTGCGGAAAAACAACGCTTTTTAACGCGCTGACCGGTTCCAATCAGTTTGTCGGCAACTGGCCGGGCGTAACCGTTGAGAAAAAAGAGGGACGTCTGAAGGGGCATAAAGATGTCGTCATCATGGATCTGCCGGGAATTTATTCCCTGTCCCCGTACACGTTGGAGGAAGTCGTTGCCAGAAACTATCTGGTCGGCGAGCGCCCGGATGCGATCATCAATATCGTGGACGGAACCAATATCGAGCGGAATCTGTATCTGTCCACCCAGATTTTAGAGCTCGGAATTCCGGTAGTCATGGCGGTCAATATGATCGATCTGGTGGAAAAAAACGGCGATGCGGTCAATCTCCGCGCTCTGGGCGAAAAAATGGGCTGCGAAACGATCGGAATTTCCGCTTTGAAAGGAACCGGGATCACGAAAGCGGCGGAACGCGCCGTTGCGCTGGCACAGGCGGGGCAAACCAATGCACGCGTCCACCGGTTTTCCGATGCGGTGGAGGAACTGATCGCGGCGGTGGAAGATAAGCTGGGAAACACCGCGGCGGAAGGCCAGAAACGCTTTTTTGCCATCAAGCTTCTGGAAAATGATTCCAAAATCGCGGATCTGATGCAGACGGTTCCGGATGTTTCCGCGGAGCGGACGCGCCTCGAGGAATTGTTTGACGACGACGCGGAGAGCATCATCACCAATGAGCGCTATACCTACATTACTTCGATCATCGGGGAATGTCTGGCGAAAAACAGGAAGGAAAAATTATCGCTTTCCGATAAGATCGACCGCATTGTTACGAACCGCTGGCTGGCGCTTCCGATCTTTGCGGCGGTAATGTTCCTTGTTTATTATATTTCGGTAACGACGGTCGGCACATGGGCGACCGACTGGGCGAACGACGGCGTGTTCGGCGACGGCTGGAGCCTTTTCGGGCTGGAAATTCCGGGCATCCCGGTTCTGGTCGGAAAACTGTTAGATGCGATCGGCTGTGCAGACTGGCTGCAGGGCCTGATTCTGGACGGGATCATCGCGGGCGTCGGCGCCGTGCTCGGTTTTGTGCCGCAGATGCTGGTACTGTTTCTGTTCCTTGCGTTTTTGGAATCCTGCGGCTACATGGCGCGCGTCGCGTTCATTATGGATCGTATTTTCCGCCGGTTCGGCCTTTCCGGAAAATCCTTTATTCCGATGCTGATCGGCAGCGGGTGCGGCGTACCGGGCGTTATGGCGAGCCGGACCATCGAAAACGACCGCGACCGCAAAATGACGATCATGACGACGACTTTTATTCCGTGCGGCGCGAAACTTCCGATCATTGCGCTGATCGCGGGTGCGTTTTTCGGAGACTCCGGCTGGTGGGTATCATGGGTTTCTTACTTTATGGGAATCGCGGCGATCATCTGCTCCGGCGTTATCTTAAAGAAAACAAAGATGTTTGCGGGTGAGCCGGCGCCGTTTGTCATGGAACTTCCGGCGTATCATATGCCGACCGTCGGAAATGTGCTCCGCAGCATGTGGGAGCGCGGTTATTCCTTTATCAAAAAAGCGGGCACGATCATCCTGCTTTCCACGATCTTTGTGTGGTTTACCACTTATTTCGGCTGGGTGGACGGCGGGTTCCGGATGCTGGATGATATGGAGATCGACCACAGCATTTTAGCCGGGATCGGAAATGCATTTGCATGGATCTTTACCCCGCTCGGTTTCGGAAACTGGAAATCGGCGGTAGCGGCCATCACCGGGCTGGTGGCAAAGGAAAATGTCGTCAGCACGTTCGGGATCCTCTTCGGTTACGCGGAAGTGGCGGAGGACGGCGCGGAGATCTGGGGAACGCTTTCTGCGAGCATCACCCCGGTGGCGGCAATGGCGTTCCTTGCGTTCAACCTTCTCTGCGCCCCTTGTTTTGCGGCGATGGGAGCGATCAAGCGCGAGATGAACAATGCAAAGTGGTTCTGGTTTGCGATCGGTTATCAGTGTCTGCTGGCTTATCTGGTCGGACTGTGCATTTATCAGATCGGATCGCTGGTTGTTTACGGCACGTTCGGTATCGGCACGATCGCCGCGTTTCTGGTCGTGGCAGGATTCCTCTATCTGCTGTTTCGGCCGTACCGGGAAAGCAAAACGCTTGATATAGCGGCGCCAAAAATGATGGCTGCAAAATAAATCATGTACGGAATCGAAAAAACGAAAGACAGACGGGCTGCGCATTCCAAAAGGAGCGCAGCCTGTTTGCCTTTTTCCTGTTGTATAAAATGAATCTTGCGCTTTTCCGTGGAAACGGCTATAGTAAAATCATACTTTAGGGTTGGTTAGACCTGCCGCAGAAAGGGTGGAAGATCATGGCGTATATCGAGCGGGCGATTACAGAGGTTTTAAAAAACAGGGTAAGATCGAGCAAGTGCGTTCTGCTGACGGGAGCCCGGCAGGTCGGCAAATCTACGCTGATCCGGCATGAGTTTCCGGAATTTAACAGGGTAAATTTTGACGACAGGCTGGCCAGGCTGCAGGCGCGGGAAGAACCGCGGCTGTTTTTCCTGAATCATCCGTGCCCGTTATTTATCGATGAAGTCCAGAAAGAAAATACGGTTCTCGAAGAAATTAAGATGATCGTCGATGAATCGGATCAGAGGGGACAGTTTCTTCTGTCCGGCTCGCAGAAGCTGGAACTGATGAAAGGAATGAGCGAATCGCTGGCAGGAAGAGTGGCGATCACGGAACTGCTCGGGCTTTCCCTGCGGGAAATGCATGGTGTCCGCTTTAACCGGCATTTTATTCCGACAGACGCTTATATACAGGCACGGGAGCAGGAAATCCGTCCGTATAAAGATCTCTGGCAGACGATCCACAAGGGTTCTTATCCGGAACTGTATGACGTGGAAAGGGACTGGCAGGAATATTATTCCTCCTATGTGTCCACCTATCTGGAAAGAGATGTGAATGAATTTATTTCCAGCGACGGAATCACTTTTACCAAATTTCTGACCGCAGTCGCGGCAAGAACCGGCGAAATATTAAATTATGCCAATATAGCAGGCGATACGGGCGTAAGCGAATCGACGGTCAGGAATTGGATCTCGATATTGGAGCGGACGGGAATCGTCTATCTGCTGCAGCCATACAGTCCGAGCGCATTAAACCGCGCGGTCAAAATGCCGAAAATCTATTTCCGCGATACCGGGCTTGCCTGTTATCTGACCAGATGGCTGACGGCCGATGCGCTGAAATGCTCCGCGGTCGCGGGCAGCATGTTCGAGACGTTTGTGGTTTCGGAAATCCTGAAATCCTATGTGAACGAAGGGAAAGATTATAAATTTAATATTTTTTATTACCGGGGAAGGGATCAGAAACGCACGTCAGAAAACGAGATCGATCTGATCATTGAGGAAGACGGCGTTTTATACCCGGTTGAAATTAAGATGAGCGGAAATCCAAAAGCCGATATGGCTGCAGCAAACACGGTGCTGGACAAAATTCCGAATAAGACAAGGGGAACGGGCATTATTCTCTGCCTGATCGATCGGAAAACGTATCTGAGGGAAAATCTGATCGCGCTGCCGATCGAATATTTATGAACCGGCACGGCGCGATTATGATGAGCAGAATGACAGGAAAATGGAAAGAGAGGGCGGACAATGAGCAACAGGGAAAAGGCAATCCAGTTATTAAATGAGATCCCGGATGATAAAATTGCGTATATTATCGGTTATATTCATAGATTAATAACGGAAATGGAAGAACCGAACGAAGAGACGCTGAAAGCTTTTGCGGAAGTAGACGAGATGAAGCGGACAGGATCAGGACAGCATTTTACGGATCTGGATGAGTTATGGAATATTTGATAATGAAATATATCTTGTAAGAACCGGAACGCACTCTGATTTATTTAAAAAATAATATTATTCGCGGAATGATAATGGAGAACGACTGTCATGGAAAAAGACTTGTCTTTCAGGGAACAATTATTTGCTTATATTAAGAGAACATATCAAACTTCTCCGGAATATTTATGGAGGCGCTATCCCGGCTATGCCGTTTTCCGGCATAGCGACAATCAGAAGTGGTTTGCGCTTGTCATGGATGTGCCGGGAAGTAAGCTGGGATTGGAAACGGAAGAGATCGTGGACATCCTGAACGTGAAAGTTGCAGATCCGTTTCTTCGGGATCTTCTTGTGCAGCAGAAAGGTTTTTTCCGGGGCTACCACATCAGCAAGGGAAACTGGATCTCTATTTCACTGTACGGCGCAGTCGCGTTTGACGAAATCTGCAAATGGCTGGACGAGGGGTATCTTGCAACGGCTTCCGCCCAAACGAAACAGGCGCTCCGCCCGCCGAAAGAGTGGCTGGTTCCGGCGAATCCGAAATATTATGATGTAGAAGCGGCCTTTGAGAAAGAGAGTGAGATTGACTGGAAGCAGGGCAGGGGAATCAAAACGGGAGATACCGTGTATTTGTATGTGGCCGCCCCGGTATCCGCGGTCCTTTACCAGTGCCGGGTGACGGAAACGGATATTCCGTTCCAGTATGACGATGGGGCAGTCCATATGAAAAGCCTTATGAAGATCAAACTGCTGAAACGCTATCAGCCGGATCAGTTTCCATTTGATCTGCTGAGCGAAAAATACGGGATTCATGCTGTAAGAGGACCGCGGGGGATACCGGACCGCTTAAGCGAGGCGCTGGCGGGAAGATTGATTTGACAATACGCATAATGCGTATTATAATTAAGGAACAAACAACAGAAAAAGAAGTAATTTTTAGAAGGAGAAGGGATTGAGATTCCGGGAAATTGATAAGATATTAAAGAATGACGGATGGTATGAAGTAAAGCAAAAAGGATAGCATCATCAGTATCTGCACCCCTTGAAAGCCGGAAAAGTGACAGTGCCGGAACATGCGGGTAGAGACATACACCCGGATATTGTGAAATCAATCATGAGACAGGCCGGATTATAACCGTTGTCTGTGATAAGAAAGGAGAACATATGAAATTAGTGTATCCAGCCGTATTTAAATCGTTTTCGGACGGGAGCGGCGGTTATGTGGTAGAGTTTCCAGATCTGCCGGGATGCGTGACAGGAGGAGACAGCCTGGAAGAAGCCATTGAAATGGGAATCGATGCGGCAAGCGGCTGGATTCTGGGAGAACTGGAGGACGGGCGGCAGATTCCGGCGGCAACACCGTATGACAGCGTACCGGCGGAGACGGGCAGCATGGTAAATATGATGCTGCTTGACATGGACAGTTATGCAGAAAAATATGGAGATAAGGCGGTAAGGAAAAACCTGACGATCCCAGCGTGGCTAAATGCGTTTGCAGAGAAAAATAATCTGAATTTCTCAAAAGTGCTGCAGGATGCTTTGCTCTCCCTGGCACAGGGAAACAGCGGGCCGGAAATGCCGGGAATGTATCTCCGCAGATAAATAAAACTTACGCTTATAGAGGAGGAAAAATACATGTGGCTGATCCTTGCCTTACTATCCGCCGTATTTGCGGCGCTGACCTCGATATTGGCGAAAATCGGCATCGAAGGCGTAAACTCGAACCTTGCGACAGCCATCCGGACGGTAGTCGTTGTACTTCTGGCATGGGGAATGGTGTTCCTCACCGATGCACAGAAAGGAATTGCGGGAATCAGCAGGAAAAGCTGGATTTTTTTGATCTTATCCGGCCTCGCGACCGGCGCCTCCTGGCTCTGCTATTATAAGGCGCTGCAGGCCGGCGAAGCATCGAAAGTGGCGGCGGTCGATAAAACGAGCATCGTGATCACAGTCGTTCTCGCTTTTATTTTTTTGCACGAAAAAGCCACGGTAAAATCCATGATCGGCTGCGTCCTTATCGGCGCGGGAACGCTGCTTATGGTTCTCTAAACCGGCGCGGCACGGATTTTCCGGAACAGGAGGGGAAAAATGCCAATACATAGAATCGCAGTCTTATCAGACACGCACGGAACTCTGCGGCGGGAAGCAGCCGAAGTGCTGCGCACATCCGAGCTGATTCTGCACGGCGGCGATATCGCGGATCGAAAGACTTTAGAGAAACTGGAAAAATACGCGCGGGTGATCGCGGTGCGCGGAAACTGCGACAGGGAATGGACCGAAGGACTGCCGAAAGAAGCCTCTTTTACGCTGTACGACAGAAAGATTTATATGGTGCATGACAAAAAGCAGATGTCTGCGGAAGCGCAGAAAGCCGACCTTGTCATTTACGGACATTCGCACAGGTATGAAAAGAAAGAGGAAGACGGCAGAATCTGGCTGAATCCGGGCAGCGGCGGACCGCGGCGTTTCGGACGGGCGGCGACTATGGCGCTTTTAACGATTGACGGCGAAAGCGGAAAAATGGCGGTAGAAAGAATCGATCTCTCCGGCGGCAGTGCGCAGGAAGCAGATAAACAGAGCCCGCAATTTGGCAGCGGAGAGCTGCGGGGGATCGTAGAAGCGGTCATAAAAGATCTTTCGCGGGGGCGGACGGTTGCGGATATTGCAAAAGCCCGCAGGATCCGTCCGGCCTTAGCGGAGCAGATTGCCCAGATCTATTTCACGCATCCCGGAATCGATGGACAGGGCGTGATGAACCGCATGGAGATCGCGGGCCGGTAAATCAAAGGATATCTGTTCGTGAAACAATCGAAGTTTGGGAGAATATCAAAATGAGCACACTCTATGTTTCAGATTTAGATGGAACGCTGTTAAGGAGTAACGGAAGAACATCGGAATACACAAATGAGGTAATCAACCGATTGACGGAAAAGGGAATGGTCTTTTCTTATGCAACAGCCCGTTCATTGACAACCGCAAAAAAAG